>JAUREO010000035.1 GCA_030827365.1 Candidatus Poseidonia sp. | reverse complement strand
AATTGGAAGTGGAATCTCAGCTGTATGGATAGGTTTACTTGGATTAGCATTGATGGCAACAGGCATCGTACTTCAGACCGCCCAGCGCTTTCTCCGACATCTCATCGTTGAAGAATTTGGTTTAGATTGAGTCATTTATTCCGTTCGAGTGGAATTCTTCTTGAAGCCGGTATCACTCGCATTACTATGACAAGTGCTCCACCAAGTCAGTTGGGAGCATTGTCACAACGAGTTTCTGAAGCAAGAGAGAAATTTGGGGATTATGTTGAACAACGTTTGCATAGAATCTACACGACCACCCTACAAGCCCCGGGCACTGTGGTTATACTGCTCGTTATCCTCACTGCTTTTTTTGCTCAACAGGGCGCGTCGTTTCAAGAACAAATTGAAGACGATGTAGAAATTTTCCTTCCAGATGATGCACTTTCGACTGAGTTATTGCTCGAAGTTCGAACCGAATGGTCCACAGATATAGCAGTCATTTACATTCAAACTCCAAATGCATTTGATACGACGTTTACTCAAAACATTACTTCAGAACAAATATTGAACGAAATTTCTTGGGTTGAAGGGGACGATAGAAATATTGATGGCGATTCAACAGGTCGTGGCATTGATTTTGACAAAAGCGACCATGGTCGAAGCGATGGTGTATTGTGGATTCTGTCGGGGACACAGGTGATTAAAGAAATCAATTCTGCAGACGGTCGATTTAATGCGTCAATGTGCGTTCATGGTTTGAACACGAGAATTCCTGTCCAATTAGATTGCACGATGCTGCCGCCAGGAGGGGAATATGCGATCCCTGACCAACAACGTATTGACCAAATCATCGAAGAGTCTAACGGGGCATTCGATGTATTTTTCAAGGATACAAATGACATGGATTTCACGAAAGATTCGGATGGTGACGGAAATTACACCAATGATATGGATGGTGATGGAATTTGGGACACAACGGCCATTGTTGTCGGGATGCACCACAACCCGAGTGTGACAGGAGACTACGCAGATTTTTCAGAACTCCTCAACCACTTTCAGGCGGTTATCGATGCAAAACCCAGCCAGTATCGAACCACGGATATGACCGTGACTGGACTTCCAAAAGTTTTGGAGGACATATCTGATGAGATTTACAAAGATTTGATGATGATTCTTCCATTTTCTGTTCTCTTTACCATAGCAATTATCACAGCATTACATCGTTCATGGAAAGTCGTGGTCATCACGGGTACTCCAATATTGATGGCTATTGCATTGACATTTGGTATTTCAGTCATCGTCGACATCACCTTGACACCGATGATTATTGCAACATTTCCTATATTGATTGGACTGGGCGTAGATTACGCTCTGCACATGGTGAATCGAATTGAAGAAGTGAGAAGAAAAGAGTTGAATAAAATCAACGAAGATAACGAACGTCGAAGAAAAAAAGGCCAGGCAGAGCAAGAACCCCCGGATTTGTGGGATCTCGATTTTTACCGTTCTTGCGTTATCGAAATGACAAAGTCAACCGGCGTTGCCGTTTTTTTATCTGCTAT
Organism: Candidatus Poseidonia sp.; assembly: GCA_030827365.1. Lineage (GTDB taxonomy): Archaea > Thermoplasmatota > Poseidoniia > Poseidoniales > Poseidoniaceae > Poseidonia. Next base: position 16,426 of record JAUREO010000035.1, on the reverse strand, counting down.
GACAACAATTGTAGGTTTTACTGTACTCATATTGCCATATATTGTTCCAATTTCTCCAATTCGCTCAGTTGGTTCAACCTTGGTCATCGGCATCGGTGCTACACTTTTATTCAGTGTATTACTTGTACCAACCCTTGCTTGGATGTTGAAATTTAGTAAACGGAGTAATCCTACCATGTGGAAGAACATAGGAAAATTTCCAATTAAAGGATTCATGCTCATTGTCTTGGTTTCAGCATCTGTAACTGCATATGGAGTTGTAAACCTCGACGAACTCAATCAACCTATAACTGGCTCATCTGAAGCACCAGATGGCATTCAATCACTGAATTCCCTCGCTGAATATTCACGACAATTTGACAGCGGCCAGACATCCCTATTCATCTTTGATGCGACAGACCGACCAAATCAAAACAACACCGACCACATCCGTGACCTTCCAGTTCTTGATGAACTCGATAGGATAGAACTATTGGTGGATGCCGTTGATGAAACGGAAACGACAAGCATCATTCTCTTTCTGAAGACGATTCCTGCGAGCATAACGCTAACTGATGGTGTATCTCTCTACGAGGGTAGTCTTTGGGATCTATTGCATGAGCCATGTTGGGAAAGTAATAATGTGATTGAGTGTCATCTTTGGTTGGCCCTTGATGCAACACCCGGTGGTCGTGAGTCTATTCGAAAAGATATGGTCAATGTTGTGTTCGATACCCTCTCGTTTGAAGTTCGTTCTATGTTACTCAACGAAGGAGGTACAAAGGCCATTGTATATGTTGAACAACCATACCTGAATTTGAATATTGCTGGAGGTTTAAGAGACCAAATTGATGCAGTATTGGAAAAAGAACCAACGCTACCTGACACCAAAACATCATTGCTCACAGGAGGTTTACCCGTTTCATTGGATATCAATGATGGTATCCATGATTCCCAATCGAAAACAACCATAATCACGCTCATTGTCTTGACCATCATCCTTTGTTTTGTTTTCAAATCGATTCGATTAGGAGTGTATACCATGGTTCCAGTCGCAGTCGTCATTTTGTGGCAACCCTTATTGATGCAAAGTGGTGATGTCAACGTGAATATTTTTACAGCGATGATTGGAACGATTGTGTTTGGTATTGGTGTCGATGATTCGATTCATATTATGCACAGAATCCGAGAGGAAGGTGAAACTCCTCATGGTCTTGCAACTTCTATAGAACAAACGGGACAGACGATTTTTGAGACTTCAATTACTACGATTGCAGGAATTGGTGCTGGGTTTTTAGCAGCATTTCCTGGTCTTGAAAATTTCTTCATGATCATGTGTTTACTCATTGCCTTCGCTTTCCTTACAAGTACATTCTTACTACCCTCACTTATCACCTTGGAACATTCTATGACTGCAAAAATCAAAGGCGAACCAACTTGGATTGATTTTGGGGATGATATCGCCCTTGCTTCACCGATTGCGATGAGGCCACTTGAAGCCGTCTTAGAGAGTGGAGGGAGAAGGGAGTAAGCCCCTTTCTGTTCCCTTTCGGTGACCGCATTCAACTATGCATCCTACCTGTCCCTCGGCGTGCAGCGTCAACGGGACGATTTGGACTTGCTCCTGTGGGGTTGCTCGTTTCATCGACAACAAGGCAATCTCGGTCTTTCAACGTCATTGTACACACCCTGTATCGTTCGTTTCTATACCAATACCAGTTCATCTCTGCTCTCTTTCTTCTGAAAGCCACATGCACTATGGAGAGGGGACTTTCCTCAGAGTCGAGCTCTGTCAGCGGTCCTCCTTCTCCCTCCAACTCGGGAAAGAGCATTCACTTTTTGAATCTCGTTGTTCATAACTTTCCTCATTGATACGGGTTATCACCTGGTGAATAGGCTTGAGATTGACCCCCGTAGGCACCGTATTGCTGCTGTTCTTGGTTTGGTTGTAATGTTGGAAGAGTTTTCATCACTTTCTCATGTTGAAGATTTGGTTTGGGCTGCTGTGGTTTTCGGAGCCCATAAACCAATACGACAATCAATCCTGCTATCACGAGGCTGATGATGATGAGTAATGTCGAATTGACTTCGCTAATGCTGGAAAGTAATCCATCAGAGGTGGATGACTGAATTCTTACTGTTTCAGAGGTTGCAAAAATGTTATCTGAATTCAAAATATGAATCTCAATCCACATCGTACCCTCGCGGCTTGGAATCCATTCTTGTTGGAAAAGAATTGTCTCGTTTGATTGAGCTGTCATCGCTTTACTTGCGAGTCTGGTTCGGGCGCCATTGCTTTCGACGAGTTCCATAACGAGTTGAGCTTCCCCGCTTGCTTGTCCGACATTGTTTAGGAAAGCGACAATATTCACTGTATCACCTTCTCGAATATTGGATGAAGGGGTTAACATTACACTTGAGAATTCAAACTGTGCCAAGCGTTGCTCGAGAGGCCAAACACGTAGGGGAGCGTCGATATCGTTGAACGAGCGTTCAATTTGATGACCGGCCTCATCATTGCCAGTAATCCAAATCCTCAATTCAAGGGACATTGACCTAAGACCTACAGTCATAATTTCATCTAAATCCAATGTTGTTTCAAATGGTATTGAATTGCCTGAATCCGTTCCTCCAATCAGATTCATTGGAACAAATCCCTCGAGCATCGCCGGTGAATTGAGGCCTAATCCTTGTTCATGAATTGCCCAATTCAACTCAATACTCGATGAATCAATTTTCCCAGTCTCACGAATACGAATTTCAAATTGTTTATCCTTCCATTCTGATTCAACGAGAACTCTGTTTGATGTTGGTTCGTTAACGGCAATAATTTTCGGTGCGGTTTCGTCCACAATGATGTACACTAGTTCATCTGTAACGCCTCGGAAGAGGGCACCAGATGGTGCGTCGTTGAGTTCTGCAAACAATCCGTATGTACCCGGTTCGAGTGGTGCTAAAAGTTCACTCGAAAACGAACTGTTTTCAGTTTCGAGCAAAAATTCATTGTTTCCGAGGGAAAATTCAATGCTAAATTTTTCAGATACGGGTGCATGTGTTCGATACCAAAAAATGTCCCCGTGGATATCGAACACTGTACGAGGTTCAACGAAATACCCAATCTCATGAGTGGTTTCTTCTCCGAATGTGAATTCTATCGAATCTTTATCAATCGTTAATTCGCCAGAAAATCTCCAGACTAAACTAGATAATTCAAACTGATTTGATTGACCGACTTGATCGAAAAGTGTAATGAGAGGTAGCCGCTTAAGATTCACATCTGGGTCGTAACCCCACTCTATATGGAATGATACTGAAAATGTACCATCCCTTGCAAAATAGTCATCAGACCCTACTGTTGACAAATCACAGGAATCAATTTCGAGGTAATTGTTGAGCGAAATGCATTGTTGCGTAGTTGAATTGTAAATAATTGTTGAGGATTGCACTGCATTCGAAGATAAGTCAAGATGTATTTCTCGAATATCTGAGATTCCACCTCGCTCATAGAGTGGCACAGTCAAGTCATATCTTTCCCCTGGATGGAGCCAAACTTCGCCGTTGGAATGATTCCATTTCATTTCTGTTGTACCAAGACTGGGTGCTTCATCATCGTTAATTTGAACGAAAAACATTGGAGATAGGAAATCCCCTCCTTCGGACAATTGGTGACCTGCAGAATCTGCAACATCAAGCCAACCGATGAAAAAATCACCATTCGATGCTTGTCGAATATTGACATTGTAGGTGTAAAAACCAGACAAGGCATCAAGCGAGGCGGGTTGGTCCAATTCATGAGCGCTTGTTTCACCAAATTGCATTCTTGAGTCGCTGTTTTCATCATGCTTCCAAGAAGTCCAAAGATGCAATTTCGAGTGCGTGGGCAAATGAGGCCTGTCTGCAATTAAAAATCTCAATTCAACGTCTTGTCCCATTTGATGTTGTGAGAATTTTTCTATGTTTGAATAAAGTAAAGTAGGCTTTACAGTATCAAAACCAAAGGTCAAGTTGCTCGCCATTGGGAAGATAATATTCTGCCCTTTTAATGGTAAAACTTCAACCTGAAGTTCAACTTGGGTTCGTCCAATAGGTACATTGTATGGCAGTAAAGCAACACCCTGATAGAGAATGGAAGTTGAACTTACTTCGAATCCATCGGCAAAAAACCGAACTAATGCTTGGCCTGTTCTTGGATAGGCTTTTTCTTCTACACCCTCAAAACCGAGTTGTACTTCAATACTGACTTGCTGACCAGCCTGAAGGTAGGGGTAGTCTTGTGATGACCGCACCCCATTGCTTGAGAGTACACTCCAAGATTTGACCTCAATGTCATTTTCAACTCCTTTCGAGTGTCCGAGGCCGAATTGATGGGTAACTGGTAACATCGGCCCTGATGCTGAAATAAGGTGGACGCCAAGTGTGGCGGATTCCTCATCATTCCAACCGTCTGGAATTTTGAATTTGTGTTGGATTTCGAGCCGAGAACCGGATGCTTTGGCTGCGATTTCACCCATATTGCCTGCATCATTCCACATCAACGATTGGCCTTGACTTGTGCATGCTGAAATGGACATGGCGGTGACAGGTAACTGGCCAAGACTGCATGTGATGCTACTGGATTGCAATAAACCATTGAGATTAAGTTGAACTTGCCAGTTTGAATTCACCGCATATGTGAGTGGACTCTCCATGGTCATGAGTGCTAAGTCGAATGTTGAGATTGCTCGAACCCATGAGGTACTTGGGGTGAGTGTATTCGAAGCATTTTCAACGACAAGGCCCACGGGTATCACCGATGACGATGTTTGAAGTTCGTCGATGGTGACGGAGACCGCCCCCGATTGCGACAATCGAATGGGAAGGCTGACTGTCCGTACGTTGTTTGTGACGGGGGAATTCATTAACTCACTGTTAAGTCCAAGAACCACAGAAGATGCCGAACCAAGTGATAAGGAAATTGTCCCGTTGTATGGTGCAAAAATACCCCCAAAGGTGACAGTTCCCGGTTCAAGGGATGAGCCAATTCTAAACTCAATCAAAGCCATCGAAAGTCCAGCGATACCGTGTGTGTTTGGAGCACTTTGCAAAGCTGAATTCAAGTTGAGGAGTTCAGTACTGCTCAAACTGACTTCATACATCGATTGAATATTTGGCAATGAACGACTCAGAACATCGTTGCCCCCAATGGCAAGTGCAAGATAAGGTGATTTCATTTCTTGAAGTGGCGAACTCAAGACAAAGGACAGGCTATCGAGGCCCTTGGTGGGTGCAGAGATGTAAAAGTTAGCCGATGAAGATACCGAAAATTGTTGTTGTTGCCATATTGAACCATCCAAGTGTCGATCTTGCATTCCAAGACGGCCGATGTGCGATTGGTCCATACTCCATTCAGGTGCTCCATCCAATCCAACATCAATTCGTAATCCATCAGGTGTAGAGGTTCTAACAAGTTCCACATCGAAGGTGTTTAGAGTCCACGAGGTTTGTGCATTCGGAGTTGGAACCATTCTGAATTGAACCATGTATGAGGGTGCAGCAAGAGAGTGTGTACCTTCTTCTGGAAGGGTTGTCCAAGTCGAACCCGAATCCAGTGAAAATTCAAGAGCACCATCACCAATAATATCGTTAGCGAGTTTCAACTTTGAAAATCCGCTTCGGATTTTATATTCTGGTGACAATGATGTTGCTGACCCCGAAATTGTGCCACTTGAACTCCACGATGCACCATTTAATTGCCATCCAGCATCCGTTGGGTCACTATCGAATGTGTACCTAATATGACCGTTGAAGGAAATACTCCGAATGATTGGTGCGACAGAACCAGTGTTGGTTGCGATGTGGAACTTTAACCTAATTTCAGGATAGTTTTCCCAATCAAGCATCCCTAAATCGGAGGTCAATGTGTCTAAATTCTCAAAGCCGGGGATTGAGGCTCCAGTAGATGCATCAATCAATGACCACTCGAATGTGCTGCTTGAAGAAACACTAGCATCGATGTGCATCAGTCCGAATTCTCGAAGTTCACCTCGGCCATCGCGTAATGGACTTATGATGGTTGAAGTCCAGTTTCCTTCTCCTCCTGAAATACCTCCGGTCGGCTCAATTTCGATATCGTCAACATTCCAACCAGTGTATGTCACACTTCCATCTGTGGTTCCCATAATGAATCTCACTTGGAAGTTTGAGTTGCCTGAGATGTAATTTGAAATATCGTGAGTCATTTGAGACCATGTTGATGGGTTCGTTGTACCACTAGTATGCGACCAGATGGTTGACCATGAACCAGCAGAATTTGTGACCTGAACATATGCGTGGTCATACGAAGCAGATTCGATTCCCAATCGTTTCCAATATTTGAGGGACCATGAACCACTGCATCCTGAACAATCAAAAGATGGAGAGGTAGCAAAATTTTGGCTCATGCCATTAGGATAATTACCGTCATAAGTATACAAGGCATTGCTTCCAGAATGTACTCCATTGACTTGACCAAGTGTAGTATCATATCCAACAGACCATGCTGTTCCGAGAGTCCATCCATGATTCGGTGTTTCGAAATCCCAATTGATGCCTTTTGGCAAGAGTGTCAATTCAGTTGAATTTACATTCATACCATCGTACACTGAATTGTATTTCCAATGATTTGAATTTGTCCATGTGATCGCTGTCGAACCAGGTATTGCTGCAGGGCTGAATGTCAAGTCAAGGTTTCGAATTGAACTTCCATTGGCAACATCAAATTCGATTCGTTCATTGGCCCCGTCAGGCCAAGAACCGATGGCTATTGTTGTTGCTTGGCCAATCATAGTTGCTTTTTGTTCTGCGAATTTACTTTCAAGAGTGCTTGAGTTGTCGTTTCCAGCAATCCCACTCAACATCGAACAGAAGTATAGTGCAAGGAGGGCGAATGCTGCATGTTTGTTCGAAAAAAATCCTTCCATGATATTGGTATGAACCACGAATGGTCTAAAATGTTCGGAATCAAATTTCTAAAAATTGCAGCGGGATATTCAATAATCGCCATCCTTACCCAACATCATGGACGTTGAGGAAATGAAGAGACAAGCAGGCATCGCCGCCTGTGACTTTGTTAAGTCTGGGATGAATGTAGGACTTGGCACCGGCTCAACGGTAAAATACACAATTCTCGAATTAGGTAAGAGAATTCGTGATGACGGTTTGAACATCATCGGTGTACCCACCTCAATTGAAACAGAAGAATTAGCAAAAAAAGTGGGCATACCACTTGCTGATCTTGACTCTCTTTCACATCTCGACGTTGTGATAGATGGAGCTGATGAATATGATTCAAATTTTGAACTTATCAAAGGAGGCGGTGCCGCTCTTCTCCGTGAGAAAATTGTAGCTCAAGCCTCAAAAGCCATGGTAGTTGTCGCTGATGAACGAAAACGAGTTGATGTATTAGGAACATTTCCACTTCCCATCGAAGTCACACCATTTTGTCATGAAACAACCCGAAAAAGTATCGAATCGTTACTTCGTGTGCGTGCTCTAGTAAGAATGAATGGTGACGGCCCGTTATTGACTGACAATGGAAACTACATTGTTGATGCTCATTGTGGACCGACCATACTTCGTCCAAGAGATGTCGAACAACAATTGCTTCATTTGGCTGGTGTGGTACAAGTCGGAATTTTTAGTGGAATGTGTGATGTTGTGGTGTTAGCAACTCCTGCAGGAGTTGAAGTCGTTCGAAATCCGAGTGGACGACTCTGATGTACATCGTTGTCTGTCAAGAATTAAATACGGGATAGAAAAGCGAATGATGGGCCTGTAGCTTAGTCAGGTAGAGCGACGGACTCTTAATCCGTCGGTCGCGGGTTCGAACCCCGTCAGGCCCGCTTCATCGATTGGGCTTATTCATCAATAATCGCAAGACTTCTATCCCTAGGATTTGTGCCAAAATGATTGGAATCTTTTGCATCCTCTGATTCTTTATTGTCGGATGAAACATAATATTGTTGGCCGTCGATATGTTCTACCCGTCTCAACAGTTTTCGTTTAGGTTCTTCAGGGTCATTGAACACAATCACCTCGCCGAGCTGAATTTCGTCAATTGAATCAAGTAATTAAGCAAGAATCACATCATTATGTTGGTTTCGTGGTGCATGGGCAAATCGCAAATCGAGACTTCAATGAATTCAGGTGCCACATTTTATGCAGAAGAATCATTGATTCGGGCAAAGATGAGGTCTCTTGCAATTGGGCCAAAGTTGTGGGAATCTTCTGAGCCAAGAGGGTCGGGTTGATCTCCTTCAACGAAGTAGAGCACTCCATCAAAAGATTTGATTCGTTTTACAATATGAGTTTCTGGTTTGAATGGATGGAGGAGGACAACAATATCTCCAATCCTTACGTCATCAAATTCTTGCAACATTACAGCAGATACGGTCTGGCCATCGGTAAGTGTAGGGTACATGCTGTCCCCGATTATGGTCACATTCAAGATACCAGACATGCAAATCAGGATGCACGTATCCAAGGGACTTCTCGGCCCTTCACGGACCAAAACAGGTGATGAATTTCTTCAATTGCATCCATCAATTCTTGTGCATGAATTTCAGAAACTTCCACTTTACATGCTGAACATAACTTTGCAGCATTCCAAAAAGTGGTGTGAAGTTGCGGATGTGCTTCAAGGTGCATCGGCTTGAAGAAGTCAGTCCAGAGGACGAGAAGTTCATCTTTACACTTTTGCGCCTCTTCATCTTTGATAGCTGCGTAACGTGACATGGTGTTTAAGTAAGCAGCAACTTGTTCGTTGTTTCCTGAACCAATTGGATTTTCCAATGCCAACATTTTTTTGGTCATAGATTGGACGGCTTCGCCAGCAATTCGTGCACTTGAGGGGTCGTACACGCCACATGGTCCGTCACAGTGTGCTTCTGCAAAGATATGATTTTCTTCCATAAGAATGCGACCAAGACGAGACATAAGAACCTATGCTGAAGAATTCCTACGCAATCGTAGTGCCTTTCGTGCCTTTAAGTGCTCTAAGAGCATTGCCCGGTTCACATAAGACGACGCTCATCGATGGTTTTGATGACTTTGCCATGATGAGACTTTTTGCCTTAGGCCCCATTGACCCCGCCGGAAAAACGCCTTGGTCGTACATTGATTTAAGTTCGGTGAGTGTGATTGAAGAATGATACTTTTGTGTTTCCTTTCCAAAGTCTGTGGCAATTCCTGGTACTGCGGTTGTAATGATGAATGCACCCGCATCAACGGATATCGCTAGTAAAGACGAACAGAGGTCTTTGTCAATAACCGCTGGGACACCTATGAAATTTGTTCCATCCCTGATGGTTGGAATACCTCCTCCCCCACAGCAAATGGTCACTGCATGTAAATTTGAGATGTGTTGAATCACATCGATGTCAATGATTTCAATTGGTTTTGGACTTGCTACAACCCTTCTCGGACCATGAATTGTTTCTGCAATATGCCAATCCGCTGTCATGACCGTCGAAGAAGAAAGTATAGGCCCCACTGGCTTTGTTGGTGTAGTAAAGCCGGGGTCATGAGCATCAACTAACACCCGAGTCGGTACAACGACCACCCTTTCTGGTCGATTTCTTTGCAAAAAAATAGACGACATCGCTTGAGTCAGTTTGTAACCAATCATGGATTGTGTCGCTGCAACCCACTGGTCTAATTCGTACAGTCCTTCTTGCTCGAGAGCGAGCAGTTGACCGACCTGTGGCCCATTTCCATGGGTCATAATAACATGCCAACCAGCTTCAAGAAGGTCGACCACATCACTTATCGCTCTTGCTAAAACCTCCAGTTCATTTTCTGAAGAATTTGAGGTTGGAGAAGCAAGAGCGTTTCCTCCAAGCGCATAAACAGCAGTTTTGACCACAAAGAATCATTTCCTCCAAACCTTTTGAGACTTCCCCCTTCATTCTTCTTCATCATACAGTTCTTCGATGCGAGTGGAAGATTTCACATATGGGTAGTTCTTCCAAAAGTTAGTGAGAGCATGAAGAATGTTTGGATTTCTGATGTGCAAACTGGCCAGTTTGATGGCCAATCCGTTGAACTCAAGGGATGGATTAAGCGTTCTCGTGGATCAAGTAAGATTCATTTTATCGTGCTTCGAGACTCAACGGGTACCATTCAATGCGTCGGAAAAAGAGAAGATTTGGGTGATGAAAGTTTTCAAAATTTCAAGGCCGCATTAATTGAATCAAGCGTCATTCTCCATGGCCATGTCAATGTCGATGAACGTGCCGAAGGAGGTCACGAAATCAGTATTCAATCAATTTCAATTATCGGTGCTGTCGATGCAGAACGCCCATTTCCTATCACTGAGAGTGCAATGGTTTCTTCTGATGGTGGAGAAACTGAATTCTTGCTTGACAATCGCCACCTCTATCTGCGGACCTCAAGAATGACCAAAATGCTTCAAGTTCGAAGCAGCGTCTTTGGTGCTATCCACTCGTATTTCCGTCAACGAAAATTCACCGAATATCAAGCACCAAACTTTGTTGCGGGAGCCGTTGAGGGTGGTTCAACCTTGTTCGAAGTACCCTATTTCGGCAAAAAAGCCTACCTCACCCAGTCATGGCAATTGTACGCCGAGGCAGCCATGCCAGCCCTCGAACGCTTGTACACAATTGCCCCTTCGTTTAGGGCGGAAAAATCACGAACACGACGGCATCTTACTGAATTTTGGCATGCTGAAATGGAGGTTGCATGGGCGAACAATGCTGAAATCATGCAATACGGAGAAGAACTTGTTCGACATATCAGCACTACACTTCTTGAAGAGCGAAGTGAAGAACTCAAGTCTTTTGACCGAGACCTTGGATTAATCGAGCGTTACGCAGAAAATCAATATCCTCGAATGAGATATGATGAGGCTGTTGAAACATTACAATCAATGGGTATTGAAATCGAATGGGGACAAGACCTTGATTATTCTAAAGAAAAAGTTCTGACCCAAGATTTTGATGTTCCACATTTCTTGACTCATTATCCCAAAGTCGCCAAACCGTTCTATCATAGAGTCGATCCAGATGACGGCAATTATGTTCTATGTCATGATTTACTTGCACCTGAAGGCTATGGTGAAATCATCGGAGGTGGCGAGAGGACATGGACTGAAGAAGAAATTCTTCATAGAATTGATGAAGAAGGTGTCCCACGCGAGCCAAACCAATTTTACATCGATATCCGTTCATACGGAGGCGTCCCTCACGGTGGATTTGGACTCGGAGTTGACCGAGTGTGTAGTTGGTTAACCGGCGCTGAGCACATCAGGGAAGTCATCCCATTCCCTCGTGATTCTCGACGGGTCACACCTTAGGTGACAGCAAACAGCACACCCTCCGCCGTCCTCGGTTCTGCAGATTGACCACCGAACCTACTGTGTGTGTACAACAACAGGTCTTATTGACCAAATTTGATTCGATTAAAATAATCGATAAAGTGACCCATGTGTCGACTGTACTTACGCTTGAATTGTTTTGGAATGACGATTCGCCATTTGCCCCCTTCAAGCTCGTATAGTGGGTGCTTTTGAAGTTCTTTCATCAGCCAGATATTTTTCTTCTCGATTGCTTCTTGGTTGATGCAACAAGGATCTGGTTGTTCTTGTACTTCCCTCGGTTTTTTTGTCGGTTTTCTATGTTTGTCGTTGTGTTTGCTTTTATGGTGTTTCAATGTCTTCTTCATTTATTTTCCTCGCTATACTCTCTACATCTCAAGAGATGCAGTTAGAGTCCATTTGCGAGAATGTTACTGAAACACATGCATCTTCTGTCGTCCAGTGTATATAAACATATGCTTGGAACTCCAAAAACAAATGTTGATGGTAGCCACTGGTGTGGTTACAATGAAGCCAATGTGGACATCAACATTCATCAACGGTGTTCCTCAAGACACGAATGAGGAAAATCATCCTCGCCAAGTTCATCAAGCATGTTTTTCAAAAGTAAAGCCAACGAAGATGCCCGACCCAAAAATGCTCTTGTGGAACGAGGATTTAGCCACAGAACTTGGTTTAGAAATAGACCCAGAAGTTTGGTCAGGAAACACTCAAATCGAAGGCATGGAACCTTTCGCTCATTGTTATGGTGGCCACCAATTTGGAACATGGGCTGGACAACTTGGCGATGGTCGGGCAATTTCTTTAGGAACGCTAACCAAAGACGATGAATTGTTTGAAATTCAACTTAAGGGCTCAGGTGTCACACCTTATTCAAGGCGTGGTGATGGAAGAGCAGTGCTACGATCGTCATTACGTGAATTCCTTTGTAGTGAAGCCATGTACCATCTTGGTATACCTACCTCAAGGGCTCTCAGCCTCGTATCTACTGGGGAGCATGTCCTTCGAGATATTTTGTATGACGGGCATCCAGCGGAAGAACCAGGGGCTATCGTCACGAGAGTAGCTCAAAGTTTCCTCAGGTTTGGTTCATTTGAAATACACGCCTCAAGAAGCGACAATGAGACTTTAACGCTGCTGTTGGAGTATGTCCTTCAACAATTTTTCACTCATGATAATGAAGTCGAAGTGGATTGTTTGAACTGGCTAAGGTGTGTCGGCAAAGAGACGGCTCGTCTTGTTTCCGAATGGATGCGGGTTGGATTTGTTCATGGAGTCATGAACACTGATAACATGTCCATTCATTCGATTACTATCGATTATGGTCCGTACGGATGGATAGAACCATACGACCTTGATTGGACTCCGAACACGACGGACAAGTTTTCGAAACGCTACACATTTGGGAATCAACCTATGATAGCGATGTGGAATTATGCACGGCTTCTCGATTCAATTCTTCCAATTTTTTCTTTGGAACAAGATAAACGCCCTTTGCTTGAATCGTTTCAAATCGCATTTCAATGGGAACATCATCGGATGTGGTGCAATAAACTTGGCATCAAAGATATGACGGATGAAAGCGTAGTCGTTATTGAGGAATGTCAACGATTGTTGCAAGAATCCAATATTGACATGACCATTTTCTTTAGAGAGTTGTCATATCTTAACTCTGCTTCTATAGATTTTATTCACAAAGCCTGCTATCAGCCAATTGAGCACATGGGTGCTTGGACTCAATGGCTTCAAAGTTGGAACGAAGTGACCCAAAATTCACCTGATAAGGAATTGATGCTTTCTTCAAATCCCAAATACGTCCTTCGAAATTGGCTCGCCTATGAAGCCATCGAACATGCTGAACAGGGAGACCTAAGTTATGCTTTGGACCTTTATGAGTGCTTGAAGAATCCTTATGATGAACAAGAACAATATGCCTCGAGGTTTTATCAAAAAAGACCAGAATGGGCAGAACATAAACCAGGAAGTTCAATGCTATCTTGTTCGAGTTAATACATAACACTATCAACGACCCAATGTTCGTTAAAACATGTCATTCCGAGTCTGTATCAATTGTTTTAGCATTCGTGTCTATCCATACATGGGATTCATGGTGGGTCAACGATATCAATGTCAAGATTGCCTCGAGTTGATGGTGTTGCCTCTCGAATTCGATTCACAAGAAGATTATGAGGCGTTCACACAACAACAACATTCGAATTCATCGACCGACAATGAAGACGAATAGTTCGCTGGAACTTTGATTGAAATGCTCAAAAACAAACCTGTGGAGGACGTCTCATGCCGGAAGACCATACCAATCCCACCGAAGAGCACCAAATGCTCCGTGCAATGGTACGTGATTGGACAAAGGAATTCGTCGAACCTCAAGCCCATGTGCATGACACACAAGAGAAATTTAATCTTGAATTACTTAGAGATTTGGGAGGCCTTGGGTTGTTAGGCATCAGTGCTCCAGAAGAATACGGGGGTTCTAATCTTGATGCAACCGCCTGCGTGATGGTTCACGAAGAACTGTCATATAGCGACCCAGGATTTGCTTTGGCTTTTTTGGCTCACTCCATGCTTTTTGTCAACAATTTTGCTCATAATGCAAACGAGGAGCAAAAAGCCAGAATTTTGCCTAAAGTCTGCTCCGGAGAGTGGATTGGTGCTATGGCTATGTCGGAGCCAGATGCAGGAACGGACGTGCTTGGTTTGTCCTCAACTGCAACGAAGCAAGTTGATGGCTCATACATTCTCAACGGAAGGAAGATGTGGATTACCAATGGTTGCTTGGATGATCAAGGTACTCCCGCAGATGTCGTTTTGGTGTACGCAAAAACTGGAGAAGATGAACATGGCCGAGTTCAAATTTCCACATTCTTAGTTGAAGCAGGCATGGAAGGATACAGTGTTGGTCAAAAAATAATGGACAAAACTGGAATGCGTGCTTCTAACACTGCTGAACTGGTCTTTGATGGATGCAAAATTCCTGCAGCCAACCTCATAGGAGAGGAAGGCCAATCAATGGTTCATATGATGGGCAATTTAGAACTTGAACGATTGACACTTGCCGCCATGTCACTTGGAATTGCTCGACGATGTTTGCATGAAATGAATCAATATGCTTCAGATCGAACAGCTTTCGGGCAGTCCATACGAGAATTTGGTCAAATCCAAAAATACATCGGGGATTCGTGGGCCAAATATCGTGCCATGCGTGCATACATCTACGACACAGCATACAATTACCAAATTGGATGTGCCGGGCAAAGACTTGATTCAGATGGAGTGAAACTGTTTGCATCAGTGGCTGCAAAAGAAATTGCTGATGCGGCGATTCAAGTGATGGGTGGCTATGGGTATGTTGCAGAATACCATGTGGAACGACTTTGGAGAGATTCGAAATTGCTTGAAATCGGCGGTGGAACGTTGGAATCACACCAAAAGAACATCACACGTGACTTATCGAAATCACCAGAAGTCATCAATGAATAATTTCTATTTCGTTTCTTTTTGAGAATATTTTCGAAAAGGAGTTCCAAATCGTAGAGATTGTGCCTATCAAGATAAACAAAATCACGATTGAAACTAGCCCCCATCTCCAAATTGTTGACATTGTTGAAAAAATGTCATTTGTTAACAATAGGGCAATCATAGTTGTCAATCCTACTGCTATAGCACTCTGAAATTTCAAGATGAATGAAACTTGGAAGATTGGTGCTGCTTTGCCGAGGCGATGTAAAATCATAAAACTCCACATGGCGATACCCAAAGACCACATCGGAATTTCTGCTGGATATGTATTGGCTACAAGGAAATTGTTTTCACGAATGTAGGCATGGCCCCCAAATAAAACCGCTACCCAAATTAGAGAAGCACCAAGCGCTGCAAGAAAATGTTTCATTGGCTCGGAATTGACATTTTTCTGTTGACCATCGTCAGTGTTTTTCTTTTTTGTTTCGAGTAAATCTAGCGTAAGATTTGATTGATGTATCGACCTCAATCTTGATTCCACCCCATCAAGTCGAGCGGAAATTCGTTGCATGTGTTCGATAAGTTCATTAAAAATCTCTTGTTGTTCTTGGGCAATCTCAACATGCTCTTTTTGGAATTCAGGTAAAGTAATCATTTCGGGGACAGGTTCAAGAATCTCTTGCTCAATTAATTGGCTTTTGACTGCCTCCACTTTTTCTTCACGTTTTTGCACTCTCTTTTCTTTCGATTCCTGAATTGTTTTCTTTATTGAATCGTTCGCCTTTGCCATTGATGATTTCGTTGATTCTGCAGTTTTTTCAAACGCATTGACGGTTAAACTCCCAAGGCGCTTTGAAACATTGGCAATTTTATCTCCAGTTTTCGACAAAGTTTCCGAGAAACTGCTTTTCTCTTCATCGGACATTGGACTCGTATAATCGAATACTCTTTTCGTAATAAGATTGTTTAAAATAAATCATTCTTCTTCATAAGGTTTCATTTCGTTTAATTCGATATATTCCATAGCAATGCCAACGAGCAATGTTGCATAGATCGGGATGAAAAAGAAAGATACTGAAGGAAATAATACCATGAAGATTAACGTTGAAACACCGACTCCAATAGCATAAGGTGGAAAGATTTCAAATTCAAAACCATCTTTATAGTGGATGGTTAGCAAGAATCTACGAAATTTGCGTGATGTTGGCTTTTTATAAAGGATTTGAAATGGGGGGAATTCAGCATAATGTGCTATATCTGAATTTTTTTGACTCTTTTGACCACCCGCCACTGCCAATGCTGATGTGTCAACAACCTGCATCGGTACGAGTTGTGGTGAGGCGATCCCTCCCTGACCGCCTTGCTAAACTTCATCTTCCAAATTTTGTTCTTCGGTCGTTTTCACATTTGAAGCGACGGGTGAAGAATACCCGTCTTCGATAGTTTTCTTGCGCAAATCCAGCCAAGTCTTTCTCAGCAATTCGTACTGTTCTAAGTCAAATTTGTGCTTCTTTCTTTGCCGCCTCATAGCGCTAATATCAAACAAGACAACAAAAATTCCAAACGTAAATGTCAAAATAAAATCAAGTTTTTTGTAAACCACTTGTATATCTTGATCTT
>JAUREO010000034.1 GCA_030827365.1 Candidatus Poseidonia sp. | reverse complement strand
TACCGAGTGCACCGGTCGTGGAAGCTCCAATTGAAATGACATTTTTTGCTGCACCAGGTGATGTGACCTGAGAAGAACCTTGACCACCACGGTCCCCAATCGAGAAGAATGGAATCATATCAGGATAATCACCCATGAAAATGTCAACGCTACGAGCATCAGCTGTATATTGTCCGTAATTTCCGTTGAGTCCCCACGCGTTGACCGCGACACGAGCAGTTGCGGTTTCAGCATCTTTGAGCATGTCATAGATTGAGCCTCGGCGACCAAATACGCCTGTTGGATCGTGTTCAAGAGCATACATGACGAGTTGTGCACCAGGTGCAACGCCCTTCACCGATGAATCACTTGTTCCATCACCGAGAACGGTGAGTGCGATGTGAGTTCCATGACCAGTGTTTGTATCAGCAGAAGAGGAATCAAGACCGAAGAGCGTGTACACTGCTGCAACTCTACCATTGATGTCGGGATGGTCTCGGTCAATTCCTGTGTCTGCAATAGCAATGGTCTCTCCGGTTCCATCGAGCGTAAATGTAGCGTTATTGATGACGCCTTGAACACCAGCAATGGTCACTGCATTAGCATTGTGAACTTCAAGTGAGAAACTTGGTTCAGTCCAAATGACTCGACCATCAAATGCTAGTCTTTTGACCAACTGAAGACGAAATTGTGGTTCAAAGGATATTGAGCAGAATGTTGTTCCACACATAACTGAGGTTGCACCATTCGAAAGCAAATCGAGGGTTAACTGCTCAAGGCCATTGATTGAGACATCGGGTGCAGGAATGAAACTCAACATGCTTTGTTCAGACTCAACATCATCGAGAAGCAATGGGTGAACCCTCCACTCAGGTTGCATCGAGCCAATCCAACGTACTCGCTCATCCAAAAGCATGGAGTCGACAAACTCAGAGTTGCCTTGAGGTGCACGTATCAACCAAACCTCATTTGAAATAAATTCGAGGGATGAAAAACCATATTCTTCCATGAGGCTGTAGAAGATCTCACCGTTTCGTTGGTGCAGTTGAAGCAAAAAAAGACCTGTCACCTCGCCATCGTTGTTTCTTGTGAACATTGAAGTTGATTGGGGGATGTCATGAAGTGGGTCAAATTTAGCAGATGCGAGGGCAACAAGACCAGTCGAAGGGTGTAGTGTTGTCTGTGCTTCGATGGGCTCGGGAAACATGAGCCACGGCTCGGCCGGTTTAGATGAACTCGTTGATTCAATTGTCGACTCAAGCATGTCAGGTTGGTTAAACGATTGTGTAGCAAAGGCAGAGAATGTCTGAAACAAAAATAAGGTCGTAAAGAGTACGACAAGGACTCTAGTTCGATGCATAATCAAAGCGAATGAGAATTGACTTTTGAAAACAACCCTCGTTTGAATCGAGTGGGTTTCAATTTTTTCATTAGATTCCGTTGTATTTTGAAATGGCTGAATCTGTTTTTTCTACGGATTTCTTCCAGTCACTTTCGATACCCATGAGGGCACGAATCGCGTCAATATTCTCTGGTATGACATCTGACTCTTGATGAATTGCTTGGAAGTAATACAGAGTGTTGCCGGTCAACTTCACTCCATCTTTCCACACGAAGATTTCGTGTAAATCGCCCCACTTTCGACCAATATCTCTTGCAAATTCCATGACTTCAGCCGTGGAAGTGATTCCTGTTTCAGCACCACTCATAATGATGATACGTGGTTGAGATGACCAAAGTTCAAGCACGGTCTCAGTTGTAAGCCCATGGCCATCTGGAAGTGTGGCAACAATAGAGTGGCAATGCATAATTGTGGTTGGTACAGCAACTGCCATAGAATTGATTTCTATTTCAGGTCGAACGGTCATCACATCAGGACCGTGATGACTCGGTACTTTGAGCACAGGCGTAATTGCATTGATTGGACCCTTTTTCGAGTCCCCAGGGTCTGCGGCTCGTCGGATCATGGTGCATTCTACTTTGAGTGAGCCACAATGATTGTAGAGAGGAACAAGTGTTCTCGATAGGCCTGTTGTGTTGCATGAAACCACACGTGTTCCTTCAGCATTCATGTTTTCTTGATGATTAGCAGAGGAGGTGTAGGATAATTCGGTCATTGCGTGTTTTTCACCGCCTTGGAAAATCCATTTCACTCCAGCAGCCTGATACAATTCTTTGTTGTCTTGACCCACTTTTCCTGGCGAACAATCAATTACGATATCAGCAATAGCAAGAAGGTCTGAAAGTCCTCCATGACATGTATACCCAGCTGCAGCAAAGGCAGCGATTTTGTCGGGTTCATCATAAGTGCAGTACAAGGGGTAGCCCTTTCTCACCGCAAGGTCACACCCAAACGAAGGGCGAGTTTTGGTTACGCCGATGATGGTCATATCGTCTTGAGCATCGACTGCATCAGCAACTCGCTTTCCAATTGTTCCATATCCATTGATAGCAACTTTGACAACCATGAGGCCTACCTATTTCCAAGCCCAAGAGACATGTCAATAAACAATTCCCTAACGAATCTTCGCAAGATGGTACGAATTTTACATGATTATTCACATTGTTAAGGAGAGTATTTGACTAAGATGTGCAAGGGAATTGTATGGCGGATGTATCGGATGTGGTGCAACGTTCAATGAGTATCAATGAAAAACTGCATCCACGGTTAGAAACTGCAGCGGAGCAGAATGCTATTCTGCGTATTGGATGGACCAACGCAGGAGACCCTGTGCCAAAAAATGGTGAGTTGGGTCTTTGCCCTGGACTTCCAGAAGGTGCACGTATTCGTGCATTGGGCAAACTCGGTTCTTGGGTTGCTGCTTTCGGTCGAGGTGGAAGTTTCACTATTCAAGGCGATGCTCAACATTTTTTGGGTGCAGGCAATAACGGAGTTTCAATAACTTGCGAACAGTTTGCTGGTAATTATGCCGGTTACATGATGTTTGAGGGTGTTGTAAAAATTCTCGAAGGAGCAGGTAACGACGCTGGTTCATCAATGCAAGGTGGGGTCTTGTTCATTCGAGGCTCTGCTGGCAAACGCCTTGGTGGTGGCATGAGCGGTGGAACGATTATTGTGCATGGTGATGTTGCAGATGAACCAGGAATTGGCATGACAGGAGGCAAAATCATCATCAATGGAAGATGTCCTCAACCACCAGAAGGCGTTAAACTAAGGCCCCTTACCGATAAAGAAATCAAAGCCATCAACAAAGACCTCGAAGACGAAATGGAAGTTCCAATCGATGCCGTTTGTTTAGAAGTTGATGAAAATTCGTTGGTCGCTTCGGAACACATCCATTCAGCATCTGGCGATTTGAGCACCATTGGTTTAGTTCCAACAGACAACACTCCTCTTGAAGGCTACGCCTCAATCGATACTGTGGCCCTGCTTGGCGACGAAGAAGGGGTTGATACTATCGCATTACCTCTGCCAATTCTACCTCTGGTCCAATCAGGAGATGTAATGAAAACATCGGATGATTTGTCAGGTCACCTCAATAATATGCTAAGAGGCCAGCCGGCAGTCGTGTGTTCAAATCCACGACCAATCGACTTAGCATACATTTCATCACACACCCTTGAACACATCGTTGACCTCCTCAAAGATGTATCAGGCTTCGTCATTGATTTTGATTCGTTCCCAAGTCTTACTGCTGAGGAAGTTGATGGACTTGTCGTCGCATTGAGAGGATTATCTAAACCAAACATTCCAATGGTTTCGATTCAAGCCTTGTCAAATGTGCAACTTCAGCATCAACGCTCAACCTACCACCATTTCAGTTTAGCCCTCAGTCGATTGGATGATGGAGGAGGAACACCCTATGTTGCTTCACTACCAATCATTGGAAGGTCGGCAAAATCATATTTGGAAGGCACGGCATCTCAGGCCGGTGTGCTGAGTGAACTTGCCTTACATGGCCATGACCTTGCGGTTCTGATAGCAAGTGGTATGCCGATCGCCTGTTGCACATGCCCAATTGAACAAACAGAAGAGATAGCAGTGTGGCTCCATGACATCAAAAACGAATTGTCACAACACCTTCGACGAATTGGAATTTCAACCATTGACGCATTGTCTCGTGCCCATTTACGAGCACTTGATTACGACACTGCAGCGATGAGTGGCTTGCGACTTAGTGGCTATGAACGTCCGTTACCCCACTGGTTCTCGAGTTGATTCGCATGCCAACCATCACCGTTCAACAATCGCTAATGAACCAATTCTTGCAACTGCAAAACATTTCCCTTGACAAAGACAAAATCATGAATGAACTGCCTTTGCTTGGAACCGACGTTGACCGATGTGATGATGAGGAACTCGTCGTGGAAATCTTTCCCGACCGACCCGATTTACTCTCAGGCGAAACATTGTCCTATGCAATGGGACCTTTCTTGTACAACACTCCTTCAAGACCAACTCTTGATATCACGCCATCTTCGATTAAAATGAATGTTGACCCGTCGCTTGAACACGTTCGTCCAATCGTGTGTGGTGCCGTGGTCAGAGGTGTGAATGTTCCTGATGAACAGTCCGATGAATTCATCAAAGCATTGATGGACCATCAAGAAAAACTCCATTTCGCAATCGGCCGTGGTCGACGTCGAGCATCCATCGGAGTTCACGACCTGGATACGTTGCAACCTCCATTCAGAGTCACAACCGTCGACCGCTCATTTGGGTTCGTGCCGCTTGGACATACTTCAGAGATGTCAATCGATGAAATTCTTTCGACGCATGCAAAAGGAATGGATTATGCTCATTTGCTTGAAGGACATGACTTGGTACCTATTATTCTTGATGGTGCAGACAAAGTGCTCTCCTTTCCTCCCGTCATCAATGGTCGTCACACAACCGTGACGTCTTCGACCAAGAATTTCTTCATTGATGTGACTGGTTGGGATGAAAAAGCATGTGAGTGTTGTATTCTCCTCATCGCTTTGCAATTGCAACAATGGGGAGGAGTCATCGAAAGTATCGAACTCACCAACCTACATGGCCAAACATCACACTTTCCCGATGGGAGTTCACAACATTACACCGTACCTCAATCATTGATTCAATCCTTTTTGGGCAGAGACTTTTCTGACGAGGAACTTCAACATGCCATGAATCGGATGGGTGGGGAATTTGTAGGAAGAAGCGATGCTGATTCGATTACCGTAGCCATGCCGAGATGGAGATATGACTTACTTCATCCCGTCGATATCGTTGAAGATATCGCGATTGGCCATGGTTATGAAGACCTAGGCACCCAACAACCAACCTTTGCTATGACCGGTCAACCACGACATGATGCTCACTTTCGCCGACGAATACGCGAGTCGATGCAAGGCATGGGTTTCATGCAAGTGCAATCCCTTACGTTATCGAACGAAGATGACCAATTCAACCGAATGCGGTGGAAGCAAATACACGACGTCACAATCATTGCAAATCCTATTACCACCGAACATACGATGCTTCGTCAATTCATTTTGCCCAGTTTAATGAAATTACTTGCCTCGAACAAACACCATGAATTGCCTCAACTTGTGTATGAACTTGGGACCGTGGTTCGAAATCATACAAATTCGACGAGACTTTCGTTTTTAGCCGCTGAGCGCAGTGGTGGATTTGCAGCCCTAAGAGGACGAATTCAGGCTTTTTGCAGGGACCTCGGCATTATCGATTGGAGCCTCGAACCTCTCGATGAGGGAGATGGTCCGTTCTTGTTTGGACGTTCTGCAAAGTGGATGGTCCGTGAAACATGGGTAGGATGCATAGGAGAACTTGACCCAAGCGTATCAAAATCATTTGATTTGAGGGTTCCAATATCTGGGGCAGATATTGACATCGATTTGCTCGCATCGCTTATTGAAGACCCTGTTGGATGATTGAGCATGTGCGGGCGTTTTGCACTGGCAAATCAATTAAGTAGTCTTGCTGAATTTATTGATGACCAACCTTCGTCCGAATTTATTGCATCGATTGAGCCATCTTGGAACATCGCCCCTACCCAAAAAGTTCCAACCGCCATGTTTGACTCAACCTCAAATCAATTCACCACCGGTCTTGCTTCATGGGGCTTTCGCCCTTCCTGGTCCAGTCCATCAAAAATAGAGCCGATCAACGCTCAAATTGAAACTGCTGCAACAAAACCAATGTTTCGACAAGCCTGGACATCCAAACGTTGCGTCATTCCCTTCGACGGTTGGTATGAATGGAAATCGACGCCTCTTGGAAAACAACCCTTCTATCTTCATGTCCAATCCGAAGAACCCGTGTACTTTGCAGGCCTATGGGACACATGGTATGGTGACAGCCACGACGATGTGTTGTCTTCAACAGTCATTTTGACGACTGAGGCAGTGCCCTCATTACAAGAAATTCATCACCGAATGCCGGTCTTGGTGGGTAAATCTCAACTCGATTCTTGGTTCAATGTGGGAAAAATTGAGGGCAATGAGTCCATAACATTCGCGTTTCATGCAGTTTCGAAGAGAGTGAATTCTGTGCAAAACAACGGCCCTGACCTCATTGAGAGAATCGCGGGGTTAGCAGATTACTGGTAAGGCTTGTACGAACCATCTGGATTTTTCACATACGGTGTCGATTCGTAGCCACCGCCTTCTTTTTCTTTGTAGTGATATCCATCGGTATGATGTAGATACTTCGCTTCTGGCTGGGTGGCCAGCGTTAGTGCAGGCGTAGGTTCGGGCACAGACACGGCACCTGATGTTGATTCATGTTCAGCTGGGGCAACTTGTTCTGGTTCGGCTGGTTTTTCCATCGTGTTGACAACGCCCTCGTAATTGTCGCTTTGGTTTTCCGAGGCGACGACTTCTGTGTTGCCCCCACCAAAAAGTGCAAGTGCGTCTTTGTAAGCTTGTTGGTCAACACCTGTGTTTGAATTCCTTGCAAATGGGTCTTCCCCTTTGCTGTAGACGACCTTCTGAGGTTGTTCATCAGGTAATCTGTCGATGGTTTCTTTGGATTTCTTGAACGGCCAAATTGGAGCCATAATTGTTTGGAGAATTAAGGTCTACATCAATTCTCCCTTCACATTTGAACAATCATAGGTGGGCTTCAAATTCTTTCGATGAATGGAGAGGACATGCGGTGGGTTTTAGTCATTTTTTTTGTAGCGATGATGACATGCAATTTTCCCCTTCATAACACGTATTCTGTCGAAGCTGAAAATCAAGATTTTTCCATTGTTGGACCCGGTTCTATGGTGATTCATCAAGATGAAGAAAAGTACACGTATGTGACGATTCACAACAAAAAGGATGTTTTTCAAAATTTCACAATCGGTGTATTCTCGATATCTTCACCACTTGAAATAATCAATCTTCCCATGTCGGAGATATTGGTCAACAACCACCTTAGGCAATTTCAAATTGGTTTCTATGCACCTTCAAACACGACCTTTGGCATCTATCCAGTTGTTCTTGAGATTTCGAGTGATATTGAAGGTGTCATAGCACAATATTTCTACCTCAACATCACGGTTGCACCATACTCAAATCTCGATTTTTGGGTTGGAGAATCGTCAAACTTACTCGTAGATGGGGGATTTCGTGCATCGGTGGCTGTCAATATTACCAACAATGCTTCACTTGAAGATTTTGTAAAATTTGACCTCGTTTCAAGTTCAAAATGGGCATGGGGGTGGGTGATGACCAACACCGAAAATGGTTCAGCTTACATTTCGATGCAACCAGGGACCATTCATTACGTGTATTTTTGGATTGATGTTCCAAATGTCAAAGATGCCATGCCGTTGGCTGGTACAGGGCCAGTGTTTACACTCTTGGCAACATCAGGTTTGGACCTTGAAGTCACTGAATGGGATTTAAATCTCAAAATGAGTACATTCCGAAACGTCACCATCGACAGAAGTGACGGACTTGTTCAAATGCCTCCCGGCCAAGATGGTCGACTCAAAATCGATGTAAGAAACAATGGCAATGTTCCAAATCGAATGAATATAACACTTCAAGCCATCGATCAAGATGGAATCCCGCTTCCAAATATGCCAGCATCAGACCGCTTTTCTTCGGATGGTTGGACAATTGCGCTGTTTGGTGGCCTCGAGGATGTCGAACTTGAACCAAACCAAACAAGAGTTGTCGAAATAGGCTTTCAAGCACCCTATGAGTATGAGGGCTCTTTTTCAGTCCAATTGCGAATTTTTCCAACTCAAGCCATTGAGCGTTTGAAAACAATTAATGTGTATGGTGAAATTATTCGAAACAAATCTATGGAAGCAACATATCAATCATCTGGATGTATGAATATTATACCAGGAGAGACTTGTGAAAATAGTATTATCATCACAAATAATGGAAACGCAAGAGATACCTATTACCTGCGGCAAACTGAACCTGATGACTACATCAATGTCACTTTACCAAAGAACAGTATAACCATTGAAAATGGATTTACGGACACATTTGATAACATTATTTTTCATGCAAAAAACGGAAGTCTTGCTTTCACTCAAGGTGAAATTGAGATTGAACTTCTTGATGATTCATTTTCCCTAACTGGACTCATTAAAATTCCCTACAAAATTGGACCAAAAGTCATGTGGAGTTTTTCAAATATCACTGAAACTATTCAACGAGATGGATTGATGGAGATTGAAATGAATGTTCGAAATGATGGTAACGCTATCGATGGACTTCTTGTACAATTGCAGTCAAGTCATAATACTGAAATGGCATTCATTCCTCCTTTCATCGCGGAAGTAGAGGAAGGCGTTGAACACCCTCGCTCCTTTGAGGTGAATGAAATTCCTCTGGGGTATAATTTCACTATCAAAGCGTGGGTTCAACTTCCCATCGATCAAACATCAAATGGAACAGTGTTCATCAATACTTCAATTCGTTCAAAATTTGCCCCCGAAATCGAATTTGTCCACACGAGTCAAGGCGAGTACTTAGGCATCCCTTGGCAACCTAAACCATACGTCGACCCTGGCATTACTTTACCAGAATTCGTGGCAACTTCGATTGCCTATCTCAAGGCATGGTCTGGTGTGCTTTTTGCGATTCTCCTTTCTGGACTCATCATTTACAAAGCAATATGGGATAGAAACAAGCGTTTGGAAGAAATCCAACAACACTCAGTTGCTGAGCAAAAGCCAATTGAAACTGAAGAAGATTGGCTTGTAAAATTTCAACGAAAAGAACAACAAACAAACATAGAGGAGCAAAAGGAAATACCGAGTCATGCTTTTGAAGCTATGTTCAAAATGCGAGCCCAGCCAAAAGAATTGACTCAAGGAATTGAAGAAGAAATGAAAGTCCATTCGAGTACAGTGTTGCAACAAGGTGAGTTACAACGAACTCAAGAACAAGCAAATACCATCCTCGCCTCTATTCAAGAACACGGTATAGCAAAACCGCATCCAGAAAATGAACATTTACATTCCAAAGAACACAACCCTGAGCGAACCTTGAGACACGATAGAAAGTATATTCTGTCCAAAGATGAACTGCAGGATGAAGACCTCGAATTTAAACTGCCAGAGATGATTGATTTGGACGACCTATGAACGTGATTTCAGTGTGGATATGTGGCATTGATGAAGCAGGTCGTGGCCCGGTTTTAGGTCCGCTCGTTGTAGCACTGTGCGGAATTCCGAATACTGACATTTCATTATTGGGTGAACAATCGATAGATGACTCAAAGGTTCTTTCAAAACACAAAAGGGAAAAGATTGTGGCTTGGTTTGAAGAGAAAAAGACCACACATCGATGGAAGTGTTGTATTGTTGTGTGTGAGCCCGAAGAAATAGATATTGCTGTGTATGAGAACAATCTCAATCTGCTTGAGGCTCAAACATTTTCAAAAGTTATTCAACTGTTTGATTGTCATGAACACGCAGAGATTATCGCGGATGCATGTGATACAATCCCTGAGCGTTTTACCAACAGAATCATCAGTCATTGCAAGGATTGGTCAAATAGAAATTATGCATTGAAAAGTGAACACAAAGCTGACAGCAATCACCAAATTGTGGCTCTTGCGAGTATCTTAGCAAAACATCATCGAGACCTTGCCATAGAGCAATTAAAACAACAATTGGGCATTGAAATTGGCTCAGGATACCCAAGTGACCCGAATACACAAAATTCTCTTTCTCATCTTATTGGTTTACCTCAGCCACATGATTGCGTTCGATGGTCATGGAAAACGGTGCAAAATTTCTGGGACGCCCATTTTGATGTCCCCCTTCCAATTCGTTCGTCATATGGCTTGTCTCATCAGACAACTTTGTTCTAACATTTCCAAACGATGGAACATTCATGAACAAGTGCATTTAGGGTTGTTTGAGTATGTCTTGGGAACCGGATTCAACGACTTTAGATGAATTGCGTCACTTCGCAATTCAAAATGCCATCGAATACAATGGCAGAGCACATGCAAAGTCAGTCATAGGCCGAGTTCTATCATCTCGTGCTGACCTTCGGAGTCATGCAAAAGAACTCACTGCTATCATCTCCGAGGAAGTCGACAAGGCCAATGAAATGGCATCCGAATCTGGTATTGATGCACTGACGAAAATTTTGGAAAGTGAAGCGCCTCACCTTCTTGAAGCACGGGAAAAACAAGAACGTAGAAGTGGCCTTCCGGACTTACCAAATGCCACCAAAGGTAATGTTGTGCTTCGATTTGCCCCAAATCCAAATGGTCCCCTCTCTGTTGGTCACGCAAGAGGATTGGTCATCAATAGTACCTATCGCGACATGTATGAAGGTGAATTGATCTTACGATTTGATGATACAGATACGAGTATTAAACCTCCTCTGCTTGAAGCCTATGCTCAAATTGAGCAAGAAACACACTGGCTTACTGGTAAAGCACCCGAGCGCGTTATTCTCGCAAGTGATCGGATGGAAGTGTATTATGAATACGCAGAACAATTGCTTCACGAAGGGTTTGGATATGTCTGCTCGTGTTCAGCTGAAACATTCAAGGAGTATCGCATAGAAAAACAAAGTTGTCCTTGCCGCTCAAGATTACCTGATGAAAACTTAGACTATTGGCATAAAATGCTCAATGGTGGTTTTCAACCAGGTGATGTTGTCGTCCGAGTAAAAACAGACATGGCCCTTAAGAATCCGGCATTGCGTGACTGGCCAGCACTTCGAATTCAAGATACTGAAGCACACCCACATCCTCGACCTGAAATTGGTTCAAAGTACAAAGTTTGGCCATTACTCGATTTTCAAAGTGCAATCGAGGACCATCTCCAAGGGGTTACGCACATCATTCGAGGAAAAGACCTCATGGACTCCACACGAAAGCAGACCATTCTCTACGAACATTTTGGATGGACTTATCCTGAGACGTTGTATTGGGGACGTGTAAAGATTCACGAATGGGGTGGATTTTCCACATCGGCTATTCGGGCATCCATCGAAGAAGGGCGATATTCTTCATGGGATGACGTAAGATTGCCAACAATATCAGGAATTAAAAATCGTGGCATCACTGCGGAGGCCTTGCGCTTGTTTTGGCTTGAACTTGGTATCACTCAAAAAGACATATCTGTTCCATTAGCAACCCTTTTCTCACATAATACAAAATCTGTTGATTTTTCAGCACCGCGATTAACTTTTGTTCGCAGTCCAATTCAATTTTCTTTTTCTGAAGATATCGGAACTCTTGAATTTCCTCGGCATCCTAACAACAAACAGTTGGGAACAAGAAGTTGGCCAATGGATAAAAAATGCATCTATATTGAAAAGGAAGACGCAGAAAAGAATTCGAAAATGAGGCTAAAAGAATGTGCAGACATCGAAATTTCCAATACAACTATACATTTTCTTGAGTCCCGCCATGGTGATGAAAAATTGCCAATCATCCATTGGTTGCCAGAGGATGTAAGCCAAAATTGTACCCTTCAATATTCCAAAGATGATGAAATCCATACCATTGACGGAATGGTTGAGCGACACAATTTCTCAGCAGGCACAATTGTTCAACTTGAGCGAATAGGCTATGCAAAAGTTGTTGATGAGTCAACATTGTTTTTGTCATACGAAGATTAGAGGGATGAAACCTCATTAACAACAACGGACATCGCTTGCCATGGTAAGCACGGTTGGTGACCTCAAACTCGACGACGAACACTCAACTATTGGTCTTGAAGATACCCTTCAAGAAGGGGCAAAGCGGTTAATGTCTATCCAAAATGGGATTTTAGTCGTCTTAGACAACGATAATCATGTCAAAGGAGTTCTTGGTACGAAACAGTTTTTGAAAGCATTTGCAGATGGAAAAAGTTCGGCAGATGAACAATGTAGAAACCATATGGAAATGGATTATCTCCTTGTTCATGTATCCGAAAAACTCGATTCTGTTCTTGAAAAAATCAAAGCTCGTCAACCCCAAGCAGTTGTGGCAGTAGATGATGATGATATGTTCGTGGGGTATTTTTCTCCTGGTGATTACCAAGAGGCACAAAATTTAGTTTCTAATTTGAAACATCTTAGACTTTAAATCAAGCGACCAATTTAATTGTCTTTTGGCAACCTGAACATGCAAAACGGTGAGGGCGCTGGTCTGTTGTGACAGCATTCAATGTTTGACATGCAGGGCAAGGAATCTTTGGGAAGGTGACTGCCGCCTGAATGAGGGAAGGGTCTCTAGGACTAAAGATTGCAGTGAGCCACCAAATCAAGACAATGAGGGCTACGCTGACGCCAATAAAGAGAGGCGGATAAGCAAAAATGTACACAAGCAATGAAAGAGGCATCAATACTAGTTCAGCCATGAGTACTTTCTTTCTTCGATAGGCAGAAATTTTGAGTGCGATGTAAAACGCACCTACAAATGAAACCAACAAAGCAAGGCCAAGCACAAATGGAGAATAACCAAGTGACGTTGTTGGAATGGCTGAGAGGGTAAAACTCTCATCTTGTTCAATTCCATCTCCTTTGAGAATAATCGTGTCATAAAACGGTGTACGGATGGTTTGCAAATCAAAAGCATCTGATTGAGACAACTTTGTACTGGTCAAACCAGTCATCATCGAGGTTGTAATTTCAATTTGGAGATCAAACTCACTCCAGATTTTGGCAGGTTGCACGACCACGAAGTCTCGAATGAAATCAAGTCGTTCTTGGTCTTGCACATGTTCGACTGTTGAGAATGTGAGTGTGACTGGATGAGGTTTGACCGCAACTTCACCATGTAAATCCAAGGAGATATCAATTGCATCAAAATCCTTGAAATCACCTATAAGTTCTTTTGAGTCAAGTCCCAAGCCTTGGGTGATGTACATCGTTCCTAAATTGACAAGTTGCCGTTCAAATTCGCCAACCTCGACGGGCTCGATAAATCGACTGACTCGGTCATCCTCGGTCACTCCGCCTGAGTTGAATGCACGTAATGCGGATGAATGTGCTGGGTTGTCATCACCGATGTGGTCGAGTCCCCAACGCACCCAAAATGCCATTTCGTCATAAATGGTCAACTCAGTTGATTTTTCCATAACGATGCCATTTGAATCTGAAGATATTTCTGTTTGAATATCGACATTCAACCTGCTACCAACTCCATTGGTTCGAAGAGGTTCATCTGGCGGATAATATGTACCTGTTCCGCCCCCAGTATCGGTTGTCGTCACTTCAACTGATGTTGAACCTTGCATCGCAGGTCGTCCTTGTTGGAATACCAACCGAATCTCGACGTTGATGGTTTCAGTTCCACCACTCGCTTGTGTCCAAGTCCATGTCACTCGAATGAGGTCCCCGCTTCCTGTTTCAATAGGGTCTCCAGACACAACAGCACCATTAACATACAACGAAAGTGACTCGGTCAAAGCAAGTGTTGACATTCCATAAGGTGATTCAATCGAGATTGGAATGTACACGTCTTTACCTTCAATTTCAGGCTCAATAAGACGAATATCGACCAACGGTATCGTTACTTCAAGCGAAGAATCATATTCTTCAGTGCCCCATTTAAAGACGAGTTCGGAATCGCTCGTTGGCACTTGGAACACGATGGTTTGGGCTGCAAGTTCAACTTCAATGGTATTTGAGGCAGACACTAAAAATGAATCCACCTCGATATCAAAATTAAGCACTCCCTCACCTTGAGAAAGAAATGAGTTTCCAGGAGAGAGGGCGGCACTGAAACTCTTTGAACCAATACGTACGGTTGCTGTTGCATTGATTTGTGCACCACCTGCTTCACTGAGTTCATAGTTGATTCCAAAACTCCATGTTGAATCAGGCACAGTGCCTGCCCAGACATTGTCGAGCGTCCAAATTCCAATCGATTCTTGAGATGCAATCGTCGTGGAAATCGATGTTGTTTGCTCTTCATCACCCAATTCTTGGACAAATGGAGTGAGTTTCTTAATGCTTTGACTTCCAATTAAATACAAATCGACTGTTGAAGCGTCACAACAAATCAACATTTCATTCTCGCCTTGGGCACGAACGCTGTTTTGAGTTGGAATCAAGAGAAAAACAAAAAGCAGAACCATGAAGAGTGCACTTTTCTTCATATTTTTCCCAACCCACCGATACGACACTATCACTTAAGGGGAACTGTATGATGCTGGTTTACAATAGAGTTTAGAGTGCTTTTTCAAGGAGTGCACCAAGTTCTTTTTCGAATAATGTGACAATTGCGTCTCCAACTTCGCCTTGCAAATCATCTGGCAACAATCTCAGTCCAAGGCGTGTGGCTGCACGGGTCGCTTTCAACTCGGCGTAAATGCTTCTGGCTTTTGAGTGGAAATAATAGGCAACTGCTTCTTTAATTTCTTGTTTTAACTCAGGGTCATCTTCTATTTTGGAACGAACATGCGTCTTGAGTTCATCTTTGATAAGATCACGAAATGCCTCGATAACGAGGTCTTCTGTCGAGAGGAGGTTCTTTAATTGAGATTGAATGCTTCCAGTGAGTAAACGTTCAATGGCCATGGTTCTCCGAAGTGCTTGATGGTTTCAAACCCTCGCATTACAGATTCGGTAGTTTGTTACTCGACAAAAGCTCATCAGCATATTTTGAAGCGAGTAATGTTGCTGATTTTTGATCGCTTGGCCATGAACGTTTCAACTTGAAAATAGAACTTGCGGCATCGATTTCACTCTCTCCGATAAGCACTCTGTGCCAGATCAATTCCTCAAATCTCGCTGTTGAAATTTGTTCATTACCGATTCCCACGAGTGCAAATTCTGATAAAGATTCACAACGCTCTTCGTAATTCATATGTTCCCAACGCTCTGAGAGTCGCTTTAGCATGCGAGGGGATAATTCAGGAATCATTTCAAGAACTGGATGATGTACTTCCGGCAAAGGAACAACCCGTAGTGACCCTTCTTCCTGGAGGTGGTTTCGAACCAGTGTGTACATTGGATCGATGGTATTGTCCATGACAGATCGACTCCACAACCCCAATCCACTCATTGGTCGAATTGCCCTCGTTTTCTTTCCATTCGGTGCGATGAGAGATGCGAGTAAACTTGCAAGAAAAACAACATCTAAGGAAGATATTCGATGTTTTTCAGACCTCTTGAATTCAACTTCAATTTCAAGTGGCTGTAAGTAGACAAGTGTATCATCAAATTCGATATTCTCAACCCGAATGTGTTCCGACTCGACATCTAAGACGATTGATAATCCTTTGAAATTCGGCACCTTAATACGATGTTCATCAGGTGATTGATGTACTTTGGAAGGAACAAATCTTCTACTGAATGATTTCTTTGTGTCTAAAAATGCAGCTTCCAAAGGCACGGTAGAAAGAATTCCTTCAAGTGTTGCTGGCACGATAATTCGGATACTCTCGGCCTTCGTGATATGTGAAGCAAGATTTTCAAACCAATCCTTCATCGATTTCAGTGGTTCGATATGAAAGAAGGACTTCATGTCTCTCAAAATGACCTACAATCAACTCTACATGAAGTTGACTGTATCCATAGGATGCGGTTTATTCAACCATCAGCCGGAGTTCATCTCTCTTGTATCTCCAGTCTTCAGGGAGACGACCGGATTTCTTGTAATAGTTTGCGAGTCGTCGGATTTTACCTTCAGTCAATTCAAGAGCACGCTTGTTGTGCAAATCTTTGTGATTTCGTCCAGTGCCCAAATGGTTGATGATTCGAACGGCTTGCTTCATGAGATTCATCATATCTTCTGGATATTTCTTCGCAACTCCGTTCTCGGATAGAATTTGATTCAGTCGCTTTCCGGTGACAAGGCGAACGTTTGGTACGGCATGCTGGTCTCGGAGTATTGTTCCGATCTCTGCAGTTGAGTGACCTGCCTTTGCAAGGTCAAGAATGGTTGCCTCAACAGATGACTTATCCGAATTTGACCATGAAGGTGCTTCAGTCACTTGTGGTCGAGTAGAACCACTCTTTCCTTTTCGAGAGGAGTACATTCGTGCCATTAACAGTCCCCGAGCAACTCTCCGAAAAAACACCCCTTCTTAATCACTTTGATGGTTAGAAGGTGTGCTATTTCTTCTGATGGAGTTTGGCTAACACTCCAATTCCACTCGTCCACTCCCACCCTGGAGCAATAACTCGGGCGATACCAATGGCCTGATGTTTTTGGTACACAAGGACATCATCGTCTTTCCTTAGGTCACAATCGTAGGATTGAACCATGTGTGGAAAGATGTCACCCTTGAAATCTACTATTGGGTGAAGGTGCACACATGGAAGAGCTTTGTGTTGACTCAACAGGTCAATGGCAGCTTTTGAAAATGAAAATGCATTTCGATCGATGGACCAAAGTGCGATTTGTTGACCATTGTGTTCGATTCTCCAACGGGGGGGTTTGCCACGAATAGCACAATCATCCAACCATGTCGAAGAAAGCATGATTTTTTTGGCAATGGATTTGAATCTATTCATCAATGCGTGACTTGATTTGGTTCTACCAATTCCATATTCTTTGATGGCGTTTTGAACGGCTTCATCTAAATTCCTCAAGGCTTGAGAAGTCAATGGTCCAAGACCTTTTCGAGTGGAGATTACATGTTCATGAAGATGGTTCATGTCGATGGAAGAATGATTGATAATCATTTTAAATTCATGTCGGTCTAGGTACAATTTCAAAACATTTTCAATTCGAAGAATTTCATCATGAGTCCAAGTGCCTGTAACAGGAATGTCGTAATGTGAGGCTGGCCAAACATCTTCTAACGACCTAGGCACGAGCCCGAGAGGTGAAGTTACCATGAGGTGCTCGAGGTTGTAATTACCTAATATATCGAGGAATTTTGCGTGGGATTTTGACAACCGATATGGTTTCCTGTCAGAACAAGGAAGCAAAACAAGAACTTCACTCATTTTTGATTGGGTCTCGTAATGTTGTGAGATGTACTCTACCCAATCATGAATGAGGGGA
The DNA here is from genome assembly GCA_030827365.1 of Candidatus Poseidonia sp. Classification (GTDB taxonomy): domain Archaea; phylum Thermoplasmatota; class Poseidoniia; order Poseidoniales; family Poseidoniaceae; genus Poseidonia. The sequence continues at coordinate 804 of JAUREO010000034.1, read as the reverse complement.
TCAGAAAACGATTGGAAGGAATAACAACGAAAACGATCGGATGAATTCATGTGCCGTTCAAGATATCCTTGTTCAGCAAGAAGTATTTCTTTATGATACCGCAAATGTTCAACAAGTCTTGGGCTGTTCAAAGCTTGTTGCTCAGCCAGTTCACGCAATGTCCCAAATTGAAATGCAGATTGAACTTCATGCTTTGCTATTTGCCAATACATGAGTTGTTTTTCAAACGAATATGGTTCATTTGAAGGACAAGTGCTTACACCATTCATTGTCAAGTACATTTGTTCGACTTCTGCTTCTCGACATCTGGCCAAATCAAAAAGGTCAACACCTAACCAAGTGAGAACGGCAAGATTGTCTGGGCCACCTATTGCAGGAGTCCAAAGCAAAGCACTTGGGAATGCTTTTTTCACAGCAAGAATTGCTTTCACAAGTTTATCACCTTGTTGAGCGAGTTGTAATGCATCTGTCAACACAACGATTTCGGGTGGTTTGTCCATTGTGGTCAAACTTTCATCATGATGCAATCGTTGCCAAGAAACTGGCAAAAGTTCTGATGTGCTTGCCTTCTCCCCGGCATCTGCGTTGTCAAGTGAAGGTGGCAATACATGACCGATCTTCGCATGAAAACTCGGACCCTCCGTGTCGAAATTGGGTGGCTCAAGTGGAATCATTGAACGCAGTGTCATTTCACGCGGGATTGTGTTACTTGTTGATGAAACAAATGGTGCGAGTTCGATGGGGATGTCTTCAACATCATTCTGAACGAGGCAAGGCGTGGTCGATACGGGGTTTTTCCTGTCA
>JAUREO010000033.1 GCA_030827365.1 Candidatus Poseidonia sp. | reverse complement strand
CAAACTCAGCAACAACCAATTTCCGGTTCCCCATTTGTATGATGTTGATGTTGAAGGTCAACGCATGGTGATGGAGTGCATCGAGGGAACCCCCTTGATTCACATCCTAAATTCAGTCGAATCATTGAATGGTTCAATTCGAGATTTACTTTTTGAGACAGGCAGAATGATTCGGTCATTGCATCGTTTTGCAATTACCCATGGTGATCTTTCAACCAACAACATGCTTGTGAGAAACAAATCGATTGTTTTCATTGATTTTGGGCTTGCTGCCATTGAGTATGAAGTCGAACGTTTTGGTATTGACCTTCACGTATTGGACGAAATTCTCAACGCCTCACATCCACATTTGAATGAGGCGATGGAGGATGTCATCAAAGGGTACCTTTCGTACGATACCGAACACGGAGACGAAGTCGAACTTGATGGTGGCAAAGTACCAACTGCAAGGGAGGTCATTGATCGATTGGATGAGATTCGAACAAGGGTTCGTTATCACGGTTAATTATCGATTTCGATGCTCCTTTTGTCGTTGCATGACATGTATGAACACTACAATGACAGCGAGTACAATTCCAATTTGCAACACCAAACTTGAGTATGTTTGAAGCGTAGGCTCCCACGAATGTACTTGAACTGTAGATATTCCTTCATCATCGGTCTCGACATAGACGATATGCTGTTCAAGGACTTGTGGTGAATGTTGGTCTAAATTATCCACTGTAAGCACATTTGAACGATTTGTTTCAAAATCGACATAATACAATTCAAAATCCAAGTATTGATTCTGAGGTGAAGTGGGATTCAAATGGTCCTTTGCAACCCATGCCAATCGGCCGTAGCCAAGGGCTGGTTCTGCTGCTTGATACTTTGGATTGCTCACGAGCCACTGACTTGAGGTATTTCGATCAACAAGAATTAATCGGTCTGTTGCAGTCACATTCACAGTGACTGCGAGATGATATTTATCAAATGCCATTTCTACAATTGAGGCATTTTCTATGTCGACAGGCGTACCCCACAATGCCAAGACTTCGTCTTCAACAACTGGGGCACTTGCATTGATGACATAATCACGGTGACCATTGATGCCAATTTGTGAAATCGAAACTGTTGTTGGAGAATTTGAGGAAACATAGGCAATCTCATTGCCCATCGGTTCATACACAACAACATCAGTGATTCCTTTGAAATCACCATCGAGTTCGATGTCATCAAATGTCATCCCGTAAATTGAGGCGTTTTCTAAGTATGTTAGGGCATACGATGACTCCAACTCAATGATATGAATATCTTGTGAATTTGAAACGCTGAATGTGTTCACCACCGTTCCATTCATTCCGAGGTCGAAAATTGTAATATTTTCAAGCGTGGATACTCCAAGATAATGGTCCTTGATGCTAAAAGAAGTGTTGAGGTCAATTTTCAAATTTTCAAACACGAAGGGTTCAACTTCCAAATCAGAGAGGTTGTGGACAACTAAGGTTGCAACACCGCTTCGATTGTCTAATGTCGCAAGCCAACCATCTGCAGCAACAACAGCTTCTGGTGCTTGGACACCTTCCGCAGGCAAGGCTTGGTGGGTCAAATCATAGGTGACGACCGCAGCGGTGAGAATTAAGATGAAGACAGCAATCTGCCCGGTCTCCTTCGAAGTAGGATGACGAAATCGAACAGTAGTCGTCTTGGCTTTGCTCACCAAAAATGAAATTGCTTTTTTCGGCTGCGTGAGCACGGTTACAATCCTCGAATTGATGGTGCGTTCGTCAAAGAATTTCCACCAACCATTGGCGGTTTTATCAGCCCAAGATACCGCAACAGCGGCGACCAGCATTCCTCCAATGATATCGAGGAACCAGTGAATTCCAAGATACACGATGGTGAAAGCGGTTAAAATGATGTATGCAAGAACTGTGTAGCGATATCGCTTCCATCGGTTATCATGGTCAAATCGCACAAGGCACAACCAAACACAAAATGGGATTCCGATGTGGAGCGAAGGCATTCCGTTGCTAAAAGGGTCAATTCTTCGAAACCAATCTGCTATTTCTGGGGTGAGCGAGTAAGCAATTGTATCCATTTCAGGAATTGTTTTTCCCGTGACCTGAACATTGAAGAAGAGGTAAAACGGTACGGCAATCAAATAAACATATGAAATAGAGAGGGCGACTCTATCCGCCATCCATCGGTCGTCAAAATATGCAAAGTAAAAGATAGAAACATAACAAATAAACATGAATCCAACGACATAGAAATGGGTAAGGAGATGACTTAACCAATCGGCTTCAAATGTTTGTTGAACCCACAATACCAAATCACCCTCAATGGCCCAAACATAAGGTGTCATGTCGAAGCCAGCACTGGCCATCAGAATCCTATCGATTTGGTCAAGGGCATCCTTTGCGTTGTAAATGATGAATGTCATTAGGATATGAATCCAATATCTTCGGAAAAAATCGACGAATGAGTGCAAAGTTAATCGCATCCATTTCGGCTTATAGAATGGCAAAAGCAGAACACCTAGGGCCAAGGCTGAAATGAGCCATGTCAGGTAGATGTTTTGCATCTTGGACCCTCCCAACAGGAACGAAACGACTTATCTTCATCAATGCGACGATTGATTGAACGATTTGTTTGGGTTTTACCACGCGCCGTGCACGTACGGTTTTCCACGGTCTGGATCATTTCCTTGGGCAAGGTCCCAAAGTCTTTCGAAACGGTAAATTCCGCTAGAGCACCCTCTTGTCCATTCAAACGATAATGCATAATTTCCGACTTTTTTTACCGATGGTTTTTCAGAACGGAATTTTTCGATTTCCCTGCGAAGTTCCATGCTTGTAGCGTCTTCATTTCGCATAGGGGAACATTTAGCACAGGGACATGCGTGTCGTAAATCGTCGTAGGAAATAGTGTAGGATTGACCAGAGTCATAGGTCACGACCATGTCGTGCTTTTTTCGCTCAAGGCGAATCAATACAGGAGGTCCTTCCATGCGATCCCTCAGATAATTTCCAAGTCGTCATTCCTATCCAATTGCAAATGGGACTGGATGGCTTCAACCACTTTTGCGAATGCCTTAGCGGAGGCGCCGTTGGGGTCGGAAACAATTCGGTGAACTCCGTCATCCCCACCGCGAACAAATCCTGGGTCAAATGGAAGAGCCCCGAGGAAAGGAACGCCAAATTCTTCAGCCGTTGCTTTTCCACCACCTTCTTTGAAAATATCAAGTGTGACAGAGAATATTCCTTCTTCGTTTGTTGTTGCTTTGAACATTTTACCAGCTGGTCCAAAAATTTCGACGTCAGTACCTGGTTCAGCTTTACCTTCAATCGTATAGCCGCTCATGTTTTCGACAATTCCAATGACTGGAACCTTAAGGGATTGTGAGAATGAAATAGATTTACGGCTATCGAGTAACGCAACTTGTTGAGGTGTCGTCACGATGACCATGCCATCGATGTTTGGAAGAGATTGAGCAACGGTCAGAGGCTCGTCCGAGGTACCTGGCGGAAAATCGATAACGAGATAGTCCAATTCTCCCCAGTCTACATCACCGATGAATTGCTGAATTGCACCAAGTTTGATTGGGCCACGCCAAACGACTGGCGTATCTTCGCTTTCGAGGAGAAATGCCATGCTGATGACCTTGACACCGAGATGACCTTCTGCTGGGAGGATGCGTTTATTTTCAACTTGGAGTTGTTTTCCATCAAGACCCATCATCTTTGGCACGTTAGGACCAGTGATGTCGATATCAAGGATGCCGACTTTGAAGCCTTGTTGAGCCAATGAGAGTGCCAAACCAGTTGAAACGGTTGATTTTCCAACTCCTCCTTTGCCAGAAAGTACCATGATTTTGTGCTTGATTTTCCGACCTATTTCTTCCATGGCCATTTTTCGCTTCATTTGAGCATAAGCTTGCTCCATTTGCTTTTGTTGTTGAGCAGTCGAATCTTGACTCTCCGAAGATTGCCCAGGAGTATGGATGGTAACCGGTGAATCGGACATACCCATCCCAACCGTTCAGCCTACTTCAATGCGTCTTTTCATCCACATTCACCTCAAACCACGAGAAGCGAGAAAGAATTTGAAACCACACTCCATGAATGATGGACGCCAATATGATGGAAGAAAAAATGGCTTGCCATTCAAAGACCATGTCCGTATATGCATAGGCAATGCCTATGGAAAGTGGGATGCTCATAAAGTAACCTAGCAAAGAGAGTCGATGTGCATCTGTCAAAGTAGATTTTTTTCCATTGAGCCAAACCAGAATTGGGCCACAAAAGAACGTCATGAGGGTAACCACAGCAGCATCGAATTTGAAGAGGAGATTCATGTTGTACATCGCAAAGACGATATGGAGAATAAAGCCTATACTATATGCAAGCAAAAACAGAAAGGCCGATTTACCCGTCATTCTAATCTATAGGGACTAAAGAGTCAAACTTGATAATATGTGGTTATGAGGCATGACTATGCGATTTCTTTTCGTTTGCGTCGGAAATACGTGCCGTTCACAAATGGCTGAAGGTATCGCCCGTTCAATGGGCCACGAGGCAGTCTCTGCTGGCACCCATCCAGGTCAAGAAGTTGCCCATCACGCTCTGAAAATTCTCGAAGAATACGATGTCGATACAACAGAAATGAAACCCAAGTCAATTGATGATATTGAGCATACAGGTTTTGATTATATTATTTCGATGGGTTGTGGTGTAGAATGTCCGAATCTCCAAATTCAAGAAGATTGGGGACTTGAAGACCCAGTTGGTAAGTCCATGGACGTGTACAGGAATGTTGCTGAGACGATCGTCGTTCACTTGAATCGTTTGACTCAAGGCTCTGGTGATTGAGGAAAATCTCCTTTGCCTTTCAGAGAAATGGTAAGTACACTCACCATTCGTTCATGACCTTCATCGCTCATGACGGTTTCTGAGTTTGATGCTATTCCAGAAACTTCTACAAATTCAGGAAGTTGTTGGGCAATAATTCCATGTTTTCTTTTGCATAATTCCGCAACATCAACCGCACGACTGATGTTTCCACCTCTCGCAACTAGATCAATTTCCAACTCGCCTTCTTGCATTGCCATCAAAACTGCACGGATGTAAGAGTGAAGTGGTTTTTTCCCGATGTAAATTATTCGTCGTGACAATGCAATCCCCTAAATTCTAATGACATGATATAGGATATAAGTTTAAGTGTTCCTGCATCAAGAACTTGAGACGAAAAAACTTCTTGGATTATCAAATTGAAGTGCGAGTGCCGGGACTCGAACCCGGGTTTAGGCGTTGGCAACGCCCAGTGATAACCACTACACTACACTCGCTTCATTTTCCCGATTCAAATGGGGTATAAACGCTTGTCGCTGAAGTGGTTTGGTCATTGAAGTCCAAATCTATCCTCTTTTTCAGGCCCATCCTTTCGACCTTGAAAGAACATCAACCCAATGACAATGAGAGCAACAGCGAGCACTAATCCAAACACATAGATGATGGCGGTTGCCTCAGATTGAGTTGGCTCAACACTTTGCTCGTTGAGGATGACAATAACAGAAGTTGAAGACTGAGAGCCGTAAACATCGGTTGAATAAATCAAGAGTTCATATGTGCCAAGAGGCGTAGCATCTCGTATTGAAAGCTCGACCGAATAAATGCCATCTCCTGCTGTTCTGTCTCCGCCACGTTGGCCATCATCATACATCGTTACTCGGTCGTTTGCGCCAAGAGGAGTGAATACGCCTAATTCGATCAACACAGTTGAGACGCCATCCGGGTCAAAAATTTCGACTTCCAAAATCATCACTTCATCAAGTTGTTTTTCTAAGGTTAAGGTCGTTGAAGTGATTCTTGGTGGTTCATTTTGAATGGTAAGAAATAGAGGTTCAATGTCAGAAGTATCAACAGCGTGTGGGCCAAAGGGGCCATCGCCGAAGAGGCCAAGTGGATACCACACCGAAACGATACTTTGAGTTCCGTCCCCATCCACCATCACGAAGGTTAATCCCTGTTCTCCAGGAATCATTGAATACGGCATTTCCACCATTGCTGACCAAACTCCACCTTCTTCAATGAAAGCAATCAATTCTCCTCCGTAGCTCCTCATATCGAGAGAAACGTTGGAAACACCATGCCCATCGTATGCCTGAAGGTTCATCACCGCTGATTGACCTCGTTCCAACGTCGTGGGTAGAATTTCGATTTCGATGATTCTTGGACCCTGATTTTGAATCAAAATCGTGCCTGTTTCAGAATCAAAGGCATTGAACGAGTCGGTCGCCGTGACTTCAATTTCAATCTCACCTCGTTCAAGCCCTTTTGAAATGAGTGTGGTTGTAAAGATATTATCGCCTATTTTCAAATCACCATCAAGCCCTTTATCGTTTAGTTGAATAAAACCAAGCCCTACATTTGTCAAGTCAACCCGAACATCTCTCAAATTCCAAGTGGTGTCAGTAACTTCAACTTCTAAGTGACCTATTGATCCACCTTCTGCGACGACGAGACCTTCTCGAATTCGAATCTCTTCGATGACGGGAGCGGTGTTATCATCACTACCCACAATGGAGGGTGAAAGGATTTTATCGAGTATTTGAGATTCAGTGAACATATTTTCTTCGCTTTCATTATCTGAGATAAACAACTGACGGGTGGTATTCACGAGCAATCCACTGAGCGGACCTTCGAAGATGATTGAGCCGTATGCGGAGCCTATTGGTGTGGATAGATTCCCATATGTTCCAATCCAATCAATGACTGAAACCAAATGCGTATCCCATATTTCATTGTGAATCGAATTGACAGAGACATACAAAACAGCATCTGGTTGCCCATCAAGAACAAATGTGTCACCTGGGGCAAGGGGTATTGGCATGAGGCCAGTTTCTCTTCGTATCGTTAAATCGCCAAGACCTTCTGCGGGTTCAGGTTCTTCAGGGTCGTTTTGGATAGGACTTCGTTCCGGATATTCATCACCACTTGATGGATTTGGGCCAGTTTCTTCCCATTTTAGGCGTACAGTACGATTGGCCCAATCTGACTGAACGACTTGAAAATCATAGGTGTTGTTGTAGACTTGGCCGATGTCAGAAGAACCAAACCATGAACCACCACCGATTCCCGATAGATTAAACCACGATTCTTGATGAATCACATTGACGAGGAACATCTCACCGGTTGCATTTGCTTCGTTTCGTTTCGCTTCAATGGTGCGGAGAATTCCAAAAGTCCCCTGCACATCTCCGCTTAAAGTTCCGTCAACGTGTAGGTCGTCAATTGTTGTTGAGCCGTTGACGATTTTTTGGTGAAAATCAAGGATTGTTCCGTTCACGACGAGGCTTGCATTGTCATCTTCATCTTCAAGTCCGAATGTTCCATCGCCTTGAATCTCTTCAAGATGAAGCACACGAAGACCATCGACCCATCGTTCGGTGGCAATGAATTTGTTCAATTCGACATCAAGTCGGGTTCCATCATCGATGAGAATAAAATCTGCCATCGCTTCAATTTGGCTATGTTGCATGGTTCGTTGTCCTCCTTCATCCAAATATTCCAAGACAAAGACAGAAATTTCACCATCAATACTCAATTGACTATTGTCTTCATCTTGGCTCACTGCAATTGCACCAAGGGCTTCAAGACGAAGGTATTCGTCAATTTGTTCATTTGATAATTCTCTTTTGAGATACGCTGATGTTACATTTGCTGTTACTTCTGTCTCCATTCCGGAGTCGTTGCTTAGAAGCCAAATGGTGCCATCCCCACTCGCCTCGAAGACTTGTGAGAGGAGGCTGCCATTGAGTGTGGTTTCATTTTTCCAAATGGATGTAAAATCGAGGTCAAGCACCGTCGAGTCAGCATCTGTGTTTTCAATACTCCATAGTTGGCCCGAACCAAGTTCCCATGAATATAACGTCTCTCCAATTCGTTGCTGCCAACCTTCTCCTTCAAACGTCAAATCAAAGACTTGTAGCCCATATTCATTCGTGTAATTTTGAGCCAATGACCATGTGGTTTGCAAAGTAATTTCATGATCATCAATTGGCTGATTCCATATGCCTACAACAAAACTTCTTGAGACTTCAACAGGAGGAGTCAACTCAACACCGTCTTTCGCTTGAACAATGACTTTGATTTCTACATCGTCAGACCATTGAAGAATGTAATCCGTTGTCACATGAAGGATACTCCTATTTTCCACAATAGCCCATTCAAGTTCGATATCTGGAAACACCAATCCTTCAGTGGACTCAATGGTGATATTTGTTTCTGCAGCGTACATAGAATCATCATCAAACACGATGCTGTATTGTTGTTGACCGTTTGTTTTCCAAGCAACCAAAATTTCTGGTGCCTCTACACCATGGTTTTCAGAAACAACAGGTATGCTTGAAAAAATGAGGACGATGAGCATACCAAAGGTTAGAAATTTTCTTCTCCCCATAGCGCGAGATTAGGGGTGTCCTCTTCAAAAGTTTTGTATTGCGGTATCAAAAATCGAGAATATAGCCAAAAAGAAGAGGCAAAACAATCGTTGCATCACTTTGAATGTTAAACTTCGGTGTATGAATACCTAATTTTCCCCATGTAATTTTCTCATTTGGCGGAGCACCCGAATATCCTCCATACGATGCAGTTGCGTCAGTAATTTGTGCAAACCAAGACCACAAAGGAACTTCGCGTTCGAGGTCTTGATGGAGAAGAGGAACAACGCAAATCGGGAAATCTCCTGCGATACCTCCACCAGATTGAAGGAATCCAAGCGGTGTCGCATTGTTTTCATAAAAATCCACCAAGGCCATCATGTAACCGATGCCACTTTGAACACAAGATTGGGAAACTTTCCCCTCCAAGCAGCGGGCTGCAAAGATGTTGCCCATTGTAGAATCTTCCCATCCAGGTACAAAGAGTGGAACATTGCATTCTGCAGCAGCAAGGAGCCACGAATTGTTTGGGTCTGCTTCGTAGCTTTCGATTAAGTTCCCCCCCAGGAGCAGTTCGTAGAAGTACTCATGAGGTAATCTTGATTCATTTTTTGATGTTGATTGTTGCCATGCTTGAAGTAAATGATGTTCGAGTTTTCGAAACGCTTCTTCTTCTGGAATGCAGACATCAGTGACACGATTGTAGTGAGCATTGAGGAGTGCAAGTTCATCCTCTGGCGATAAATCATTATAATCAGGAATCGGTTTGTAACTATTCTTTGCAACCAAGTAGAAGAGGTCTTCTTCTAAATTCGCTCCAGTACACGAAATTCCCGCAATATGTCCTTTTCGAATCATTTTAGATAGGCTACGCCCAATCTGTGCTGTGCTCATTGCACCCGCTAAAGTAAGGAAGATTTTCCCACCCTGCTTGAGGAATTCGTCAAGTGATTGGGCAGTTCTTTTTAGCATTCCAGCGTTGAAATGGAAAAAATGTTCATCGATAAAGCGACGAACACTCATTTGATCACTCGCCGTTGAGGAATCTTTTGTGATATTCCCTGTTCATCAATTTGATTGATGGAATAAGTTCTGATAATGATGCGTGAATGAAATCTGCGATGATATTTGGGTCGGTTTTTCCACAAGTGAAACAGTCAATGGCAAGCAAACCTCTGTCCGAATAACAGTGGGCTGACACATGACTCTCATCCAACAGCACGACGGCTGCGAAGCCAGGAGGCGAAACGGTGCCGTCAAATTCCTCGACATGAGCATGAACTTCACGTGCGGGACTTTTTGAAACCGCATTTTTGAGGACACTGAGCATGAATTTGCCAGTGTTTTGGTCCTCAACAAAGAATTCCGTGTAATCGATAAAAACATGAGAGCCTTGATTTTCCACGCAAACCACCACACAGCCTTTCGGCAGCCGTGCGCAGTTCGGTTTTTAAGATACCGATGAATTAACCCTCGGTCCAAGTGGAAAAAAAGGTTGATTGCGTGGCATTTTCATCAAAATTAACATTTTGGGGATATGTCTTCCAGAATCCCATTTTTCTCGAATAACAATGGCCGCCGATAATTTTGGTTGCAAGCATCGCAGCAGTAAATTCGGTAAGTGGTGTATTTTCTTGAGGCACAATTTCATTCACATCAGCACTAATGACTTCAGCATGAGGATTTGAAAAAAGTGCCTCAATGGTCTCGACAGCCTGCCAAAATTGCAAACCACCAGGGACTGGGGTCCCTGTGGAGGGAACGAGTGAACCATCCAATCCATCGATATCAATGGTCAGGTGCACAGGTCCATCGATAGCTCGAAGCATGTCGATCCAAGCAGTCCAGTGCTGTGCCCCAGTACAAGGGTGCTGGGTGTCCCGTGCAAAGAATGTCGTAATGTGTTCATTGGTTTCAATACATTCAAATTCTTCTTTTGAAAATGCACGAATGCCAACTTGCAAAAGTCGACCAATGCCCATATCTATACTTCTCGATGCGGCACAAGCGTGTGAAAAAATTTCTCCATCGAGTTCTGACCTCAAGTCGGCATGGGCATCGATTTGGACGACGGTAAGTTTCGAAAGGTCTCCGGTGAGGCTCGGATGAGATTTGAGAGCTTCCAAAATTGGAGGAAGGATACCATGTTCCCCCCCAAGGAACAAAGGAAATAGTGAACCATCGGTATATTGCTTGGCGAAATCGACCATTTCATCGAGTTGGCCCCTCAAAGTACCAGCAGTACCAATCCACGGTAATGGTGTTGAGAGAATCAAATCTCCGGGAAGGTCATCGCCATAGAGAGGGTCATACAATTCTACTTGAGCACTTGCTTTAACGCAAGCCTTTGGTCCAGATGCAGTTCCTGAACCATACGAAGTGGTCAGTTCGTATGGAAGTTGGAGGACGGCAATATCGGTTTGACCCTTCCTTGTCTCGAGGTCAAGAAATTGAAGTACATCCTCTCCCTCGGCCATGTTGTCCCGCTCATACGACTGCTTCTTGAGATTACCTATGGCGTGTAAAATCAAATTGTCAATAACGAATAGTTAATAATGTATGGAAGACAATATACAATAATGTACTGGGAGAGATTTTTGGGGGATTATTATGGGAATGACACTTGATGAATTGACCCGGGCCATCCAGCAGCACATCGATCTTGAGATGGAAGAGGATGTTGCACGTGGAATGGCTGAGCATGCACTCGGATTTTTTGGGTTCTACAATCGAATTATCGATAATGCCCTTGAACCGACTGACAGAAACTTGTTTTATATGTTTCAAGATTACGATTTATTGACAACGGAGTCCGAAGAAACTACGCTATGGGATGGCAGGGAATGGCGAATTCACTATTGGAAATTTAAGCCAGATCTCAAAGAACGAGTTGAATCCTACATGCAACGAAGTAAAAAGACCGAAGACATTGACCCATACGCCGATGTTTACAGTTCTGGCTCAACATCAATTTGGACAAGGGAATCCGAAAAGGTAGTCAATCCAAATGCATTTACTTCGGATTGGTGACAAGGATAACCTTCAAACTCATCGTCGAAGTCGAGAATACATGAACCGAGTGGCACTATGCCTTTTTGTCATCTTGGGACTCAATTTCTTTACCCTTCCTGCACAGGCCCAACCAGACATTGTCGAGGAGCATTGGTATCATTCGTACGCAACACTGACTGTTCAAGTGAACGATTGGGCAGATAATTATCCTGAATTTGTTCAACTCGTATCCGCAGGTCAAACTGAACTTGGGCGGCAACAGTGGGTTGTACAAATTTCAGACTGGTCCATAAATTCATCAAATCTCTCTCAAGCCAAAACCATGGTCTACATCGACGGTGGCCATCATGGTAACGAACATCTCGGCACAGAACTGGCTTTCCTCGTTGCTGAGTATTACATCGAAGGGGCAGCAGCAGGAGACGCAACGATTCTCGAGGTCCTCAAAACAACGGAAATTCATGTCATGATTATGCTCAATGCTGATGGGAATGATTTCGATACACGTTGGAACGTGAATCAAATTGACCTCAATCGAAACTACGACCACATGTGGACGGAAGAAGAGACTCGTTCTGGCCGAGGAGGTCCTTTTTCTGAAGCAGAAACGAGAAACAATGCAGACTACATGAATGAGTACATGAAAGATGCAGATTTGTACGTCACGATGCATACTGGGACGTGGATTCTTGCATATCCATGGGGCTGGACAGGCGACATGCCCTCTGATTGGGAATTATTCACGCACATCGCCGATACTATCCATGAAACAATTGACGATAGTTTGCCTATTCGAAATGCCAATGCTGGAATTTACCCTACCCACGGGACCTCAAGGGATTACGGATACGGCGTCATGGGATTCCCTACCTTTACTTTTGAAACAGACGACGAACAATGGTTGTTAGGCACTGTCGAACCATTGTCTGAGCGTATGGCACTTGAATTGGATGTTATGAAATATTTGATTGAAAATGCAAAACTTTGGCGTGCCCATTTGAGCACCGAACAACTTCAAATCGAGAACAATGTCCTCACAAGCCAAATCGCAAACAAAGGGCACGCCTCCACGATGAACGCAACATTGGTCGCATCGAATTCAAATGGTGAAATCGTTTGGGAGAGTGCGTCCTTTAGCGTCAATGCAACAAATTCAACATCCGTACGCTTCAATGTTCCAGCAAATGCGACTTCGAAGGATATTAGGTGGTCCTTTGAATACCAAGTTCGTGTTGTCGAAGTCAGTCGATATGTTACTGAAAGCATTTCATCGGATACCCTAAAGATCATCGAGCAAAAGGAAGACAATTTCCTCATAGGTTATGGAGTTTTCAACGTTGTTACAACCACCTTGACCATTGTCGCAGTTGCTGTTTTTGTTCGAGATAATGTTGATGACATCGATTCGACGACTCAAGAAATGACATGCGAGAATTGAAGAGCGCCGTACAAGTCGGAAGTATGGCGATACCATGGAAATTAACGCAAGTTCAGGAGACAACATCAACGGCACCTTCGTTTACCTTACATATGATGGCGACACACAAATACACGAGGGAGTACAAGGTGTTCCTCAATCATTGAAATCACAAATGAACCACGTTCTTTCGAACAACGAATTCGATTCAAAAGCAGGTTCAACCGTCACTCTACTGGGGGGCGAAGGTGGAAAGGCCATATTCATCGGTCTTGGCAAGAAGAAAAATAAGACTGACCACGGAATTCGAGAAGCAGGTGCTTTACTCGTTTCATCGCACAACAAGAGAAACGGCACAGAATACACCGTCAACATGCACGGATTCTCAGCCCATGATGTACTCCTTTTCGCAGAAGGGGCAATGCTCCGTGATTATTCATACGAACTTTACAAATCCAAGAAAAACGATGAGAAGCAAGACCTACGAGTTCGATTGAACTGTGATGACGATATCCTCGAGAGCGTTTCAACAGGCCTAACACGACTTGAAGCCATTACGAGTGGGGTTCATCTTTCTAGAGACCTTGGAAACTGTCCACCAAACGATATGTACCCTATGGAATTTGCAACCAGAGCAGTAGCTTGGGCGAAGCAATACAACAACGTTGAAGTGACCATCATTGGTTACGAAGAAGCCGTACGATTGGGCATGGGTGGTCTTGTCGGTGTTGGAAAAGGCTCTGACAGGAAACCCTGCATGGTGATTTTCAAACTCAATGGCGACAAGAAAGGACCTCATCCCGTCCTTGTCGGCAAAGGCATTACCTTTGACACAGGAGGCATTTCTCTCAAACCAGGTCCATCGATGGATGAAATGAAGTACGACATGGGCGGTTCAGCCACGGTCTTCGGAACCATGCAAGCACTCGCTGCATTGGAATACGAAGGCAAGGTTGTCGGTATCACATGCATGGCAGAAAATATGCCATCCGCTTGGGCACAACGCCCTGGTGACGTGATTACTACACTATCCGGAAAAACCATTGAAGTACTCAACACAGATGCAGAAGGACGACTGGTTCTTGCTGATGGTCTTTGGAAGGCTGGCACAGATTTCGAAGCGGAATACATCATCGATTTTGCCACACTCACAGGTGCTTGCGTCATCGCCCTTGGACACGAAGCGACTGGACTTTGGTCAAACGATGATGACCTCCTCAAGAAGATTCAATCAGCAGGCAATGATGTTGGTGAACTCGCTTGGCCAATGCCTCTTCTACCCGCTTTCGAAAAAGAAATGACCGATTCGCAGATCGCCGATACCCGTAACTTGGGTTCTGGTCGATGGGGTGGAGCAAACACCGCTGCAGCATTCCTCAAGCAGTTCGTTCCTTACAGAGATGCGGATGAAGAAGAACAAGTACCTTGGGCACACATGGATATCGCTGGAACATACTGGGGTGCGAAGACCAACAAAATGGTGGGTCACGGGGCCACAGGTATTCACGTTCGAACCATGGTTCGATTGATTACAGGCGAATAAATGAAATTATGCATTTTGAATATTTAGTTAAATATCAAAGGTAATTGGGGGGATAATGGTGTCAGAAATTAATACGAAAGAACAGGTTTTTGCCCCAAAAAATTCACATTGGGTAGCAGAAGTGATTGAACGACGAAAAGAGGTCGATGACTTACGCTAAAGGTTAGATGAATTGTAACAAATACCCCAAAAATCAACAATCGAAAGCAACTAAACTATGGGGCTTTATCGGATGCAATATTGAGGTACACATCCTTCGTATGTTGCATTATTTTTGTAACATTTGCCGTAGATGAGTTTGGATTTCTTTACATTTCATTTCCCCCCTCACTCGTCTGTTATTTGCTTTCTAAATTTGTAAAACCCTTCGAAACGTTTGAGCGTATGGGGCAAAGGGAGAAGCAAGTATTTGCGCTTCGAGCCGATCTTTTACTTGCATCCATTGCAATTGCAATTTTTTCGATATTCATCATTTTGATTGACTGGAGCCATAATTCCTACAGAAGAAATTTTGAAAATTTTTTATGGTTTGCAATTCCAACAATTATTCCTGCCCTTACATCCTTTCTCCTGCGTCCGTTACACAAGCTCACGGTAGCACTCACGACACACACTCATTCAATCGAATGACCTCTCAGGCCTTTTCAAAGAGCGATTATTTGTTTCGTGCTTAGGTTTATATGGGCTGGCCATTTAGCACTATACAACCGATGGTTAAGTAGTGGTGGAAATATGGACTCTAATGACGACTGGGAAGAACAAATCCTCAACCAATTAGAGAAGATGTTTAAGCAAATGGGCATCCCAATCAGTAAAGAACAACTTCGTGGATTCATTCGTCAATTCCAAGACCAATTCGATAAACTCGGCATCGACCCTGAAAAAATTGCAAAAGGGGATGTTAATTTCAACTTTGACCTCTCTGACATCACCAAGTTGTTCAAGAGCGGTGAATCAATTGATTCCATCCTCAAAAACCTCGGTGTAGGCGTACAAGTCGATGCTGCACCAGTCGAAATGAATGAAAGTGCCATTGAAGCCGAAGAGGTTCTCAAGTTACCTTCAGACGATGTGTACCTCGAAGGATGGAACATGTCCGTCACCGTTGATTTTGCGTTGAAGGGTGATTTGGAGCCAGAACAACTCGAACTCGAACTTATTCGAAACGGCTCTCAAATCGAAGTTCTCAAATCGACCCAAAGCAAACCAATTGCCCGAATTGAGTTACCTCACCCATGTGACGATGTCGTCGATTGGTCACTCAACAACGGCATTCTTGACATCACCCTCAAACTTACTCCCCAAGGTTCGGCCTTGGACGAGGACGAGGACGAAGAAGAACATGATGATGATATTCCACCCGCTTCAGATGTTGCGGTCGACGTCGCCGATGAGGATGACGATGACGACGATGAAGACGGTGGTATTCCAATTTTTTAGGATGTGAAAAAAATGAGTAAAGTGATAGGAATAGATCTAGGAACAACAAACAGTTGCGTTGCCACCATCGAAAACGGCGAAGCGGTCGTCATACCAAATGCAGAAGGTGCACGAACCACACCGTCGGTGGTTGCCTTCGCAAAGTCCGACGGTGAACGCATGATTGGTGTCACTGCAAAGCGACAAGCGGTTACCAATCCTGACCGTACCATTATTTCGGTCAAGCGACACATGGGAACTGACTGGTCGGTCAAAGTGGATGATACTGAATACACACCACAAGAAGTATCGGCATTTATTCTGCAAAAACTCAAGGCCGATGCAGAGGCGTATCTGGGTCACGAAGTTAAGCAAGCGGTCATCACCTGTCCTGCTTACTTCACAGATGCACAACGAAAAGCAACCAAAGACGCTGGTCGAATCGCTGGCCTTGAAGTTCTTCGAATCATCAACGAACCCACAGCCGCAGCACTTGCTTACGGTGTAGAAAAATCGTCTGACCAAACCATTCTCGTCTACGACCTCGGTGGTGGGACCTTTGACGTCTCCGTTCTCGAAATATACGAAGTTGATGGTCAACCTCAAATCGAAGTCAAAGCAACTGCGGGGAACAATAAACTTGGTGGTGACGATTTCGATGACAAAATCATTGAGTGGATGCTTGCTGAATTCAAGAAGGAAACTGGCATCGACCTCGCAAAAGACAAACAAGCCATGTCTCGTCTTAAAGAAGCAGCGGAAAAGGCAAAAATCGAATTGTCAGGAACCAACCAAACCCAGATCAATCTTCCATTTATTTCAATGGCGGATGGACAACCAGTTCACTTGGACCTCGCTCTGAGCCGAGCCAAATTTGAAGATTTGATTTCAAAACTTATCGAAGCGACGATGAAACCCACACGTCAAGCAATGAAAGACGCTGACCTCAAGAAAGGTGATGTCGACAAAGTGCTTCTCGTTGGCGGTTCCACACGTGTTCCAGCAGTTCAAGAAGCGATTGAGAAAGAAGTTGGTAAATCACCATACAAAGGAATCAACCCGGATGAAGCTGTAGCCATGGGTGCAGCCCTCCAGGCAGGCATCATTGCCGGCGATGACAGCGTGGGCGATATTTTGTTGCTTGACGTCACCCCTCTCACCCTCGGAATTGAGACGCTCGGTGGTGTCATGACGACCATGATTGAACGCAACACCACAATTCCAGCACGTCGCTCAGAGATTTATTCGACTGCAGCCGACAACCAGCCTGCTGTTGAAATCCACGTCTTACAAGGTGAGCGAGAGTTTGCAAAAGACAACATCACATTGGGGCAATTCCAACTCGTGGGTATACCAGCAGCTCCACGTGGTGTTCCACAAATCGAAGTGACTTTCGATATCGATGCAAACGGTATTGTCAACGTCAGTGCAAAAGACATGGGAACTGGTAAACAACAATCCATCAAGATCGAATCCAGCACTTCTCTCTCAGAAGATGAAATTCAAACAAAAATTGCCGAGGCTGAAAAGTTCGCTGAAGAGGACAAGAAGCGAAAAGCCAAGGTCGACCTTCGAAACATGGCTGACCAAGTCGTCTACCAAACACGACGAACGCTCGACGAAGCGTCCGACAAACTCGATGATAGTGATACAGATCCAGTTAAGAGTCTACTTGACGACTTGGAAAAACTCGTTCAAACCGAAGATGGTAAGCCGGTTGATATCGATGCCATGGACGACGCAGCAATCCAAGCCAAGGTCAAACAAATCGAAGAGTCCATGCATTCTGTTTCTTCAAAACTGTATGAAGCTGCAGCAAAAGAAATGGCTGAACAGGATGGTAATGCCTCTGCATCATCTGCTGATGACGGCGTTGTCGATGCCGATTTCGAAGTCGTTGAAGAAGAAGATTGAGACCGGTTGCTAAGCGAGTGCCTTATGGCATCAAGTTAGGTGGCCTGTGTTATGAGCGATGTGTCGTTTCTCAAAGAAACCTCGCGAACCGCAGGTCGCGATGCACTGCGAAAGAACATCAACGCAGCCATCGCCCTCTCGTCAGCCGTTCGTTCAACCCTCGGACCGAGTGGTCAGGACAAATTGTTGCTTGATGACCAAGGCAGAACCATGGTCACCAACGACGGTGTTACGATTCTTGAATCCGCACGTGTCGAACATCCAATTGCAAAGATGTTGATTCAAACCTCCTCAACTCAAGACTACATTGCAAGGGATGGCACAACAAGTGCCGTGCTTTTGACCGCAGAATTGTTGCAAAACGCATGGCGTCTCATCGAACAGGACATTCATCCATCCGTTGTTATTCGAGGATACGCGTCTGCGTTGAAACATTGTCAGACCGAACTTGTAGGTTTGGCCTTTGACATTACTAAAGAATTGATGGAAAAGGCAACCATCACATCCCTTGCAGGTAAAACCCACAAAGCGGTTCAACACCACATCGCCCATCAAGCGTTACTCGCCTCGACAGCGGTGAAGGAAAGCCAAGCCGGTGAAGTCAAATGCGATCCAACCCGTGTGAAAGTCATCACCCAAACCGGAGGTAAAATGACCGATTCCGAGGTCGTCAACGGCCTCGTGCTTCCAAAGAAACCTCTCTCACCTAAACTCGCCAAGAAAGTACAGAACGGAGCAATTGCCCTCATCGATGGAGGTATAGAACATGAAAGCCATGGGCTTGACATGAAAATTCAAGTCGATAACATTGGTGTGTTTGAACAATTCCGCAAGCATGACCTCCAACAATTGCATGAGAAGGTCGATGCTCTCATCGCCCTTGGCATCAACGTCATCGCATGCCGTGAAGGTATTGATGACGCCCTCCATTCCCGCTTTGTTGATGCTGGTATCCATGCCTACCGCCGCGTTGCTCGTTCGGATTTGGATGTCTTAGCCCGTGCCACAGGTGCACGCTTGGTCCATCAAGTCGAGGATTTGACTGCAAGTGACCTCGGTCAATTTAGCCAATCTTCTTCCGTTCAAGAAGGCGGAGTGACACACTGGATTCTCGAAACATCAGGCGGTGCCGCCACATTTGTTGCACGTGGTTCAACCGATGATGTGGTCGCAGAAGTGGAACGGTGTTTTGCCGATGCACTCGGTGTGGCATGTCAACTTGTCGAAGAACCGTCCCTCGTTGCTGGTGGAGGTGCAACCCACGTTGCCTTAGCACGTTCATTACGAAGATATGCAGAAACATTTTCTGGTCGAGAACAACTCGCCATTGATGCGTACGCTGACGCCCTCGAAGTGATTCCACGGATTCTCGCTGAAAATGCTGGTCTCGACCCTCTTGATATTCTGCTTCAAGTTGTGGCTCATCAAATTGAAAAGGAGCACGGAGAAGTGTATGCGTTTGACATTGAAGGCAAGACACTTGCGAACATGAAAGAGGCAGGTATTGTTGAGCCACTTCGAATCACTCGCCAAGCGATTGCAGGTTCGACCCAAGCCGCCATCTCTGTCCTTCGAATCGACGATATATTGTGGGCAAAACAAGAAGCCGTCATCCCAGAAGGCATCCTCGATGAGGATTAAGAACCAAATTCAAGGACGATTTTACCACAGTCGCCATTCAGTGCCAATTCGTGGGCTTGTTTGAACTCGGTGTAGTGCATCTTGTGGGTAAGAATGCGTTCAATATCAATGAGGTTTCGACTGAGCAAGTCGTGCATTGTGTCCCAAGTGGACCACATTTTTCGACCATTGATACCCTTGAGATGGATGTAGCGAAACACAATTTCATTCATGTCCACAGGAATTTGTTCCTTGCCGTACACCGAAAGCACATTGAGGTAGCCACCCATCCGTGTGGTCTTAATTGCGTTAGAAAGGGCTGCGGCTGAGCCAGAGAATTCGCATGAATTGTCAACACCACGTCCTTTTGTT
>JAUREO010000032.1 GCA_030827365.1 Candidatus Poseidonia sp. | reverse complement strand
AAAAACAATGCAACAACAGCAGAAGTGAGAACAGCTTGTAAAAAGAGTGATTGTAATCCAATTTCAAGAGCAGTGGTGTAGTTTTCATTCTCACAGAAAACGACTGTTGCTGAATAACAATAACTTTGCAGTGGAGCAATCCATAGGTTAGCATAACGAATCATTAGAAGCGCAACGGTCCATGCTGCACCAAGACCGAACACGATCAAAGCTTGAGATCGGATTCCATCCCGGCCTGACTTTGCATTTGCCCAAGCTGACCAGACGGGGGCGCTGACCGACATCATCAATCCAATGAACAACCCGATATGTGTTGGAGAAAGAAGGATGTCGGTGTTTTCTTCAACGCCCAAAGTCTCGTGCCAAATAAGGTCGCCAAACCCAGAAACAGCAAAAATAATGATCCCATAAACACCAGGTTTGTGTTGATATTCAATCCCTCTTAGTGTCTCGAAGGGTTCTGAAACAAGTTGTCGCATGCCCCCTTCAGGCATAATCGCATAGATCATGTACGTCCCATATGCAGCAGAACCTGAATACCAAACAGCATGCCATGGTGTGAAGAAGGTGTCATCAACCGAACCAGCGATGTGAGCAAACGCGTCGATAAGAAGACCAATAAGACACCACATACCGAGAATAAGAATGATAGGATCGTAGAATTTCTCACCGATTTTAGGCAGTCCATTCAGTTTCCTATGAAGGAAATACCCAATAGCTGCAGCAAGAATAAGAGAACCAAAAAAGACTGCAGGAAAACTTGTGATGAGGTGTGAACCTTCATGATTACCAGCCATAAAAGTGCATTAGCCGCTTTGGTATAATATTGGTGGGTTATACTCAAAGGCATTTCCCATTTTGTTGAGATTCAACTTTTCGCGAGAGATAAAATTCAGTCTGATATCTCAGTACTAGCAGAAACAACCCTCTGTACATACAGTCCACGCGTCGGTACCGAAGCGATAGGCGTTTCATCAAAGGGTATCGTGAGGGATTCAGGCAGATTCTAAGTTGTTTGGAATCTGCAAACGGCCGGTCCGAAGACCACCCAAATTCCAAACAATGAGCGGAGTTCCAATAAGCGTCGGTAAAAGCCACATGACGATACCGCCACCAATGGCAGTCAAGGAAAATGCCGTGACAGTTGAGATTGTTCCCGCACCCATGAAAATACCGTGTAAACGAATACGTTCCTTTCCCCTCGGGGCAATACCGTTCATCAACGAAAGGCGTTGAAAATAGGTCAATGAACCACAGATAATCGAGAACACAAGCGGAACCAATGCGAAGGTTGCACCTTCACCCCAAGGGCCAAATCCACCGAATGCAATGTCTGCAGAGATAAACAGAAGCCCAATTGTGCCGATGGTGCCCATTGAAACGAGTGCACGATCGATGTTGCCGACTGCACCCTTCCGATTTTGTCCAAGCCTCCAACCCACGAGCACCATGTATGTGGAAAAGAACGCAATGAAGAGAAGAAAATCGGTGCTTCCGAGCCACCACAACACAACCGCCGTCAAACCGACTCCAATCATGGCAAGTGCGTAGATTCTTCCAACCTTTGCATGAAATTTAGGACCTTTTTCTGTCAGAAAAGCAAGGGATGCTGTGAGAAGTGCAACGCTGCCAAAAGCGATGTGGAGGAATAGAAACAACTCTCCCTTATCCATTCAATCACTTCTCTAACTTGAACATCCATCGTCGGTTACGGTACTCCCTTCAGCGGTGTTAGGACATGCATCAAACCGGTCGTATACTCCATCTCCGTCATCATCAATGATTCCATTGCCATTGACATCATATTGCGAAAATGTGCAGCCTAACTGGTCAACATCTTCCCAAAACCAGATATTTGAATCTTCACACAAATCGTTGTTGAGGACGCCATCAAGGTCGGGGTCATCTTCTATGAGGGAATATGTTGGTGTCCCAAGAGTCATACCCACGACCATTCCAAATCCAGTGACCACCACGACAAGATCTCGAATTTTGTGTGGCTTGAAGTACAATGGCGTGACAATCAAGATCCACACGATGTTTACAATCAATCCGAGACGTGCAGCAACATTGTTTCTGTATACCTCGGTGAAATGGCCTGTGACATCGTGACTAAAACTCAGGAATGTAAGAATCATCGCTATCATGGTGGCTGAAATCCAAAGAGCGATATGTGGGCGAATCAGAAGGAAATGTCGTTCCATGTCCAGTTTTCCATCTTCAGATGTTTCGGGAGATAGAATCTCCATGAGGATGTAAAAACATCCTGCAAGTAACGTGAGGGCGAGTGTTGAGAAAGGAGATAATTCTGCTGCAGGGTCTTCATATGCAAGATTCCATTTGTAGAAGGCATGCCAAGTTAATGCTACGATGGCGAGCGTCAATAGAATCCAGGTCGTCAACATCCAATGGAGTTTTGGTCGTTCGTCTTCTTTCAATACAGCACGCTCTTCTACGATTGAACCAAGAGAAATGAACAACCGTGACATCCCAATACCCGTGATGAGCACATAGGAAACAGTGAGATACTCGAAATTGTCCATGCACACCCGAAGGCTTTGATTTCTTAATGGTTTGAGGTAAAGAACTGCAATCATCCTTGAAATGATTTGCATCTATCGACATATCATTTCCATGAAATCCGAAGGGTATGTGGAAACCCCTCAGGATATTATGGAAGAGTACAAAGGGTGTTCATTCCCCTAGTACACTCGCTACCCTTTGATTAGTAATCAATTAATCATCTTTGACTTGAAAAATAATATTTCCTTCAAGTCTTATTTGATATTGCAGCGACATACCTTTTTCAGAAATAAAACTAGAACAATCTATTTCTGAATCTAAAAAAGCTTGACGTAAGGCAGCAAGAAAATATCCTCTTGCAGTAACCCAACCTTGACTAGGTTGATCAGAATTAAAATTGTCAACTAACTCCTCTATAGTTTTATCCGCTAATCTTTCCGTATATTCATTCTTCATTATTACCGACCAATGATTTTCATCCATTTCTTTATTCGAATCAACTATCCTTATTCCACTCATGTATTCGCCGAGTAATACTGGGGGTAATATATATTGTGTTTAGGCTTCGCAAGCGTCATACTATTAGAAACTCAAAAAACGTAATTCTAGAAGAGAATTATCATCCTTTGGTAATGCCAGTGATTCGAGTCAATGGTAGCGTTCAATTAGAGAATCAGAGCATAGTATAATCGATTAACTCAAATCAATGGGTAATCAGTCGGCCCTTTCAAAGGCTACCCATTGAATCATTATGATCGATTCACACTGGATTCATATTGTTGAATCCAATCTTGTGGTGTCATTTTTGAACACAATAATCCAATGAATTCAAATGGTATTTTTTTGATGTTTTTGAATCGAATACAGCTTTTTCCCATATCCAATTTCGTCGCACTGTGTTTAGAATATTCTTGATTGACCCACTCAAGCAAGGATGTATCAGAATACACTCCCATATGGTACAAGCCAATATGATGTTTTTGAGATGCGAGGTTCAAGAATGGAAGTGGTAATGTTGGATCGACATGATATCCGGATGGATACATCGAATGAGGTACAACCCAACCTGGCATACCGTAGATAATTTGTTCTTGAAAACCTGCAGGTAAATGCTCTCGAATGATGTTGACCATTTGAGAAAAAACTTCTTTTCTTTCATCGGGGAGTAAACTAATGTACTTTTCAACCGAATCCATGGTTCGTTCTACATCGTAAGTGGTATAACAATTCAACGACTTGATTTCAAATTGAAATCATGAACCACAAGAAAGGCAGTCATCTGGACTATCGAGACTACAAGCTATCGCCTCCATCGAACTGATTTCATCAGCCCTGTTGGCAAGTCCGTTGACCGTTTGGTCATCTTTGCTTTTTGCTTCGACAGTGAATTGGATTGCGTCTGCTGCTGCTTTCGTTCGCAGATAGTACATACCTGTTTTGAGTCCTAATTTCCAACCATAGAAATGCATCGATGAAACTTTCGCAGGATTTGCATCGACCATATGGATATTGAGTGATTGGCTTTGGTCAATGTATGCACCACGGTCTGCTGCCATTTCAAGAATTGATTTTTGTTTAATTTCCCAGGTGGTTTTGTAAATCTCTTTGATGTGATCTGGGATGGCTGCAATGTCTTGAATTGAGCCTTTGTGGATGAGAATCTGGTCCTTGAGTTCAACACTCCAGATACCTTCGGTAATCAAGTCGTTGACCAAGTGCTTGTTGAGAACAATAAACTCACCCGACAACGTCCTTCGAACGTAAAGATTGGAGGTAAACGCTTCAAAACATTCGTTGTTGCCAAGAATTTGGGATGTTGAAGCTGTTGGCATAGGTGCCAACAAAAGGGAGTTTCGCATCCCATGTTCCATGATTTCTGCTTTGAGACCATCCCAATCCCAACGTCCGCTATGGTCATTCATGTTCCACAAATCAAATTGCAAAATACCTTGACTGGCTGGTGAGCCTGCAAAGGAAGAATATGGACCTTCGATTTTTGACAAATCTTTGGATGATGCACACGCAGCATAATAGATGGTTTCGAATATTTCTTTGTTCAGTTTTCTTGCTTCTGGACTTTCAAAAGCCATCCCAAGCATCGCAAAAGTGTCGGCTAATCCTTGAACTCCGAGTCCAATTGGACGATGACGCATGTTTGAATTTCGAGCTTCCTCAACTGGGTAATAATTCACATCGATGACTCGATTGAGATTTCCTGTCACATGATAGGTCACATCGTACAGTAATTGATGGTCAAATTCTTTGGATTCGAGATTCACATATTTTGGTAAGGCAATAGAAGCAAGGTTACACACTGCAACCTCGTCTTTTGAGGTGTATTCAATAATCTCAGTGCATAAATTTGAGGAACGGATGGTTCCAAGGTTTTTCTGATTCGATTTTTGATTTGCTGCATCTTTGTAAAGCATGTACGGAGTACCGGTTTCGATTTGTGATTCAACGACTTTATCCCAAACTTCTCGGGCGGGCATTGTTTTTCGTGCTAAGCCTTCTGATTCGTATTTCTCATAGAGTGCCTTAAATTCATCACCGTAGGCATCTTGTAAGCCAGGACATTCATTTGGACACAAAAATGACCAATCTGCATTATCTTCAACCCTCTGCATGAATAGATCCGGTGTCCAGAGTGCATAGAAGAGGTCTCTTGCTCTCATTTCTTCTTTACCGTGGTTCTTTCGGAGATTCAAGAAATCAAGCAAATCAGGATGCCAAGGTTCAAGATAAATAGCGATTGAACCTTTTCTCTTGCCGCCACCTTGGTCAACATAACGTGCAGTATCGTTGAACACTCGCAGCATTGGAACAATACCATTCGATGTGCCATTTGTTCCTTTGATGTAGGACCCTTGAGAACGGATATGGTGGATGGATAATCCTATACCGCCTGCGGATTTCGAAATAAGGGCGCATTGTTTGAGCGTATCATAAATTCCATCCAAGGAATCATCTTGCATCGTGAGCAAGAAACAGGATGACATTTGTGGCATTGGCGTACCTGAATTGAAGAGCGTTGGCGTTGCGTGTGTAAAATAACCTTCACTCATCAAATCGTAGGTTTCAAGTGCTTTTTCGATATTTCCGTGATGGATACCAACGGCCACTCGCATCAGCATATCTTGTGGTCGTTCTGCAATTTCTCCATTGAGTCGAAGCAAGTATGAACGTTCCAAGGTCTTAATTCCAAAATAATCGTAGTTATTATCTCTTGAATAATCGATGTGGTTGTTGAGGACTTCAGCATTGGCCATCACGATATCGAAGACTTCTTCGGAGATGAGTGGGGCATGCTTACCCGATTCCGGGTCGATATACTCTCTAAGATCTCGAATAACATCCGTAAAAACTCCCTTTGTTGAACGGTGTAAATCATCAACACATATTCGGGCTGCAAGACGACTATAGTCTGGGTGTTGTGACGTGAGTGATGCTGCGGTTTCAGCTGCTAACATGTCAAGTTCGCGGGTTGTCACTCCATCGTACAATCCTTCGATCGTGAGTTTTGTTACCATTCCAGGATCAATCCACTCAGTGTTCAAATCTTCACTGAGTTTAGTCAGTTTTTCCAAAATTGCATCAAAACGGACTGCTTCCTTCTCACCATTTCTTTTGATTACTTGCATGGTCATTTTATCACCTATTTTTTTCAAGTTGAGCGCAACAACGCTCTTTGTTCGCGGGCGGTTCAAAAGTCTTCGTCTACAGAAAACCTCTGTTGTACACTTCCAAGGGAAGCGCCGTCCATCACACCAGCTTTCTGATATTCTGCCACACGCTTCTCAAAGAAGTTGGTCTTCCCTTGCATGGAAATCATCTCCATCCAAGGGAATGGATTGCTCGAATTGTAAATTTTCGAGCAATTCAAAGAAACAAGCAATCGGTCCGCGACAAACTCGATGTATTGTTTCATTAACTCTGCATTCATACCGATGAGATTCACCGGCAATGCAGTGGTTACGAATTCAATTTCTATTTCTACTGCTTCTGCAATGATTCTACGAATCACATTTTCGCCCGCTCCTCGGAGTAGTTTGTTGTGGAGTAAACAAGCGAAATCACAGTGTAATCCTTCATCTCTTGAAATTAATTCATTTGAAAATGTCAATCCGGGCATCAAGCCTCTCTTCTTTAACCAAAAGATTGCACAAAATGATCCTGAAAAGAATATCCCCTCGACTGCTGCAAATGCGACGAGTCGTTCAGCGAATGAACCTCGTTTTCGTGAAAGCCATCTCATGGCCCATTCGCCTTTTTTCTGGACAGACGGTACGGTCTCAAGCGCTTTGAAGAGATGGTCTTTTTCTTTCTCATTAGCGATGTATGTATCGATCAGAAGAGAATATGTTTCGGCATGTATGTTTTCCATCATGATTTGAAATCCATAGAAAGCACGGGCTTCAGGCCAACATACTTCATTTGAAAAATTCATGACTAGATTTTCATTGACAATTCCATCGCTTGCAGCGAAAAATGCAAGAACGTGTTTAAGGAAGTGCCTCTCATCATTGTTTAGATTCTCCCAATCTTTCTTATCTTGGGCTAGATCTATTTCTTCTGCAGTCCAGAAGGAAGCTTGTTCCTGTTTGTACATCGTCCATATATCGTGGTGTTGAATGGGAAATAGGACAAAACGATCGAGATTCTCTTGGAGCATTGGCTCAATATGTTCTTGGGAGAGGTCGAGGTCAATATTTGAATCCGCTGAAGACTTATCCATGACCATACTTACTCACCTCCCGACGACACGGATTTGTAGTTCATTCGTATAGGGTTTATATTTATTGCACATGTTTAACTTAAATTTCCACTCATTTTATACCCTTGTTTCCTTAATGAAATGGACTACTGAATAATACAATTCAGTTTTGGAAGAGTTTTTTAATACTCTAAAAAAATAACAAATTTGTATGAAAATGATTGATTTCAATCAAATTTTGGTAAGTCGGTATCGATTTACTTCAACAAAAAGTTCAATCGGGGATTTTACTTGACAAATACATGGGCCGGGAACGATTGAATATTCAAATTTCCAAACTTCATGGAGATGCAATACTTCCAACTCAAGGTTCCGAACAGGCCGCAGGCTGGGATTTGTATGCACTTGAAACCACAATCGTGAAGAAAAATGCTACAGTGATGATTCGGACTGGACTTGCTATTGCAATACCATCTGGATGGGAGGGGCAAATTCGATGTCGTTCTTCGCTTGGAAAACGCGGGATGATTCTACCCAACGGCGTTGGAACAATCGATTCAGATTATCGAGGCGAATTAAAAGTTCTAGCATCATACATCGGAGAAGGTGAAGAAATGATGATTGAAAAAGGTGAGAGGGTGGCTCAATTGCTCTTTGCTCCCGTGCCAACGGTTAGGTTTGAGGAGGTTGACCATGATCTCCTGGGTCAAACGAGTCGTGGCAGCGGTGGTTTTGGGTCAACCGGTCAGTTTTGATCAAGGTGGAATCGAAAAATGAGGGTGGTTAATCTCGATGTTCGAAACATCGTCGACTACCACACTACTGATCAATTGATGCGCCAAATGCAAATGGACAGAATCGAACAACATATTGGAGATACATTGCTCGTTCTTGAACATCCAGAAGTCGTAACTATCGGACCAAAAGCAAGAAATGAAGGAAAACGACCTCCTCTCGATTACGCTATATTTGATGTTGATAGAGGAGGAGGATTAACTTGGCATGGACCTGGTCAACTCGTCTTGTACCCAATTTTTTTATGGGATTTTGATAATGAAAACTCAGTTCAAAAAATAATTTACAAGATTGAAGAATGGGTCATTCAAGCTCTCTCACCATTTGAGATTCATGGAACAAGAGACGAACGGATGCAAGGCGTATGGGTTGACGGCCACAAGATCTGTAGTATTGGATTGTCATTTTTGAGATGGGTGAGCCGCCATGGATTTACCATCAATTACAACACACCACCAGGACGTGTTGAAGGTGTCCAAGGATGTGGCTTGGAAGCAAATACGACGACATCATTGCACCAGTTAGGCTACGAGATTGAAAAGGAAGATTTGCTCAACAGTCTCATTGATTCAATGCCAATGTGCATGGATCGAAAAGTCCTCGATAATCTGCCCATGTGAATGAAGCAATTCGAATCGATGACAAAAGTTGTCATGAGGACTGCTCGTGTCTTAGGTTTGGAATTGTTTCCAAGTTGAAAAGAAAAAATTCAATGTTCGGACATGTGTTAACCTCTAAAAAATGAAATTTGCAAGTCCTCAGCAATCAACCCTCGAAAGAAGAATGCGGAATGTATATTGAAGTCCGAACACAAGAATGAAAAGAGGACAAATGTCAGGTTCAGGATTCACTTTTTTTATTCGAGCAGAACGACCAGAGACTCATCATCTTCAAGTTGGAGTGGAACTTAGTGCTCCATTTACTCAAAATAATCTCTATCTCTCTTTCCCTCGATGGGTGCCAGGTTCGTATTTCCTTCGAGAACCTATTCAACATGTGTTCGATATATCGGTCACAGATGGCCGAGGTGTAGAGTTGAAATTTGAACGAAGAGGAGTAGATTCACTTGTGGTTTTCAATGTAAAAAACAAACAAAAAATCACTGTTTCGTATTCGCTTTTTTGCCTCGAGATGAGCGTACGCTCAAACCACTTCGACCAAACTCATTTACATTTGATGCCCCCATACACTTGGTTTTTACCAACGAAAGGTGTTGACCCTCAAAGAATGGAGGCCACTCATGAAATTCATTATCATCTCCCAAAAGAATGGGAGCCTGCAACACAGTTGGAATTTGTCAAAACCACATCATCAAAAGAACTGAATTCTTGGATTTTCACTGCACCAAACCGAGATGTATTCCTTGATTCGATCATGGAGGCGAATGCAAACAAAACTTTGACACGAAATATCGATGGAAGAAATCACCACTTCAAATTGTGGGATAGTGGAAACTATGGGTTTGATGACCAAATGGTACTACGATTTATCGATGACTGCGAAAAGATTGTGAAAGAATATCACGCCTTGTTTGGTGTTCAACCTTGGGGTGATTATCTCACCGTATTGCATCTAACTCAGACCAACAGGGGTGGATTGGAACATTTGAACTCTCAAACTTCAATGATGCCACGCCAGTCGTTGCTACCTGGTAATGATGAATTATATCGTGACTTGTTGAGTTTGTTTTCTCATGAATATGTTCATCAATGGAACGTCAAACGATTGAGACCAAAATCATTCCACGATTATAATCTTCAAACCGAAGGTCATTCAAATCTGCTATGGTGGTTTGAAGGTTGCACATCTTGGATTGGGGATATGCAATGCATTCGTTCAGGTACATGGACTGAATCTGAGTGGATTGCAGAGTTTGAAAAGAAATTAAAACGCCACTATGAACTCAACGGCCTTGATCATGAATCACTTGAACTCGCGAGTCATGATGCTTGGATACACCTCTATAGAAGCGGCCCTTACTCAAGAGAACGTCAGATTTCTTATTATCTTGAAGGTGAGCTAGCCATTATGTGTATAGACGCCGAACTTCAACGAAGATCAAAGGGGAAATCAACTGTAGGACTGTTACTGAAAACATTATGCGAACGTCACGCGCTTGATTATCCAGAATCAGATCAGCTTGGTATTGATTTGACAGATATTATCCGCACAGTTCAAACGATGGAAGGAGGCTCAGGCATGGGTAAATTTATCCGAAATATTGTCCAAAATACAGGCCCATTACCTCTCGAAAAAGCATTACATTACTTTGGTCGAAAGATTGTTCACAAGGATTTACCCAAAACTGAACATGGTTGGTTAGGTGTAGCGTTAAACCAAAAATGCCATAGTATTGAGATTCAAAGATTTTTGAAAAATTCTCCTCTTCGCAACCATTTGAAAGTTGGAGATGAAATCTTAGCCATTGACTCATTACGATGCCATTCAATGAAATCCGTGGACTCCGCACTGCAAGGTAAAGCAAATTCAGATGTAAGTATTCTTTACGCAACTGAAGGCGTTACAAAAGATATTCGAATTCAAATCCCTTCGCAACCCGCTCAAACTTGGACGATTCAAGGTGGAAAAAATGAGCATTGGATGAGGTATTTGAAATCTCTTCAACCTTGAAGCACTTCGAGTGGAATAAAAATAGGCGGAATATCAAAAGTGAGAGTATGCTTGCTTGTCTTGGGTGGAAATGTTTGATTTGATAGTGACATCTGGACAACCTGCTCTTTCGATATTTCCTTGTATTCACTCGCCGGCCATGTTTCAACACTGATTCTTGGGTCAGTCAAATATTCAACACAAATAGCAGGCAAATCTCGAAGGTGCAATCGCAATCCAACATGATATCGATGATGACCGTCAAGAATTGCTCCGGTCGATTTGTCGACGATGAGAGGTTTTGTGTAGCCCCCCCACTTTTGAGTCATCTGCAACAATGCTTCACAATTTCGTTCCTTGATTTCTTCATGGGGCTTGAGCCATTCGATTGGCACCAATATGACATCCTCGCCATCGTAATCCATGGTTTAGCCGATGACGAAACCGCATAATTCATTTTCTATGGCTGGTGACAGGACAAATAAGGCGAGGGCATCATCATGGCTTGGATTCATGCGGACATCGATGGTGAGCGACTTGATGATATTACACTTCAAGCGGTTCGTTCAATGCCAAGTCGTGTTCGAGAAGTGGTTCAAACCCTGCAAGAGCATGGACATGGTGCATGGCTTGTAGGTGGTTGTGTTCGAGACGTATTCACCAATACAAAAACCTCAGATTTCGATGTTGCAACCACAGCAACACCAGATGAAGTAAGCGAACTTTTTGAGAATCAAACCGTCCCCACTGGTATTGAATTTGGTACGCTTACACTCAAAGGAGATGTGCTTGTTGAAGTAACGACTCTCCGAACTGAAGGAGCATATCGGGATGGACGTCATCCTGATGCTGTACAGTGGGGTACATCACTATTACAAGACCTTGAACGAAGAGATTTCACAATGAATGCAATGGCCATTGATGTTGGTTTGGAACGAATCTATGATCCATTTCACGGACGTTTTGATGTACGTCGAGGCATACTAAAAGGCGTGGGCGACCCTCTCCAGCGGTGTAATGAGGATGTCCTCCGTGTCTTAAGGGCGTTCCGATTTCTGTGCCCAGCAAAAGGAATACTCTTCCAACTTGACCAACAATTATCCAATGCAATCCGATTGACAAGTGCAAAAATCAAAGACTTATCCGTTGAGAGAGTTTGGTCAGAATTGAAAAAAATCCTTGACAAAGATAAGAGTATTGCCATCCTTTCTCATATGATTGATTCAGGTGTGTATCAACACATCTTTTCAGAGTCAAAACCACCTTCTCAAAAAACTCTTGATTGCATAGAACCGATGTTTCATCAACTTACAACAATGCAAAAATTTGCAGTGTTGTGTACCAGCGTTGAGCATGCTCAAGTCGAAGCATATCTTCTACACCTCAAATCATCGAATAATGAGAGGAAAGAAGCCTTGCAATTTCATTCTCTCCTCGGTTGTTCCCCCACATCTTCGATTCCATCGTTACGAATCATGCGACATTTTCACCCAAATTGTATGGTGACATTGCTTGAAATTCAATTGGCATTTGCAAGAGAACAACTTCAAATTTATGGTTCAACATTCATTCTTGAGTCAAACGCTGAGCGTGCACTCACAATCGCAACATCATTGACACCTCGTCGAAGTTCTCAAGATTCAGTCTTGACTGGACATGATATTATGACGGCAACGGGAATTCAAGAGGGCATCAAATTGGGTAGACTCAAAGAGTGGATCTTCAAAATTCAAATCGAGAAAGATGTTGATTCGAAAGAACAAATGATGCATGAATTAGCTCAACTCGATTGGAAATATCTCGAAATTAACGATTTTCCACGTTTAGCCATCAATTGTCATCCAAGCACATCATGATTGCTTTGTCGTTCCCTAATATTTTTCAATGTCTTTATACAGCGTATGAACGAGAGTTATGAATAATGTTCCATCCATCAATTTAGAATCTGTCTTCCAACAACAAGTGGAACAAACAAAACAGCGCATCGACTCAATCGCATCTTCAAATCGAATGGCGGGCTTACTTCATCAAAACTTCAAAGACAACATCATGAATGGAACATACGACGCTTCAACACTCATTTACGAAGCCGATGAAAATAAAGATAATATCATTAGCGTTGACGAACTCAACAATCTCATTTTCAAATTGACCAAGGAACATCCTCCTGCTTGGGTAAGTGAGTTACTCTTTCGATTCATGGGGAAGGAACCAAACCAAGGGATTATGCTCACCGAGTATTACGCCTTCCTTTCCACATTAGGGGTAGCACCACCAGACTCGTTTTTGAAGAAAGATGAATCTCCCGAGGAAAATATCGAAGTTGCACCCGAGCCTGAAATCCATCTTGATGTTTCAACCCTTGAAGATGGAAATTTGATTAAGATTGTATTGTTAAAGCCACCATATCAAAAAGATGCTTGGATTGGCTTTTTTGAGATAGGTTCTAATAAACCATTCAACGATTCTCAATATTTCTTTTCGGATCTTGCTTCCGAAGGAAAGGTGGAACTTTTTGTGGAAAATATCTATCCAAATGGAATCTACTTGGTCCAATTGTTTGAAGATGACTCGGAAAATCCTTCTGTTCGAGATTCAGTTTCGGTTCAACTCGAACGAACTGAAAAGATAGAAGAATATGTTGATGAAGATGCACAAGATAATGCTGATGAGGAACTGCTTGTTGAAATTGAGGAAGATGTCGTTGAATACAACGTATCGAATCTTAATGATTTTTTAATGGCATTAGAACGTTGTAGGTTATCGCGTGATTATGCAGAAAAAATCCACCAAACCAATGCACAGTTTTCTATCCAATTCACACCGATGAGTCGCCAAACGACATTACTTTCAGAGAAAGGATACAAAGGAGGCACAAGTTTCATTGGAACTGAAGATCATGGCCTTCATGAAATTGAAATTCAATTTCCAATTGGAGAAGAGTTTGCAGTTATGCTCAATAAGAGTCTCTCGGTCACATGCACTCCAATTTCTTGGTCACTCGCAAGGCATCGGTTAATTCTCAAAAAGATTTGATTATCCGCTGATGGCACGGCTAATGACAATACGTTGAACTTCTTGAGTACCTTCGTATATTTGTGTAATCTTTGCGTCTCTAAAGAAACGTTCAACTGGGAATTCCTTGGTATATCCATACCCACCAAGCACTTGGATTGCACGTTCTGATACCCACATTGCAGTATCACCAGCAAATAATTTTGCCATGCTTGCTTCCTTTGAATGACGGGGGCCGTCCTCTTCGTAATGTTGTTGCTTTGTCCAGGCTGCTTTGTAAACAAGTTGTCGTGCCGCCTCGATTCTGGTGGCCATATCTGCAAGATAGGCCATGATCATCTGATGATGGCCAATTGGCTTTCCAAATGCTTCTCTTTCCTTGGAATACTGTAAGGCTGCTTCGTAAGCACCTTGACTAATTCCAAGGGCTTGGGCAGCTATGCCAATTCGACTGTTATCGAGTGCATTCATGGCGATGGGGAATCCGTTACCAGAGCCTTTGAGTACATTTTCAACCGGAACTTTGCAATTCTGAAGGACGAGAGTGCATGTATCTGATGAACGAATGCCAAGTTTATCCTCTTTCTTTCCAACGCTAAATCCATCAAATGATGCTTCGACGATGAATGCTGTTGTGCCGCCATGCTTCTTAACGCCATAATCTGGATGACCTACATCTTTAGCAAAAAGGACGAGAATTTCAGCCTGAGCACCGTTGGTTACCCACATTTTTTCACCATTCAACACATAATGCGTTCCATCATCGGATAACTGTGCCTTACAAGTCATAGCAGCAGCATCGGTACCTGCACCAGCCTCTGATAGTGAGTAAGCACCTACTTCGCCTGCAGCAAGTCGTGGGAGATACTTTGATTTCTGTTCATCGTCACCATGTAGAGCAATCGTCATGGAGCATAAGCCCACGTGAACACAATACATCACTGCAAATGAAGGATCTACCCTCGCAAGTTCTTCGACGATAATTGCTTCTGAAACATCATCGATTGGCATACCGCCATATTCTTCTGGAATCGTGATGCCTTGCAGGCCAAGTTCAAGAAATGCTTGCCATTCGTTTGACGGTGGAATCTGATTAGCGTCACGCTCCTCAATCGTCTGAACGAGAACGCTTTCTGCGAAGTCCCGCACCATCTTACGAATCATTTGCTGTTCATCGGTTTCTCCATAATTCAAAGGCTCACCGTTCAATTCCATACAGCGGTGTTTCTTAACCCGTTTGATTGAATACAACGGACCTATCAAACTCATTGTTCATATACCACCTGTTATACGGCGGGGCAGATGCCTTATGGACGAAGATTTTGAATATGTTGAATTCCAAGTTGCACACAACAGAAAATACTCCCTCGATCACCTTTGGTACCAAGATAAAGAGGACAAATTGATGATTGGTGTGAGCGAGTTTCTTGCTTTTGATGCTGGTGAAGTGCTCCGAGTCATCTTACCACAAGCAGAAACAGAAGTTGATGAAGGCGACGACCTCTTTTCAATCTGGACCGCAGAAGAAAAAATATCATTTCCATCGCCTTTTTCTGGAGTGATTCGAGAAGTGAACGGCGAAGTCGAAATCAATCCTGATTTGGTCAATGACTCGGCTTACGACCATGGATGGATTATCGTCTTGGAGCCTCATTCTATTGACATGGAGCAACT
The DNA here is from genome assembly GCA_030827365.1 of Candidatus Poseidonia sp. Taxonomy (GTDB): domain Archaea; phylum Thermoplasmatota; class Poseidoniia; order Poseidoniales; family Poseidoniaceae; genus Poseidonia. The sequence goes on along the minus strand of JAUREO010000032.1, from coordinate 4,428 downwards.
TCTTGACCCCGATGAGTATGTTGACCACATTTCCGAGTTATAGGGAAGGCTCAAACCCGAAATGCTTCTCGGTTGTGTATGGCCGAAGGAAATCTCTCATTTCTGAGGCAGAGTTTACTTGATGCCCCAATTATTTGGAAAGAAGGTTATCCCTATTTCGTTCATCCAATCACCGACGGTGTGCCAAGGCTACCTGCTGAAGTCCTCTCTGAAATTATCGATGAGGTTCAAACCCGTGCGGATTGGTCAAACATCGATCTGCTACTCGGGATTGAAGCTATGGGTTTGCCGCTTACAGCTCCACTCAGCATGGCAACCAATTTGCCTTTTGCCGTCATTCGAAAGAGGCCATATGGAATGGAGGGGGAAATTCAAATTGAACAACAAACTGGTTATTCAAAGGCATCATTATTCATCAATGATGTATATCCAGGGGAAAAAATCGCTATCTTCGACGATGTTATTTCGACGGGCGGTACTCTTTTTGCAATCATTGATGGACTCTTGAAGGCCGATGTGATTGTGAGTGATGTTCTTACCGTGGTCGAAAAAGGAAATGGCATGAAAATGCTCCAAGAAAAATATCCCCAAATCCGATTTCAATCGCTTCTCCAAGTGGAAATGATCGACGGACAAGTGCACATTGTCAACTGAGGTATTTGGTATGGACATGGAAAGGCATGACTTTCAACTCAAAGACTTGATTGAAAAAATCCAATCAAACGACCATCGACTTGTAGCCCTTCAAGTACCTGAAGGTTTGAAAATGCAAGCCCTTGAAATGATGGATGCAATTGAGAGTGAAACAAGTGCAAAAATTGTGTTGGCAGCAGACCCTTGTTACGGTGCATGCGATTTGGTTCATGATAAAATGAAATTGATGGGTGTCGAACTCGTTGCCCATATGGGTCATTCACAAATGAATATCGATTCAGGTATGCCGACACAATTCATCAATGTCACATACGATGGAGACCCCGAGTTAACACCAGTGCTCCCCCTTCTTGAGCAGCATAGGGCGATGGCACAACAGCGCCTCCAACAACAATCAAAACAAGTTTCACTCAGCGATGAAGAAGCACAAGAACGCTTTATGGATGCTGTTGGTCGATTAGCCCCGTTGACCGATACGAAACTTGGCCTTGTGGGTTCGATTCAGCACCTCCATCTTCTCCCTGATTTTGTTGAGCGTCTTGAGAAAGTCGGGTACGATGTCACCATCCCAATCGGAGGGGCTCGACTATCATTTCCAGGTCAAGTTTTAGGATGTAACTACAGCGGAGATGATGCTTCTATAGGGCATTATCTGTTTTTAGGCTCTGGTGATTTTCACCCCATTGGTTTGGTTCTTCACACAGGCAAACCCCTTGCAATGCTCGACCCGTACACGGGCGACGCCGAGGAAATGTCGCTTGAACGCATCGAACGAATTCTTCGACAGCGATTTGGACTCATAATGTCGTGTCAAGAAGCACATTCATTTGGTATACTGATTGGTGAAAAACCTGGCCAAATGAGAAGAACACTTGCTCTTCGAATGAAAAAATTGCTCGAACAATACGGAAAAAAGGGATATCTCCTGGCTTTGGAACACATAGGGCCCGACCTCATTGACTTCTATCCTGTGGATGCATTTGTCAATACTGCGTGTCCACGTATTGCAATCGACGATGCTGTTCGATATCGGAAACCACTCATCACACCGTTTGAACTTGAAGTAGCCCTCGGAGAAAAACAATGGGAACACGGATATCAATTCGATGAAATTCCATGAATGAATGGGTCTCTTTCTTTGCCTTTGTATGCGCATCTTTTAGAACGGTTGCCATGAGTATGGAATGAGATGACAGATTATCTTGACCACATCGGTACAGGAATCATACTCGACAATGCGGATGCGTTCAACTTTGACTTCGTGCCACCTGCTTTGGTAGGCAGGGAACAACTTCAACGTGAACTCGCTTCGAAATTTATCACGATTGCTCAACCTGAAGGTAGTGGAAGAGTCGTCCTCACAGGGCCGGTTGGAAGTGGAAAAACGGTTCTCATTCGTCGGTTTTGTGAAGATGTACAGCGGAAATTTGCAGACCAGCGACCGATTCGTAGTGCTCATATTAACTGCCGAAATGCTTCGACCAGCATGCAAGTTGTTCAGAGAATCGTTCACACATTGGACCCAGGACACCCCGACCGAGGATTATCGATTGGTGAACTCCTCAACAGCATCCGAAAATTGCTTGATCGAACCTCATCGCACCTCATTGTCGTCCTCGATGAAGTTGACCATGTACTTCGTCGCTCTGGCGATGAATTGCTGTATCACTTACTTCGTATCGATGAAGATCAACGAAGAAACGGTTCTGTGTCGCTTATCTTGATCAGTCAAGAACAGGTACTCGACTTTCTTGAGCCTGCTGTTATTTCTCGCTTGGGTCAATCCAACCACATTCGTGTGGCGCCATACACCGTTGACGAGCTTGAAGAAATCGCATTGCAACGCGCTGAAATTGGTCTTGTCGAAGGAACCTGGGATTTTGACGTCATCCGTCTCATCGCCGAAAAGGCTGGACCGAGTGGCGATGCTCGTCGTGTCATTGAATACCTGAATGCTGCGGTTGAACGATGTGAATTTCGACAGGACGGAGTCACTCCTCCATATTTGACAATCCAAGATGTGCATGATTCTTCTGAATTTATTGCTTACAATGTATCGACAAAAATGGACCACGTCGATGACCTCAGTGGTCATGCAATGATGACACTGCTCGCTATATGTCGACGATTAAAGAAATCCCCCACGATGACTATGGGCGATGTTTCAAGTCTGTATCATCTCATCTGTGAAGAATATGAACAGAAACCGAAAAGTCATACGACGATGTGGAAGTATGTGAAGCATCTTGAACATACACAAATCGTTGTGTCAACGATTTCAACCGTCGAAGATGGGCGTGGAAGAACCACACACCTTACGATGCCCCACTTCCTTCCGGCTGATATTGCGTCACGACTTGAAATGCTCATTCCTAAGCGATTGCGGTAGGGAACTCACCTTGACACGTGCGGAGGGGCTAAATACGGGTCGTTAGTCGGCAAAACCTGTAAGGTGAGTGTATGGCACGAGGAGTAAGTGGGGAATTCATTGCAGTCGTCAATGATACCGACCCAAAAAATGACGGGAAATCGTACTCTGCAAAGATTTCTGGCAACAACCATGCCCAAGTTCTCGGAAAGAGAATTGGTGATATCGTCGATGGACTATTCGTTACCACCGAAGGTGAACAAAACCTTGGCGGGTACAAACTCGAAATTACCGGTGGTTCAGATAAGACAGGAACACCAATGCGAAGAGACCTTGATGGAGGCTCACGTCAATCTATTCTCGTTACTCGTTCAACAGGATTCAAAGGTATCAAGAAGAATATCAAGAAGAAAAAAGGTGGCGGAATGGAAATTCGAACGAAGCCAGAAGGAATGCGAAAGCGTAGAACATTTAGAGGAAACACAGTCACTCAAGACACACGCCAAATCAATTTGAAAGTTGTCGAGCACGGGAAGAAAAAGCTCGAAGAAATCTTCAACCAATCTGCACCTGAAGGGGAAAATCAGTGAAACCGAGAGGTTCATCGAGGAGCGTAGAGGGGTATGTCCAGATCGCTTCCAACCCAACCCATCGTCAACATCGGCTTAGTTGGACATGTTGACCACGGCAAAACAACGCTGACTCAGGCTTTATCGGGCGTGTGGACTGACACACACTCCGAAGAACGAAAACGTGGAATCTCGATTAAGTTAGGATATGCGGACACAGCATTCTATCAAACCAAAGAAGGTGAATATTATCCCACTGGTCGCCGACCTGATGGTTCCGAGGATGTTGAATCCGAATTGAAGCGTGTTGTCTCATTCGTTGACGCACCGGGGCACGAGACATTGATGGCTATCATGATTACAGGTGCTTCAATCATGGATGGTGCTTTGTTGATGGTGGCTGCAAATGAACAGTGTCCACAACCCCAAACGCGTGAACATCTCATGGCTTTGGAAATTGCAGGTATCGAAAACATCGTTGTCGTCCAAAACAAAATCGACCTTGTAACCAAAGAGCGTGCTTTGGAATCGTACCGCGAAATCAAGGAATTCCTCAAAGGCACAATCGCCGAAAAAGCCCCAGTTATCCCAGTTTCAGCACATCATGATGTAAATTTAGATGTCCTCATTCATGCGATTGAAACCTATATTCCAACACCAAACAAGAACCTCAAAGAACGACCTCTAATGTACGTTGCTCGTTCATTTGACATCAATCGACCGGGAACAAGACCAAGCAAACTCAAGGGTGGCGTCATCGGTGGAAGTATTGTTGAAGGTCAGTTCAAAGTAGGGGATGAAATTGTTATTGGGCCTGGTAAAAAAATCGAGAAGGGC
>JAUREO010000031.1 GCA_030827365.1 Candidatus Poseidonia sp. | reverse complement strand
GAAAAGGAAGTGAAGATAATACCTGCAACCTAAAACATACTCTTGGATGGTGAACTCTTCTTCAATGTCGACATTTCTTCTGAAATCACGATAGTCTCTTGCAATGAAGTATCCTCTGCCACCTTTTGCTCCAGCGTATTTGACGATAACAGGCCCATCGATATTGTGAGGGTCTTCGACGATCCTTGGCATGGTGCAACCACCCTCTTCCAACCATTCTCGTTGAAGGGCACGACTGCTTTCCCATCTCAAAATTCCTCGATTGCCATAGGTTGGGACTTGCAATGTTCTGTAATTGCTTGCACCAAGATATTCGACAAGGGAACCATGAGGGATAATGATGACATTTCTTTGACGGAACCATTCGGCATAGTCAAGCATTTCCCTGTAATCCTCCAACATCAACCATTCATCTGGTTCAGCACCGGGAAAGGCCTTGTAAAACCGTCTCCGGTTTTCTCCAACAGCAATGCCCAAGGTACGGAACCCTTCCATTTTTGCTCCATGAAGAATTTGAAGTGATGAATGCGAGGCTACGACGCCTATGGTAATGTTTTCATGGTCGTAGTTTTTTAACCAACCGCGTAGGGTACTCGCATCTACGACCATATCGACCGGTTTTGTACGCGCTCTATGAGTGTTGTGTCATGAGTTCATTTCGTGAGAATGTTCCGAAGCGAAAAATGGTAGTCGTCCTTCGGCAAAGGTTCAAAGTCCGTATGTTGAACCTCCACCTATGAGCAATGACTCATTGTCCACCAGGATGACCTATGGCAATTATCTCCGATTACCAGATCTACTCTCACTTCAATCCGGGCCAGAAGGTTATGCACCACCTTCAAACCATGAGATGCATTTTATTGTCGTCCATCAGGCTTTTGAGTTGTGGTTTAAACTCATTTTGCGAGAACTCGAAGAAGCAAAGGTAAAGATGGGCCAAAATGAAATTGGAGAAGAAGAAATACGATTGGTGGTACAACATCTTGAAAGGGTTTCTGAGATTTTTCGTCTTCTCGCCCAGCAATGGAAGGTCATGGAAACAATGTCACCCATCGATTTTTTGTCATTTCGGGATCGCTTGGGCACCTCTTCAGGATTTGAATCATGGCAATTACGTCAAATTGAATTTGTCATGGGCTTATCAAACGATGACAGAGTTGGAGGAATGAATCCACTTGAACACATGAAAAAGTTGTCCGATGAAGGTAAAATAAGTCGTGATATCTACAATGAAGTCCACCGAATAGCCTCATCTGCTTCGCTCAATGATGTTTTACAAGATTGGCTTTCAAGGACCCCAATCCATGGTTCTCAACCATTTGACGCCGAGGACGCCAATGTAGTTTCAACATATATCGAACAACATATCGCATCGATGCAAAATCAAATCGATGTGTATGTGCATCACGCTACTACAATCGGTCACATGAGCGAGGAACAATTACGACCCCGATTAGAGGCAAACATCACTGCAGCACGAGAATTTTTCTTTGATGAGAAAAACAACGTGCAAAGAAACAGAGCAGGCCTTTTGTTCATAGAATCCTACCGCCATCTCCCATTACTATCATGGCCACAACGATTGCTTGATTGTTTTATTGAATTGGAAGAATCAATGCTGTTGTTTAGGTCTCATCACGCCCGTATGGTCGAGAGAATGATCGGAAGAAGAATTGGAACCGGGGGCTCCTCTGGTGTGGATTACCTCGATGCAACTTCATCATATCGAATCTTCAAAGATTTGTGGAATATCCGAACATTGCTCGTGAAGCAAAGTGCTACGCCGACCTTAGCAAATATCGAATATTACGATTTCAGCAAAAATCGAATTTGAAGAAATCATTCATCCAAATGGGGATCGATATCGATTGGGATGAGATGATTGTCATATTCGTAGAGTGCAATCTTGAGCGGGTCGAGGACATATCGAATGGATGCTTCTTCAAGCCCGTAAAGAGAAATTAGCTCTTCTTTGAATTCTTCGCGAAGTGATTCCTCAGCAGCGTACAGAGGGGCACCCATACCAATTTGAAGTGCTCTTGCACCAATGATTCTTGCTCGTTCAAATCGAGTATGATTTCGGATTGGCTTGACCATAGAATACACCTACGAGAAATGCTCGTATTTTAGCCACCTATGTCGTGTTTTTGAACTTAACCCTCTTTTATTGCTCTTCATCTCTGCCTTTTGGAGTTGATTTTCTCATCATTCGATAATGACTGACCAAGGCTGGATAAAGAAGGAGAAACAAGATTCCTCCGACATAGAGGGGTAGATTTTGATCGCCTTGGTGGGACGATTGTTGGTCGGGTTCAAACGACTCGTCAAGGAAATCAAAACCGCTCAGCGTAGCATTTGAACCTGCGAGAAACTTACCACGTTGGCCATATGTCCAAACATTGACCTGTATTGAACCTTGTTCATCTAAGGCAAAAACTTCTGAAATGTTTAACCGTGGTTCTTCCTCATTGAGATAGGCGACAGATTGAACCACATTGAATTCAACATCGGAACGATTTTTTATCATCGGCTCGGTATACCAAATTTCCCAATATTCATTATCACTTCCGTTGAACACCAGTTGACGCCCATCAAAGATGTCGGCGAAGGAAAATGGGGGAAGCGATGTGGAGTTGAGTTGTGCCTCAATATCCAGTGCCTGCCGACTGCCAGTAAACAAATACATGCCGTTGTAAACGACTGAGGGGAAGTAGAGCAATCGATATTCTCCTTCAAAATGACCGAAGGATGCAGAGGTGTAATCTTCATCAAAATTTGATGCTTGATGAAGTATTATTTTGGTATTAGGTGACTCAATTTCAGATAAAATTTCATCCACATCAGCACATGGAATACACCAATCAGCACTAAAATATTCAATAAGGTGGAGAGTTGGGTGGACCGAACACGATTCGTTTTGAAGTTCAGGACAAGAATAATCAATTTCAAATGAAGATTGCATGGTAGGTTGTTGCTCAGAACTTTGCACTCCGTGGACAGGAGTTGAGAATTGTAAGGTCGACAAGAGAAAGACCGCTAAGAAAACCCTTGCTTCCATGAACAAGGCTGGAAGCATTTGTTCAAAAGGGGTCTCTTCCCCCACTTCCCCATGGAGGGCGATGAGGTAATGGCGGTTGTCCGCCGTCCATCGACCTTACCATTCATAATTTGTCTTATGGCAATCATGATTGTCGTCGCAGGAGGCACGATACGAATTCATGATGCCGGTGAATCATGTCCAGATTGGCCCCAATGCTTTGGAACATGGGGATTTGATATTTCTGAAGATGAACAGGCAGCATATTGGGCAGAACATCCAGATGAAATCGATAGTCGGGGCATTGATCATCGTTACACCGTGTTTGAAATTTTTACCGAGTGGTTTCATCGATTTTTAGTCGGTGTGATTTCGATCCCAATTCTTTTTAATGTCTTCCTTATGCACAAAAAGATAGAATTTTACGGGGCAAAAACAAAAAACATCGCCATTGCTGCTGCGATTCTTCTTTTTGTTCAAGCCATCGCTGGAATGGTGACCGTAGAGTTTGATAATGAGGATTGGACAGTAGCCTTACATTTGTCGCTTGCCTCGATTTTTACTGCATTATTCATCCTTCAATTCCTCATCATGCGTGTCAAGGAAGGCAAAAAGTGGAAATTCCTTTCCCTCACCGACGAGAACATCACAAAACTGAATCACGATGTTTTTCGAATCGTTGTTGCAATTGGTATTTTACTTGTCCTTGGTGCGTGGGTCTCCTCAACCAGTGGAGGTGAGTACAACAAGGCTTGTTCGGTTGGATTCCCTGATGGCTGGCCGCAATGTCAAGGTGACTTTTTGCCAAGCGTGACAGAAAATGGTGAACTTGTTCCAGGTGTTATCATTCAAATGATTCATCGTTTAGGTGCAGCAGTTGTTGGCATCGTCCTTTTTGTCATCTCAGCAAAAATGAGAGAATATGTTCAACAAGAGCCTAAAGCCAAACCAATTTCAAATATGGTCGAAATGACAACAGGATTTTGGTTGCTCAATGTTATGATTGGTGGAATGTATATTGTATTTGCAAAAGCAGATGAATTTCCGGAATTGTTGTCACTCCTCCACCTCGTCGTAGGTGTCACTGTTTTCTTGATTTCAATCACGACACTTTTCATGATTCAAATCGCAAAAGAAAAACAACATGAATCGATTTCCACTGGCGATAATACCGAAGAGGAGTGATTTGGGTGAATGGTTCAAAATCACCACTTTCATTGGCGATGGAACTGATGAAACTCCGAGTTATTGTTCTGTTGCAAATCACTGCAATATGTGCAATTTTAATCCACGATGCACTCGTTCGAAATGAAGTGGTTGAAGGTACGCGTACTTGGGTGGATACACTCCTCGCAATTGGCTTAACTGTGGTTGGAGGTACATTATCCGCTGGTGGTTCAAATGCAATCAATATGTGGTATGATGCTGACATTGACCCTCACATGAAGCGAACGATGAACCGGCCAATCCCGAGAGGCGATGTTCAAGCAAAAACAGCGCTATTATTTGGGATAACAATAAGCATCATCGGTTCAAGTTTATTCTTCTTTGTTCATTGGAAAGCAGCTTTTTGGTCGTTTTTCTCTGTACTTTTTTATGTGTTCATCTACTCTATCTGGCTCAAACGTAGAACTCCACAAAACATTGTCATCGGAGGTATTGCTGGGTCGACACCGCCCCTGATTGGTTGGATTGTAGCCTCTTCAGCAACAATCCCATCAAATTACAATCCTTTCGATGTAGGCTCCCCAATTCCATGGATTCTTTTTTTGCTCATTTTTCTTTGGACACCCCCTCATTTTTGGGCCCTTGCTCTCTACCGCTCAGGTGAATACGGTAAAGTCAACATACCGATGATGAATGAGGTGAAAGGTCCAGAATCGACAATTAAGCAATCTAAATTCTATGTTTTCTTGCTGTTTTTGCTTGGTTCCTTACCTTGTTTTTGGCCAAATTCGGGCATACCACTTTTGTGGGCATTCATCGCTGGTTGTCTTACTCTGTGGTACGCTCTGTCTGTTTGGCAAATCGATATTCATGAACCGCTTGATGAAAATGGACGAATGCCTAAGGCTGCAAAATCGTTCTTCAGGAGTCTATTCTATCTAGGGTGGATGTTCATCAGTATCGTTGTGGTATCATTTCTTCCTCCTGAATGGCTTGGCCCATTGGGAATGCTTTGACTGAAGTTGCGGACATCTTGCTACCGCTATCTTCATGACTCAATCGCGGGTCGGCGGTTTACATTGCGGCAGTCGCATAGCCTGGCCATTGCGCCGGATTGCTAATCCGGTGGTGTCTCACCGCGGGAGTTCGAATCTCCCCTGCCGCGCCATCAATATAGGATATAGAAATACGGAGAACATGCTTGAGGCCACTCAACTTCTTCTTGCGCTCATCATTGTCGCAGTCTTTCTCCTCATCAAGCCAACTCGCCGTTGGATTCTTGTTGTTCTTTTTTCATACAAGGTTATTTGGAAATATATGAATTTACGCCCCTCCAACGAACGGCCATGGGTCAACGATAACAAAGAGACTGCAAGTGCCACATTTAACGAAACAAAGGTCCTATTGCGTAATGTTCGTGATTTCGCATGGGCCACGACAAGAGAATTTGAAGAACGATGGGTTGAGATGGAATTTGATACAAATGAAGTCAAAGATATTTGGTTTGTCTTGGAATATTTCGACCCGACACGAAAACAACTTGCTCACACGATTCTTTCTTTCGAATTTGAGGACGGAAGATTTCTCAGTTGCTCGATTGAAGCAAGAAGAGAGGAAGGTGAAAGATACCATCCCATTACTGGAATGTTTCGTCAATTTGAATTGATTTATGTTTGGGGAACCGAAGCCGACCTCATTGGTGTGAGAACACGTTGTAGAAAGAAATCAAAAACACACCTGTTTCGAGCTAAATTACTAAGGGAAGATAGCAAACAAGCCTTGCTTGAATCATACCTCAACAGAACAAATAAATTATCTCAGAAACCTGAATGGTACAATTCAATCTCGAATACCTGTACGACAAACATAGCTCGGCATGTCAATGACGTGTATCCTGGTCGCATCCCGAAATCCTTTGCCGTTTTACTTCCTGGTCTAAGCCCGAAATTACTTGAAAAAAATCAATTGGTTGAGTTAAACGGTTTGACAATGGATGAACTCCTCATTGCATCACTGATTGATGAGAAAGCACAACAATGGGACGGAACTTCAAACTTTAGCGCTTACATTCGGTCTTGAATCATTCAAAGAAGTCATCAAAATCCTCAAAAACAGCGGATCGATTTCGCTTTCTTGCTGCCATAACCCGCTTCAATCGTTTTCGCTTCTTGAGTATTAATGGCAAGAGCACAAAATTGAGCACCAATAATCCGATCATAGTTGCCCCAACCGCTTGGAATTCGACTAATTGCATTGAATTTTCTAAATTACCTAACCATTCAATCCCCAGAGGTGGTTCTGGTTCCGGTTCCGGCTCTGGAATGATGTGTTGATTGTATTTCCACCAGTCATCGTCAATATGTACTCGTTCAACATTGTCGGATGGGTAGGAAGCCAAAAATTGTTGATTACCCACATAATCGATTGGCGCTAAGATGTAGTAGTAGGTCCTTTCTGGTCGGATTCCATTGAATTCAAGGCCACTTTGATTAAACATACCAACCTCACCTGGAACTCCTTTCAAATTTGTTGCAATTGGATTGATGAAGCGAAGATTGATATTTACCGGCTGAGCTTCCACCCGATATAGGTTCCATGATAACTCACCTGCAAGCTCATTTTGCGGCCATGTCCATGTCAAATTGACAATGTAACATCTAGACCAGTCCTTTGTCAAAGAAAAACAATCCGTCGAATTCGTAAAGGCCCAATTGTGCCTAAAGTTCACAATTTCAGTTGACGGTGGTATGGCGTCTCCACACACCAAACCAGCAGTACCCTCAGAAGTCATGGTTACATTGACCATGTTGATGTTGGGATGACCTGACCTATCGGAGGGAATAATTGCATACGATGTACAAATACCCGTTTCCATGAGATCATGGTCAAGGTATGATTCTGCATTGGGGGAAAGCATGGTGATGAACGAACCATTGGTGAGTTGTTCCCATTGGAAATTGTTGATACCATTTGATGGGTCTGGGAAATAAGTTGATCCTTCAATTCCACGATAGCGGTAAATATTCCAGCCACCAAAGTAAGGGTTAGTCGTATCACCTAAAGCATCCCAATGAAGTTCAATACCTCCGTTTTTGATGAGTGACCAAGTTAAATTTTCCGCATGGACCGAAGGGGGAGGTAATTCACCAACGATGAGAATGACTCCCCCGGCATACATTCGAACCGAAAAGGTTCCATCTTCGTTAATCATATATTCTCTATCTCCAGAGAATGGTTGCCAACCTTCGTCTTCAACGCTGTCCAGATATCGTAGTTGAACTGTTGAAAGGTCAACTGTGGACGGTGCAATGAGTGACATGTCAAGTTCAAGTGTGATCTCCTTAATGTCTGGGTCTTCACCTGGATTTTGTTCAGATTCGATTTCAAGAACCATGAGGTGTAATGGAGATAATCCATTCCCGAGCAAGTAGCCTTTCCCTACTTCAGGTAATTGTTCCTTAAATGAATAGGTGATGGATTCCCTTGCTACAATCTCACCTTCAAAACGAGGTAAATCACTGATGTTAATCGCTTCTAAAATGCGAAGTGAACGATAGGTGTAATCCGTGGTGCCAAATGGGTCTCTCACTTCAAGGGTGATATTGTGCATACCCACGCCCAAGTATTCTCCAGTGACATTGAGATACTTGCCATATCCCAGCAAAAAGAAACCTTCACGCCAAGTGTAATTCAACGGTTGCGATGCTACACTGCTTGTCCGTGCCTCAAAAACAACCTCCTCTGAGGATTTATATTCACCATTAGGATGGTCGAGGTAAATAAAGGCGTTAATACTACCAGCTTCAATAGTAATGTCCGGCAACGATTGTCTGTTGTTATTCGCAAGGTTCACATCTTGACCTTGTATACTATCGGATTGAATTGAAAATCTGAACAATTTATTTGCTCCTGTTGTGTTGATGTTGAAGACACATGTCTGAGATTCTCCAGGATAAATGATTGGAATCGTACATGTACTACCTTGCTCAATTTGGAAGTTGCCGCCGTTGAAGATATCGAAATTAAGAACAACGTCTTCCATGGTCTTGTTTCCAAAGTTCCCCACATCCGCGTGGACACGTTCTGCTCCGAAGTAATATAACGTGTCTGTTGCGTCATGGCTTGGATGCCAGTCAACGATTCCAACATCAATTGTATCATCGATTACAATAGGTATGATGACAAGGTCATTGAAACTGTTTTGGTCGCCGTATGGAGTACCAGAACTTGATAGCATACCGAATTTGAGTAAGTATTCACCTTCAAGAGAATAATTGAAGACAGGGAGTACTATGTTGTAAGGCGCTTCCGTTCCCCAGTTTGGAAGATTGCTTACATTTCTAAATTGAGTCTTCAACAACTGTGTTCCAGTACTATCCCATAATTGCCATCCAAATTCAGAGTCGAGATTGCATTCAAAACAAGAAATCACCGTACCTTTTGCTCGAAGGGTGTAATCGGTGTTGGTGTTGAGGATATCTTGACCATTGTAGGTGGCTAAATGCTCAATGTCATCTATTGGATTGTACGAGGAATCTGCCGAAACATCGCTAAAAGTGCTACTGAGGTAAATATGGAACTTGAGTTGATCGTTTGATGAAATATCATCATTGATAGAAAAAGCGTACACGACGGTGAATTGTCCATCTGCTCCCGAAGGATTCCAAAAATCTAGAGATGTGAAATTTCCCATTCCATTTCCTGCGATGTTGGCAAGGAGGAATGTACCTTGGTCAAGTGGATTTGATGTGCAGTCGATAATGGTAACATCTCCTGTACATACATACCAATTTGATTGACGTGTGGAACCAGTCGTGACGCTTCTCATGTTCTCCACTGAAATAGTAAAAGCCATTTGTTCATAGGAAGTATACCATCGGCCATCAACGGGTTCAATCGAACCAACAACTGCGAGGTCAGTTCCAGATGCGGCTGATGCTGAAGGGGCGGTAAGAAGGAGTGAAAGAGATGAGAGCAAGAAAAGAAGAATAATGCTTACTGCACTGGACTTCTGTTCAATTTGCATAGGCTTCGCACCGCTCATGTATCACGCTTGTCAAACGAATTCAAAGACTCATCGCCTAATTGGAGTAGGTTTGCATCAAATTTTGCACTCTTGCCTTCAACGGAGATAATTTTTGAACTTGCGTCGGTAATATCATGAAATCGTTCGTCATGGTCGCGCCATGGCGGATGTCCATTCGTTCAAAGATGATGAACGTGGACTCACTGCGGTCATCGAATTTTTGTCCGCTTTCACATTGTTTTTGATGATACTGACCGCATTCTTGTCACTAGCTCAGTTGCAGATGGGGTCGAATGACCCCGCACTCGACCGCCTCGATAGGGCAGCCATTCTTGGTGTTGACAGACTAACCGCATCCGAAGGATGGTTTGTTCCCTTGAACGATGGAGCACCAGATTACAACAATGCCACATCTGAATGGCATCTTGAACCCATGAATCAGTTAGATGCTGGTCGTTTACAAGCGGGTATCGTATCGGGAAAAAGACTTGATTTTCAACGAATTGCAGCCTTATCAAATGTAACCGAAGAAGGATTTTCTGAAGGTTTAGGGCTGGGTGAAAAAATGAGCGTGTTTCTAACCATTCGGGTTGAAGAAAGTGGGAATACAAGCCGCGAAGGATTGTTAATCTTTCAAGGCGGCACACCTCGAACAACATCCAGCTCATCATCCACAGCATTCAGGACCTTTTACCAAGAAGGAGAAAAGATAAGCGTGATTCTTGAAGTCCATATGAATGCCAAAGTGACAAGTAAAATGATACTCACTGAAGTTATGACTAGACCTTCCAATTCCGGGCCGGAATGGATTGAGATACATAATCCAAATCAATTTGCCATTTCTCTTCGAGGTTGGTCGCTCAATCATACTTCGGGGGTTACGTCAACGAACTTTTTATTCCAAGATGGTGTTGTACCAGGCAATTCTACAGCCCTCTTTTCTGGAGACCCGACAACCCAAAAGGTGGGTAATGCCTCGGCAGTCATCGATTTAGGCAGTGTCGGATTTCTCGGAGTGGGTCAAGTCAACGCCATCTCAGACGGTTCAGGCGTCCTACGTTTGAGATACACTCAACTCACTCACACTACACCATCCGACATCGATGTCGTTGAGTGGGGTGGAAATACCGGGTTGATCATCAATGTTGGATACAGTATAGAACGACAAGATTCAACACGAATGAGTCAAGGGGCTTGGGATGTTCAAGATTCACCAACACCGGGGATATATGTTCAATGAGATAAATCAACTCCTTGAGGCGGTTATTTCATCAACCATAACGACTTCGACTGAATGTTCCCATGCAATCGCCATCGACTTACCAACGAGATAGATGTGTCACAGGCATTCACGGCTTGGATGAAATATTAAGGGGAGGTATCCCTTATGGCTCCACTGTTCTTGCTGCAGGTACCTGTGGCTCAGGAAAAACAACCTTGGGCATGGAGTTTCTTGTCCGAGGTGCACTCGCAGGCGAGGCTTGTGCTCACTTTACGGCAACAGAACCATCGGTGAAGTTGCTTGAAAATATTCGCCAATACCAATTCTTTGACATGAACATGGTTGATTCTGGTCTCATCAACGTCTTTGATATGGACGTCTTATATTCATGGCTAGGACTCGACAAAGCAACATTTGATTTGGATGACGTTCACGCTCTCATCAAGGCTATCGTCGATATCGTCAATACAATTGGTGTGACCCGACTCGTGATAGATTCAGTGACCACACTGTGCTACAAGATCAAATCGGATCAATTGATTCGAGACTTTTTGTTCACATTGGGTAAAAAACTTGCAACGTTGGGTTGCACAACTATTCTCATATCAGAGATTACCTCTGCGACAGAAAACGCACACTGGTCTTCCTTCGGTGTTGAAGAAGCAATTGCTGATGGAATCATCGTGATGGGAGACAATGAAAGAATGGGGCACCTCCTTCGATTTCTTCAAGTTGTGAAGATGAGAGGTACTTCCCATAGCCGTGCAAAGCATGCCATTGAACTCACTCCAATTGGAGTTATGCTTACACCAATGTTGAAATGGGGTGCTCAGATTGATTCTACATCTCGATGGGGGCAATAACGATGTTTGAATTTGACCAAAATATTGCACAACAACTATCCGAAGTTTCACTCAACAGTTCGGTTCAAGTTCGGGTTGGAAATTCAAATGCATTCAGCGTGACGGCGAGCACAATTATTCCACTCATGCAGATGTTTGAGATGGGGGGTGTGTACATTTCTGCCAGCCGTGGTGCAGTGGAAATCATCCAAGCATTCGAAGCCATTGGAATTGATGTTTCGCATATTCAGTTCGTCGACCTTGTTTCTTCTGGAATTTTAGGTGGTACCGATGTACCCTATAATAACGTCCATTTTGTTGATAGTCCAATAATGCTCGAAAGCATCCTTTTGAGAACCCTCTACATCTTACAAGCATCGCAAAGCCCGAGGAATTTCGTGTTTCTTGATAGTGTCAATGCTCTCGCGATTTACAACGAGGACAGGATGCTTGCTGAATATCTTCATATTTTTATCAACACATTCCGCCAAAGAGAAATTCTTTCGGTCGTTATCAATGTGCCCGATCAAACTCCGCCACTTGTGCTATCGAATCTTGACCTGTACTGCACCGACCTCATCGACAGAGGAAATGTCGTTATTATGTGAGGGGGACTAGAATGGCAAAAAAGATGAGTTTTACCAAAGAAGATGAAGAATTCTTTGGCACCATGGGGTCATTTGGAATCCCAAAATTCGATGCTGCAATGCGAGGTGGTGTTCCACGTGGTTTTACCATCGTGGCCTTTACGGAAACAGGGAGTGGTAGTGACTTATTTGCAAAACAATTCGTTTCTCCTGCAGAAGAACCAGAAAACACGTTGTATATTGCAACCGACGAAGGACAACAGGATATTGTTCGTATCTTCCAAAAATACAAATGGCCGCTTGACATCAAAGTTCGCACAATTGGTGAAGAATACAACAACACTGTTCTTGAAAAACAACTTCTTGCAAGCCGTTATCGGCTTGAAGGTTTTCAATTAGGTGATATTCAAAGGTTGGCCCAAACTCGATTCGTTCAGGAAACCACCCAAGATTTCTTGACCGAGGTCACCAATGAGATTATGGCTTTGGGCCCATACTTTAGAGCAGTCATCGATAACATGGATTTCTTCCTACAAAGGGAAGACCAATCACGTGTGATTTCAATGATGAGAATGTTACAAGCTCATGCCCAAATGGTTCGAGGCCTCTTGTTCATTTGCGTTTCATCAGAAGGCCTAGATAAATCGGTCAAACAAGAACTTTCATCGATTTCCGACATGACTTTATCTTTTAGAGTCCGAACTATTGGTTCAGATTTTGAAACATCGATGATCGTTTCAAAGTTTAGAAATGCGCCTGAAAATCTCAAGATGCTTGTGTTCCGAGTAACTCCAGAAGAAGGAATCACTCCAGAAACAGTCGAACGTATCGCTTAGTTGTTTTTCTTGCTAATACGACAGGTCATTAAACACCTGCTTTTGGCAGAGGTATGGCGGAACGCTCATCCACTGGTGGATTTGACCCCACTGGGATTGATGAAGAGGAGTGGCAAATCCTTGAACTCCAATTAGAACAGACGATACCGCACTACGATAAGGTCAATGCTTGGATGACATTTGGACAGGACAAGCATTGGAGAAAAAATGTAAGAAATCACACTATTGAAGGGATGAAAGTATTGGAAGTTGGCTGTGGGCCTGGTTCGTTTGCGGTTGACATCGTTGGCGTGGAACTGACATGTCTTGATCCTTCAGATGAAATGCTTCAAGTGGCTCGACATCGTGTCGGCGAGGCGAGGAAAAATAGAGGCGAGTCTGAAGCAACATTCGTACAAGCCGTAGCAGAATCGATGCCGTTCGATGACAATACTTTCGATTTTGTGTGCTGTTTGTTCTCATTTCGCGATTTTAAGGACAAAAAGCAAGGATTAACTGAAATTCTGCGAGTCATGCGGCCAGGGGGAAAACTCGTCATTTGCGATGCTGGGAAAGCCAATTGGCTCCACGGATTGTTTGGATCTCTTTGGATGAATACTGCGGTTCAATTGATTGCAAGAGTTGTGACCAAAGAAAAGAATCATGCTTGGAAGGGGTTGGCAAAATCATACACACATTACGGAACAAATGGATTTTATCGCAGGATGTTGAAGGAAGTTGGATTTACCCAAGTTCAAGGCCGGTTGTTGTTACCTTTCGGGATGGCGAGTCGATTCCGTGCTACAAAACCAAAAGGCAATACTGCGAACTAATTCCCCACGAAATTAGGGCGTTATAGTCATAAACCCCACTTCGTTAGCCGAATCATAGGTGGTCTCAGTGGGTATCCGAGAAGTCCGAAAAAGTGTTTCTGAGGCCGCAGCGGATGCTGAAAAAAGGCTTCAAGACGCTCAGAAAAATGCTGACAAGAAACTCGCCGACTCAAGAAAGAAGGCATCAGAACTCGTTGCGAAAGCGCATGAAGACGCTTCCTCCGCATCTCAGGCTACAGTTGAAGCAGCACGCACTTCTGCCCTAAAAGAGGCAGATAAAGTAAAGAAAGACGGCGCCAAGTCTATCGAAGGCATTCAAAACTCCTTTGAAAAGAACAAAGATAAGGCAGTTCAAACAATTATCGATGCTGTACTAAATTCGTGAGTGATTGGAATGTTCGGCACTGTTGAGATGTCAAGGATGACGCTCGCAGCGACCGTTGATCAAATGGATAACATCCTCAATGAATGCTCTAGGCTAGGTTGTGTCCATATCGAAGACTATGTCAACTTCGAAGATGGAATTGAAGTTGGAAGAGCAGTTTCAAATGATGGGGCCAACAAAGCGAGTGCATTACTCGCAAAGGTGAGAGCTGCACGCTCCCATTACAAGCCTCATAACACCGAGGGGCCAATTTCAACAAATCAATTGCGAGAACTGTTCGATGGTGATTTTGC
Source organism: Candidatus Poseidonia sp. (assembly GCA_030827365.1). GTDB lineage: Archaea > Thermoplasmatota > Poseidoniia > Poseidoniales > Poseidoniaceae > Poseidonia. The sequence goes on along the minus strand of JAUREO010000031.1, from coordinate 5,561 downwards.
TCAAACCGTAGAAGAAGGTCTCGAATACGCTACAATTGTTCGTGATAATCAGTTTGAAATGGCGTCGATTGAGGAGCAACTGGTCATCCTTCGAAAATTAGAACCACTTGACATTGAAATCGAACTGTTGGTTGGAACCGCTCATATTGATATGTTTGTTGCTGAGGTTGCCAAAGCCAGCAAAGCCATGGCAGCATTCGCAGGTGTGGGCTCTGACATCCGGGTCGAGAGTTATGCTGGTGTTGTGGTCGTTGCATGTGCACCTTCAAAATCCACAGAAGTACAAATGATTCTTGGAAATTTAGGAGCTCGAGCGTTGCAAATTCCATCGGGCCACGGAAAACCCTCTGAAATCATCAAGGATTTATCATCCTCAAAGGTAGAATGTGAGAAGAAAGTCGCATCTGCAGAGTCTAAAGGCGAGCAATGGGCTTCAAAGAATGGCCGATTGCTCGTTGCAATGGATGAGTACTTGACAAGAATCGATTCAATCAACACAGCACCAACAATGCTGGCAGTATCCGATATGGCATTTGTGCTCGATGCATGGGTTCCGGCAAGTCAAGCATCATACGTACAGCAAGCTCTTAGTTCGTTTGCATCACATATCGAAATCGAAGCACATGTTGATGACCATCATGGCCACCACCATAGTCATCATGAACCAACTCCTCCAGTAGCCTATGAAAATGGATCCGTGTCCAAACCATTTGAATTAATGGTTGACCTTGTAGGTCGCCCTAAATACGGTTCTATAGACCCTACATTCTTCATCATGATGACCTTCCCGTTCGTGTATGGCCTCATTCTTGGTGACTTTGGCTACGGATTAATCATCTACCTACTAGGTCTTTGGCTCGGTACAAAACCATTCGCTGTTGACCCCGTCGCAAAAAATGGAATCACGATTCTCAAGTGGATGGGAATTTGGTGTATCATATGGGGACTTATTTTCGCCGAAGGGTTTGGGTTTGTTTGGGATAATTCAACATCTCACAAAACGATACCAATTCTTGTCCCGCTCTACGATTGGACGTATGCACATATCCACTTCCCACATTTCATGGATTCGCTGCTTAACTTGAATCTGCATGTACCTTTCCACAGGGCGGATGATAAGGTCATCTCAGACTATGTTCTTATCTCAATTTACCTTGGCGTAGTTCATCTTCTTTTTGGATTCATCATTGGATTTATCAATGCATTCAACGCCCACGGCATTGGAGCAGCATTCTTCGAAAAGGGTTCATTCATCCTCATACTCATTGGAGGATTCCTCCATGCCAGACAAGTGGTTGGCTATGGAGGTGAAATGTTCATTTTGTCCGCATGGACTGGAATGGTGATTGCTGGAGTCTTTTCACTCATCATCGGTCTTGCCATTTACGAGAAATTTGGATGGGCAGGCGGCGTTATCATGGGACCTATCGAAACATTCGGCCTTCTAGCGAACACACTATCTTACCTTCGGGTCATGGCAGTTGGTGTTGCAGGTGTGAAAATTGCTGAAATCTCAATAACCATCGGTTGGGATATGATGATTCACCCAAGTAACCCTGTGATGGTCCTCGTTGGATTAGTACTCTTTGTCCTCATTCAGGCGTTTGCACTCGCACTTGGATTGTTATCTCCAAGTATACACGCAGCCCGTCTTCACTTTGTTGAATGGATGGGCAAGTTCCACGACGGCTCAGGTCGTCTCTTTACACCGCTAGGCGGAAGAACCCTTCATGTGGAGGGTCAATCATAGTCCACAGGACAAAAAAACAATGGAGGAAAAAATATGAAAACAAAAGCAATGAAAAATGTAATACGAGCATTGGTCGCACTTTTTGCAATCACAATGATTGCACAAGGTGTTGCTGCTGAACCTGGTGAGGATACACAAGCAAACTGGAACAATGGTATGTACGGTGATGTTGGTGTAGGTCTATCACTCGGACTTGCTGCTATTGGTGCAGGCTTTTCCCAAGCTGCTATCGGTAGTGCTGCAGTCGGTATGCTCGCTGAAGACGGATCAAAATTCGGACCAGCGCTCATCTTTACAGCGTTGCCAGAATCTATCGTGATTCTCGGTGCACTGCCACTCTTCCTATGAGTGAATCAACTCATTCAACATACGTTGATTGAGTAAGGAGGATTGAAGATGACACTTGAACAAATTAGCGAAGATGTGCGCAAGGAAGCGGAGGCGAAGGCCTCAGAAATTGAAGCATCTGCAAAAGCCGAATCGAGCAAAATTCTCGATGCGGCAAAAAGTCAGGCTGCCGAGATACTTTCCAACGCTGAAGCAAAAGCACAAAGAGAAGCAGAACAAATTGCACGTGAAGTCGTTGCAAGTGCTCGACAATCAAATCAAAAAGAAGTTCTCATTGCCAAAAGAGCCGCTCTTGACGCAGCATATGATATGGCAAAGGATACAATTTCGGATGTTAAGATGAAAGGCAGAGAATCACTCCTCAAGTCATTGATTGCTGAGGCAAAGAAAGTTGGTGGCAAAGGATTCATCCTTCATCCAGCAGAAATTGATAAAGCATCTCTTTCGAAATTATCTGGAGACTTTGAGGTTGGTGAAACCATTCAATGCATGGGCGGATTTATCCTCTCATCCAACGATGGTTCAGTTTCCTTTGACATGCGATTTGATACATTACTCGAGCGAGCTTGGTCAGATAACTTGGCGTCAATTAACAATACATTATTTGAATGAGGGAATACAATGAGGGCAAACACAGCGTACGTTGCAGCACGAGCTAAGTCTCGGAAAAGCAATCTTGCTGATAAGGCAAGGTTAAGGCAACTCATTCGTCAATCACCAGACCAACTTACCGTAGCAGTTGGTGACATGGGTTACAGAAATGAGATTGACATGTACGCGGGAAAACTATCAGGAGGCGATCTGGTTGAGGCAGCACTCACTCATAATCTAGAAGTCGAACTTTTGAATATTTTACGAATGTGCAATCCCAAAATCAAACCCGTCATTTCAGTTTACACATTGAGATTTGAATATCAGAACGCGAAAGTCGTTCTTCGTTCAGTCCTCAATGAGGTTGAAATCGAGAAGGTAAAAAACTCGATTTTGCCTGCCATCAATGAAATCAACACACCTTGGATTTCAATTATTGAAGAATCAGACACACTTCGTTCAGCAGCCCTCGCAATGAAGAGAAAGTCCTTTGGTCAAGCATTATCAAAACTGCCTGAAAACGCGTCATTGTATGCCTACGAGGATGCATTGGATCGTCATTATTTCAACGAGGCGTTGAGTGCTTTATCAGGTGACGACAAAGCTACAAAGTTCGCAAGGAAATTACTTGCCTTGGAAATTGATCACAAGAATATTTTGAACATTTTGGAATCAACATCCGTAGGGATGCAAGGGGAAGCACTCTCGAGTGCTCTCCTCCCCGGAGGACGACTCGTACCAACACGTTCGTTTTCAACAGTTTCAATCGGCGGTAAAGATGCCCTTCTTGATGTCTTAAGAGGCAACAACCAATTTGATTTGGCTGAATTCGAAGAGAAATTAAAGCAATGCGATGAGCGTCGAAGTTTGGACCCAGTAGTGACATGGTTCAAGCAAAGAGAACATGATTTCATGGCAAAGATGAGTTTTCTCCATCCCATCTCAGCCCTGCCGATTATACATTACATTGCATTGAAAGTCGAAGAAGTGAATGATTTGAGAATTATTGTCCGTGGCTTATTGGCTGGATTACCAGAAGCGGTCATCGACGAACACGTACTATGAGGTGAATAAAGTGGAAATAGCAGTTGTTGGTTCTCCAGAATTCACCTTGGGCTTCCAGCTTGCTGGATTGTCCGAACTACACAACCCGGAATCCGATGATGAATTACATTCAACACTCCGTGGCTTGTTATCAAATTCAAGTGTGGGGATAGTGGTTCTCGATTCGACCATTTTCCCTACACTTCCAGACAGACTAAGAGAACAACTCTCGGCATCTGTCTCACCAACCGTCCTCGGAATTGGAATCGAAGAGGACACAACCTTGCGAGATACAATTCGTAAGGCAATAGGAGTCGATCTCTGGCAATAGAGAAAAGGAGGAAAAAAATATGAGCAAAACAGGAGCAATATACAGAATATCTGGACCGGTCGTTACAGCTACAGGAATGAAAGCAGGAATGTACGACGTGGTTCGAGTAGGGCATGAAGGATTGATGGGTGAAGTCATCGAATTACACGGTGATAAAGCCATCATCCAAGTTTACGAAGATACATCAGGTATCCGTCCGGGTGAGCCAGTCCAAAACACAGGAGAAACACTTTCAGTTAGCCTTGGACCGGGTCTTCTAACCCAAATTTACGATGGAATCCAGCGGCCACTCGCTACTCTGGAAGAGGTCATGGGTGTCTTCATTACTCGTGGTGTCGATGCAGATGCGTTCGACCTTGAGAAGACCTGGACCTTTGAGCCAACCGCCAAGAAAGGAGATGAAGTCTCTGGCGGCGATGTCATTGGCCATGTACAAGAAACCGAAACGATTGTTCACAAGATCATGGTGCCTCCTACCGCATCTGGAACAATTAAATCAATTGAATCCGGTGATTTTAACGTCACTCAAACGATTTGTACTCTTGAGAATGGAACTGAAATTCAAATGATGCAGAAGTGGCCGGTTCGAACACCACGTCCTTACCGCCAAAAGTATGCACCTGATACCCCACTTGTCACAGGAATGCGAATTCTCGATTTCTTGTTCCCACTCGCAAAGGGTGGTGCAGCAGGAATCCCAGGCCCATTCGGTTCTGGAAAAACTGTGACTCAACAATCTCTCGCAAAGTACTCTGACGCTCAAATTGTTGTCTACATCGGTTGCGGTGAGCGTGGAAACGAAATGACAGAAGTTCTTGACGAGTTCCCTCACCTTATCGACCCAAATACAGGAAAGCCTCTGATGAACAGAACGGTCATGATTGCAAACACATCGAATATGCCTGTTGCAGCACGTGAGGCATCTGTGTACACAGGAATTACCATCGCTGAGTACTTCCGTGATATGGGCTACGATGTAGCATTGATGGCAGATTCGACATCTCGTTGGGCAGAAGCCATGCGTGAAATTTCATCTCGTCTTGAAGAGATGCCCGGTGAAGAAGGATATCCTGCATATCTCTCCTCAAGAATTGCAGAATTTTACGAGCGAGCCGGACGTGTCGAAACCTTGAGCGGAAACGATGGTTCAGTTACCGTGATTGGAGCGGTTTCACCACCTGGTGGTGACATCTCAGAACCCGTATCACAAGGTACACTCCGAATTGTGAAAGTGTTCTGGGGACTCGATGCTGGCCTTGCACGTCAGCGACATTTCCCTGCGATCAACTGGCTGAATTCATATTCACTTTACCCACAAAGTTTGGACCAATGGTTTAGAGACAACATTGCCCAAGATTTCCCAGAAATCCGAACACAAGTCAGTGGTCTGTTGCAAGTCGAAGCTGAACTTCAAGAGATTGTGCAACTCGTCGGTTCCGATGCACTCCCTGTTGACCAACAACTTACCCTTGAAGTTGCTCGTATGATTCGAGAATT
>JAUREO010000030.1 GCA_030827365.1 Candidatus Poseidonia sp. | reverse complement strand
ATGGTTTTGGTGACAACCAAAATGGAAACACACCCGATGTCTTCCCCGCAGATTCTACTCAGTGGTCTGATGCTGACGGTGATGGTTATGGTGATAATCAAGCAGGAATGAATGCAGACAAGTTCCCCAATGACGCCACACAATGGTTTGATTCGGATGGTGATGGCTACGGAGATAACCCTGCTGGCACCGATGGAGACCAATGTCCAGATACCCCTGCTGGAGAACCAGTTGACGAAGATGGGTGTTCAGAATCTCAACTTGATGATGACATGGATGGTGTTTCAAACGATGTCGATGCATGCCCCAACACAACTGCAGGCGAATCAGTCGACGCAGTAGGTTGTGCTGCAAGTCAAGAAGATGAAGACAAAGACGGTGTCAATGACGCCTTTGATGCTTGCCCGAACACACCACTTGGATACACCGTGGATGCAACAGGTTGTGCAGAACGACAACTTGATTCGGATGGCGACACAATCACCAACGACAAAGACCAGTGTCCTTCAACCCCAGCAGGTGTTCAAGTCAATGGTGTAGGATGTGCTGCTCTTGAACGTGACACCGACGGAGATGGCGTGGTCGATGCCAACGACATTTGCGATGCTTCTCCCGTTGACGAAGAAGCAGATGCAGTAGGTTGTACACTCTCACAGAAAGATGATGACCAAGATTTGTTTACCAACGATATCGACCAATGCCCAGGAACTCCAATTGGTGAAACAGTCGACCAAGTTGGTTGTTCTCAAACTCAACTTGATGCAGATAATGACGGATTCAACAATGTAGAAGACCAGTGTAAAAGCACACCAGCCGGAGAACAAGTCGACCAATTTGGTTGCTCTGACACTCAAAAAGACGACGATAACGACAATGTCAACAATGCAAGGGACGAGTGCCCGGGTACAGTTGACGGACGCATGGTGAACAATGATGGCTGCTCCAAGTATCAAATCGACACTGACGGCGATGGCGTGTTTGACATCGATGACGAGTGTGCCAACACACTTCCAAACATCCTCGTTCTTGAGAATGGATGTTCATTGTCTCAAATTGATTCAGATGGCGATCTTGTGAGTGATGCTGAGGACGACTTCCCATACGATGCAAATGAAACCACCGACACCGATGGTGATGGTGTAGCCGACCGATGGGACAATTATCCAAATGATGCAGACCGATACAAAGCAGCAACTGATTCTGGTTCAAATGTGGGTCTTTATGTTGTGTTAGCACTCCTTGTACTCGGTGGTATTGGAGGACTTGCATTCATGAACATGCGGAAAAGCTCTGCAACGACAATTGAAAGTGCGTTTGCTCAAGCAAACCCTGAAATTGATGCAGCAACAGAAGCACACTTCTCCGATAAGCAAGACAACAATCCGCTTGCTGGTGCCCAGCAGTGGGTTGACAACGGCATTCATTGGAACAAAGATGCACAAGGCAATCTTTCCTACTTTGATGTAACGCAACAAGCATGGATTCCATATCAGCAATGAACATTTAGATTCATGGCTTTTGAATCCGAAGTGGCAGGTTGGCATTCAAGATGAGAAAGGCATCAAATGATTATGTGAGAACTTCTTTGAGTCTGTCTTGCTCTGCCGCCATACGTAGTTCCATGGCGATTCTTCGACCACTTGACATTGGCTTTCTCCATAGGGCATTACCGTAAGGATGTCCTACATTGACATGCACATTGGTTCCACCGCCGAGTCTTGGTGCAACATCGTAAATGTAGTAATTCATGTCTTTGTCAATACAGGTTTGAAGACAGAAAGGACCGATGATCCCAGGGTCATAGTGTTCTTTACTTGCGTCCACGAACTTTTCACCCAGTTCGAAAGCACGTTCCAACAGTGATTCTCGAATTGTAGCCGTGTTATGGCCAACGACGGTCATTTCTGGGATTTGCTGATGTGCTGGTAGGGTCATTTGTTGAGGTGCTGGAAGTCGTACATGACCATCAAGTGAAGATTCAAATCTCCAATCTACTCCAAGTAATTCAAGTCGCTCGCCCTCGGCGGACAATGGGCTATAGAAGAAATTCAGATTAAACACTGGTCCAATGACATAGCGTTCGATTCGAGCTCCATCAAGGGACGCTTGGTCGATGACGCCTTGTGACAACAAATCACTAGATTTTTCTTCGAACTCTTGATACGAGCCACACGTGAAAAATCCACGTTCAAGTTTTTTCTGAGCATGATGGAGTTTAACGATCGATAGGCAATCAATATCTTCAGGTGACTCAATCGCTTCAGGAAATGGTAGACCTGCTTTTTCAAGAATCCAATAGTAATCTTTTTCTTCGGTACGTTCTTCCATTCTCAACATATTTCTTGAGCCAAACATTGGGACTCTGAACGAGTTTTCAATGTCATCAATTGAGGAGTATGATGTCATCGACCGATTAGGTATGTAAATGACATTTCTCTTTCTCATCTCAGCTTGCATATCTTCGCCCATGATATCATTGAAATTATTCATAACAATGGCCTTGTCAACCATGCCTCGAACAACTCGACCCGAACCAGTTCTTTGGGTTTTGAAGTATTTTGCATAGGTTTGATGACGACCTTGTTTACAATATGCAACAGTCGGAAAACCCTCTTCAATGGCTCCGTCACAAATATCGAGTGCGGAATGTGATGCAGTCATTCCAATTCTTAATTTCAAAGAATCGTAATCATCGACGATTTGATGAATTTCATCTCTTGATATCATCAAAGCCCTCCAAATGTATTGCACCATTGAGGTCTTATTGCTTTGTTGGTATTGTTGAATGATTAATCGTACCGCTGAAGTTGCATGAGTTCATCGGTGGAGAGTGTATCGCCAGCAAGAAGTTTACTCATGAGGTCTTGAACTTCTTCACGAGCTTGTGGACGTTGAGTTTCACCTGACTCTGCGGCACGAATCGCACGAATCATTTCTTGAATTGAATGTAAACAGCGAAGTGAAACGATGTAAAGATGATGTTGATTGTCAGCTTCTCTTTGGCACTTCCGTAATTCTCGATGAGCCTGTTCTGCCTCTGTTCTTTGAGATTCAACCTCATTGCTCCATTGAATCATGTTATCATGAGCAAGTTGTGCTTTATCTGCAGCCTCTTGGAGTTCTTCAAAGGCTTTGTTGTTTTCATCCATTGCCTTTCTTAGATCATCTGAATCCTCAAGGTTTTTTTGCTCATCTTCAAGCTTTTTGATACGGCGATAGAGTTCTCGCATTTCATCTTCCATCTTTTTCCGAGCTTTTTGGCCACGTGCTTGGGTTTCATATTCACGCTCAAGTCGTTCGAGTTTCTTTTTATGTCCAATAACGGTTTCTGGTCGGCCTTTCCTTCGGTGTTTTCCTTTATCTTCTTCACCTTCGGTATTTGGTTGGATTGAACTTCGGATATTTTTTACTGCATCACTTGTTTTTTGTCGAGCAGCTTTTTTCTCTCGGACAACTTCGTTAAGTTGGTCCCGAATTGTTTTTTGCTCTTGGACTTGGACAAGCAATTCGCGAGTTCCTGCGTTCAGTTCATTTCTTTTTGATGCAGAATCTTTGCTTTTACCGTGCCAAGCATCACGTTCTTCACGATGTTTTGTTGCCTTTTTATCCATGATTTTTCTTTTCGTTTCTAAAAAATCCTTGAACTCGGACATCATCATCGCTTCCTAGGGGGGTTCGTTCCCACTTACCCGCCAACGAGAGCGACTTGGCATCCGCATTTAAGACTTGATGAACACATTCTAATCGAGATGCTCCAAAAGATTTCGAATTTCACCAAGGTTTGAATTGACGCTACAAACAACACAAATGATATGTTTTTTTGAAATTCGCATCATTGCATATGAATTCTCAAATCGAAAAGTTGTTTGAGAAGGAGTAGGCATAATTTGGATCCATGAGAAAATTTTCCTTTTCATACGCTCATCACAAACCGAAGGAAAAGAAAAGATTTCAATTTCTTGGTGATTGAATTGGTGAACATATTCGATACCATCGATTTGAGTCAAATCTTCTAGCATATCGAACGCTTCCTATAATCGAGGTTCTAATTTTGAGTCTGTTTGAACTTTAGACAATGACCCATTCATAGAATATCCTGGTCCAGATGAGTAATACCCAATGAGGGTTTCATTGATGGTCAAACCTTTCCGTTCATAAAACGAAATCGCCCTTACGTTATCGCCTCGTACTTCAAGGACAAGGTGCTCATATCCTTGTTGATTGAATTGCGAACAACAAAACTCCCAAATACTTGTACCAATGCCTTGGTTTTGAACTTTTTCAGAAAGCACAAATGCTGCAATTCGAACCGTATTTTGGCCAATTGGATGACTCCAGAACACGCCTTCAATCGAATTTGAAAGTTCATCCTTTAACAGAACATTTCCTTCCCATGATGGAATATGCAGACAATTCAAAGAATGAATTGTGTAAACCTCACCCGTTTGCTTTTGAAATAAATTGATTATTTGTAATTTTTCGTCATGTGAAAGGTCAATTGGCTTTGCACCAGAAAACCACTTTAGGTTCATTTTAATCCTTCATACCTTTTGTTGATTTCGCAGGCTTTCCTCTTGCTACTTGGACTGAAGATTTTTGGTTCTTTTTCTTTCGAGTTAAGTTACTTGTGTTTGATTGTTGGGATGGTAAATTTTTCAATCCCCCTGATTTGAGAAACACATCCAATTCTTGAAGTGAAAGTGAACCCCCTGATGATACCTTTTCTTTGACTTCGTGTGTCGAAGGTCCCGTTCTTGCTTTAGGTTTTCCTTTGCTCTTTGGTTTCTCTAGGTGCTTCACATAGGCTTGGAGACGGCCTCGTTCTCGACGTGCAGTCTTTCTTAATTTGAAACATTTTGAGCGAACTCGCTTTAGATTGTAAATTGACTTTCGGATTTCGATTAAACTACTGTAATTGAGTTGAACACCTTCAAGAATGGATTCGTCCTGTATAACCGAATCGAATGTTGCAGAAATTTCTGAATTCAGCGATTTAAGTTGAGTAAAATTATCTTGTTGAGTTTTGAATAATTCACCAACTTTTTTGTGAGCTTGGTCGGCCTCGACCATGAGTTTGTACATCTCCTGAAGTTCAAAGAAGTATGAGAACCACTCTTCCTCTTTTTGTATTGATGGCACTTTGAAGATATCGACTTCTCCAGTGAGGCGTTCGTAAACTCGAAGCAATTCATTTTCACATTGATGAGATGGCAAACCAACATTTTCGTTGATCAAATTTCGCTTGGTTTGTAAGTCAGAAATCTCATTGTGAGTTTTTTTCAACTCACCTGCAAGGTGTTTTGCTTCTTTGCTTTTCAACTTGTAATCGTCGTTATCCATGATGTCAGCGAGTAATAACTCCAAGTTGGTTGCATTTTCGAGTTCTTTTCCTAAGGTGTCGAACCGTTCAGAAAGTTCGTTGATTTCGTTGTCAAGCAACCTCAATTCATTTTTGACGTCGGAGATATTTCGACTCCTCAAGTCTTCAAACAAATCTCGCTTGTTTTCAGACACATTTTTGAGATTATCTTTTGGGCTATTCACTCTTCTTCACCCCCAGATTCTCTTGTGTCATTGCTTCTCTTTCGTTGAATATTTCGTGCTACAGTGGAAGGCCCCCCTTCTCGAACCCGTTGTGAATCGATGAGTAAATGTTGAACCTCACCATTGCAAATCTTCTGCCAATGCTCAATTCCAATTTCGCTGCTTTGCAACGCTTTTGTGAGTTGTTTCGTTTTTGAATCGATATTGCGTCTCTTAAATTCCTTATCGACATATTCAGTATGCAGTGTTTCGTTCTCTTTTACCATCATCAACATGTCTTGATGGAATTGTTCTGCTTGATTGATTAGCTCCACTGCTTCTTTGTTGAGGTTCCTAAACTGGTGGATGAGTGGTTGAGAAGAAGCACGCTCTTCGACCCACTTTTCATGATCACGAATAAGCCTCTTCATCTCATCATGGATTCGACCTTCTGTTTTATGGTCGCCCCAGTTTGTCTCAAGAGTAAACTCCAATTGCTCAAGTTTCTTTTGCAATTTTTCTTTTTTCCATTCTGGTTCAGGATTTTGATAACCGCCAGCCAAATCAATTTGTTCTCGAAGATTACTTGCCTGCTCAAACAATTCTTTTGCTTTCGCATGAGCTTTATTTCTGGAAGCCTTGACCCTTGCAACCTTATCGTTGAGTTCATCTCTTTGGAGTTTGGCTTCTCGTGCGATTTCCTCAGCCGTAGATTTTTCATCGTTTTTTGCATCAAGTTGTTCCGGTATTACTTCAGCAAGCCGTTCTCTTCGATGAAGAATTGCTTTCGCTAATGCTTCAGGGGTGATGGCGAGCAACTTGTCGACTTGCATAGCAACCCGCCGACCCGTCAATGTTCAATAAAGGTGGCGTAGTCATTCAAATAAGGGTGAAAGTGAAGAACCCCAATTTGAGTGGTTCGTCATGGCGGGGAGTTCCAACAATTTTGCTTGGCTGTCCTCACTTCTTTTTGCCATACTCATCGCAAGCCCATTCGTAGGTTTTGCTGCTGCACAAAACGGGACCATTTCCATCGATTTGGATACTGTCAGTCTTGATGAGTTTGTTCAAACCGAATTTTCAAGGATTGAACTTTGGTTTGATGTGGTTGAAGATACCGGTCTTGAAGCAAACGCAACTGTGGAAATTGAGGTTCGAACCCTTGAAGGTGAGGTAAGCCAAAATCATAGTCATCCTATTTCGATGCAACCATTTTCTTCAGTCAATATCTCCCAAGAAATTTCGTTATTGCCCTTTGGATTTAGCATCGTAAATGTTAGCATCCTTGGAGATGTCGGCGTCAATGTTTCAAATCCAACACCTGGAGTCCTGTCATTTGAACGAACAATTCAGAGACTTCGGCCAATGAACATCTCGATAGGTCCACTTTCTGCGATTTACTTTGAATCAGTTGATGAAGCAAATAATACAACTGGAAACTCCTCATTGGCGGATGGTGATTTTTTAGAAATGACTATTCCAATATTAAATCAAGGCGATTACAATTGGAGTGGTAATTTTTCAATCTTTTTTTCGGAATCACTAACCTGGAATTATACCTCTGAAGAATTGAAGATTCAGGCTTCCTCCACATTCATATTACAAATATTCTCACCTACAAAATTGAATGAAGGTACTCTGCATTGGAATGCAAGCCTTTCGAATGTTTCAGGCTTGTTAGGCACGCACACCCGTACAGGAAGTGTCACAGTTCTGCCACCTCCCCTTCCAACTATCGATATAGTGGTCAACCAGACCGTAGCAAACATCACCGCAGGGGATATTATTAATCAATCGATTACCATCATGAATAGTGGTGAAGCCCCCTTCAACGGGACATTATCTTGCGAATTCGACGGTCAAGAAATCTATTCTCAAGCATTGACACTCCTTGCACAAACTTCCGAACCGGTCATTTTGCAATTTCAAGTCAAACCAGGCATACTTCGATGCAACTTGATCGGATCTCGAGTTGATTATGATTCAAATCTAGAACTTATGGTTCTTTATGAAATGGACTCTGCTATTTTTGAAATCGAAGGTGATGAACAACCCTCTGCAGTCACAGGTCCGTGGAATACAGGCGATGTGTATCAAGCCTCATTGTTGGTTCGGAATGTAGGTTTACACATCGGACATGCAAAGTTGAAAATGGAGATTGATGGAATTGAATTTGTTGGGGATGAACTCGAATTACAACCAAACTCTGCAGGCGAAGTCGATATTGAATTCATGCTTCAAAACTCTGGCGAATTCGATATTCATTGGGAACTCGTCACCGAAGATGGTGCGTTTAATGGCCAGCACAATGGTCTCATTACAATAGATGTAAGTCCTCCTCAGACGCTGACAACGAGGTTAACATCTGTCGTATGGAGTGAAACAAAAGGACTTTCATTCAACACTGAAATTCAGTTAGAGAACGGACCTCAAAGATTGGTCCACCTTTCGTACGGAACCTTTACCGGGACTGTCGAAGACCAAGTAGGGGAATTTGAATTATTGTTGACACCAGGCACCGTATCGATCGCATTGAGTGTTGGTCAAGAGCCGTGTGAAGGTGTTTTTGTTATTGTGACCCCTATTGACTGGACAGCAGATGTAAGCCGTTCTGTTGCCATGGAGGAATTTCATATTGATGAACCAACATATTCTGTTGAATTGGATCCACTGCTGCTACCTCGTAGACCAGTGAAGGGAGATATTGTTGAAGTCGAGATCACCTTCCAAGCCGTTGGATATTTCATTGAAAAAAGCAGTACATACTCAATATTGGGTCCTGAAGGAGGCGTTTTATTTTCAGGCCCTGCACCAAACTTACAAGATTCAACCCAACAAATTACCGTGACCCCCGAATTTGTTTGGCCATCGAATAATGACATCACCTTACGTGTTATGTGGCTCGTGGACGGAAAGAGAATTGAAACATCGATGTCGTATCAATCAGGAGAGGTGATGGTTGAAGAACAATCCACAGAAGTTCCAATATTGGAGATATTTTACGGAGTCATCCTAGCTGGAGTCATCGTTTTTGCAATAAGATTGCAACAAAATAAAGATAAGGATACAAACAATTTCCCCAAAAAGAAAGAAAAATCAAAGGACGTTAAACCCAATGCATCCTATGTTCATGACGAAAAGAGAACAATTGATTGCCCCGAGTGTGCCCGTCAACTTCGAATTCCCGTGACTTACAATGGTAAGGTGAGATGTCCAGATTGTGAGCATAGTTTTGAAGTGGAATCGCCAGCAACACCATTTGCAGTTCAACAAGTTGTTGAAAAAGAGGATGAGGTTAAAGAAGAACCAATTGTAAAGTTATCCGATGGAAAAAAGGAAATTGCGTGTCCGGATTGCGAGCGAACTCTCCGAGTTCCGAACTCTTACGAAGGTTCAGTGCGGTGTCCAGCATGCAAATGTGTGTTCAAAGCCATTTGAGGTCATCGTATGGTAGGACATTTCCAAGAATTTGAAGATGAATACCTCGAAATGATGTATGAATTTTATGAACACGACCCTTCGGTACATGTAAGAACCGGTGAACTTGCAGAAAAACTGAGTGTTTCACCTGCCTCAGTCACTGAAATGCTCCGTCGCCTTGCAAGTAAAGACTTAGTGATATACACCCCCTATAAAGGTGCCAAACTTACCGATGCAGGTTTAGAGCATGGTCGAAGAATGAAGAGACGTCACCGACTTGCCGAATTGCTTCTCGACGTTTTACCTTTCACTGGCGATGCTCATGAAACTGCTTGCCGTCTTGAACATGCAATCGATAATGACCTTGAGTTGTGCTTATCATTGCTGTTTTCAACAATTTCAGAAGACCCCAGCGGAAGGGAAATACCAGAGCCAGATGAGCAAATTCTACAAAGACTCAATGAGGCGAAGCAGCAATATTTTCTTCTCTCAGAAGCACCTAAACAACAGCGTTGTATGATCTCAGCAATGTTTTTTCTGCCACAACAGGCTAAAATTATGAATGAACAAGGCCTCAAAGTTGGCCAAACATTCGTAAAAATTGGTACGATTTTACAATTTGAAAATGGACATGCATGTGAATTAAATCAAGATATATCTTCAAAAATTGTGGTGAAAATCGTGGATTAAAGGTGGAATGCTTTTGATATATTTGGACGTGGTAAAGATATGAGCGTTGCGGAATCTCAGCAAGTAACACCCCGCTCGGGAGAAGAGAAGGAGACTTCTCCGGGCTTCCGACTTTCTGAACAAGTATTGCACGCAATTGATCGCCAAGTCATCAGTTCAGGATTGCGTCTTATCATCCTCATACCTTGTGTCTCGATTTTTGTCTATTTCATGGCCTGGGCCTATCAAGGGGCTTCTCCACAATGGTGGAAAGATAGCATTCAGCCCTCCGTAAACTTGTCTTTTTCCACCACAAATGCATTATTGTGTCTTGTTCTTCTCACAGGTTATCTTTTTGCCATTGGATTTCATCGTTTCCGAGTTCGACTTTCTTTGCAGACGTTTCACAGCAGGGTTGAGCATTACAAAAATCAACATAGGTCAGTTGAATCTCTGCACGGCTTTGACGGATTAGAATTCCATCTTCAAAAATCGATGGCTGGCCATACTTGGACATTGTTGTTTGCATTCTTAGCCAACATATTATTGCTCATTTCAATCATCTTTGATCTTACTGCAGAATACAGTAATCTTTCACTTTTTACTTCATTTTCTTTTACAATTTTGTCAATCGGGCAACACCTTACTACACGTAATTCAAGTTTCAACATGGTTGAAAAAACCGGGCTTCTCATGGCCTACACCCCTCCAGTTCACCCTTCAACTCTCCAAATGGTATTCAATGATTTACTTAGAACACATATGGACCCATTGCTAAGGGCAAGTTATGACGAGTACATCAAAGAAGTTGAATCTGGTTTTCTCATAAAGGTGGATAGAAGATATGCAAGGGAAAAATTCCTCATCACATTGTATCGTCATGCAAATGGTCTCGACAGGAAAACCATGAAGGAAGAGTTAGAGGAAGTCTTTACTAAAGAGGGACTTGATTATGTTCTTAAAAACGATGCATTTTCCTTAGAAGTATGGTTGGCCCTCTTTCAAAAAGTGAATCAATCTTGTCCAGCATTTTTCCGAATGATTGATCGATTAAAGCAAGATTTGGAATCAGGTCGCGAATCCGCATTTCCTGATTTAATTTTTGAGGTTGATATGGAAAACGTCGTAACAACCCATGCAAATCTATTCACCATGATGCACAACCTTTCAGATAAACCAAGGACAATTGTCTATAGAATTCAAACCCCAAATTTTGAACCACGAGATGTTGCCTTCAAATATCGGCTGTCCCCTGGTGAAAAATTTTGGTGGAGCGATAATCCACTTCCTTTAGCAGCGGAAGGAGACGATGATGTCTTAGGCATCATGTCTGGATTGCTCAAAGATGGTACAGTTGGTTGGCAAACACTTCTTCCAAAAGGAAAAGGCGATGCAACTGTTTCAATTCGATTGGAAGAAGAAGATGGAGAACTCATTCTCGGTCGCCAAATCAATGTTCGAGTGCGCACAGAATTTCGCCAATGGCTTCGTCAGTCCTCTTCCATCTTTACCTTCGTTCTTGGTGGAATCGGTGTTTTATCCAGCATCATCATGAGTTTGTATTACTTATTTGGGCAAATTTGATTCCTACAAACCAGCCATAGAATTGATAATGTGGATATTATGGAATAAGCATGGCCCGTGAAGAGCGCTTTGAGCCCGAGAGCGAAAAAGCACTTCGAGAGAACCTCTATTCGATGGAAGCAAGAGTTCGGAAACTACGAGATACTCGTAACAATTTCAACGCAGAAGCCAAGGCCATCGCTGAACAAAGAAATTCAATTCAAAAACAGTACAAGGACCATCGCGAAAAACATACGCTCTTGCTTGCTGAGATGAAAGTACTGCGCTCAGAAATCAATGTTCATAAAGAAAAGCGAAATGCTTTGCAAGCCCAACGGAAAGACCTCATTAATCAATCTCAAGGCCGTAAGAAAGAGAAGGGAGAAAAGCAAACTGCATCAGCTGAATATATCCGACTTAAAGGCGAAATTGCAAACTTGGAATCCACCTTTGAAACCACTTCTGTGAGTAAAACTCGCGAAGACAAAATTATGTCTGACCTCAAAAGAATGAATCAACGGGTGAATGAATTGGAGCCTGAGGTTGGAAAGTTTGAGATGGTCAAACTTGACCTTTCTGACTTGGATGTTGCAATCAAAACACTCACGGCCGAAGCGGATGCTTCACATCAATTGATGTTGGAGGTCATTGCAAAAGCTGATGAATTGAAAGTTGAACTTGATGACTCATTTTCTCATCGAGATTTCCTAAAAGCAGAAGGAGACAGGCTTCATGAAGAGTCTGTAGGATTGAGAGAAAAGGCAAATCAAGTCCATGAGAAGATAGATGCTATGATGGTTGAAGTGAACCAAACTCGAGAACAACTCAATTTGTCCCAACAAGAACGAGAATCGTGGATGACCGATCATAACAAAAAGGTCAAGACAGAAATGAAGACAGGTGCGGAGTCTGAAGAAGTTGCTACAAGTCTCATCGATACTCTCCTTTCCGAAGGCACACTCATCATGGGTGGTCTTGGAGTGAGCGATTACAATGAGCAAACACCCAAACCGAAAAAGGCAAAGAAATCAAAAGTCAATGTTGGGGCAATGAAAAGAAAGTGAGGCCCAATCATGCACGGCATTATCATGGCCGGTGGAGAAGGAACAAGACTTCGACCGCTTACCTTATTGAAACCAAAGCCAATGGTTACCCTTCTTGGTCGACCAGTCATCGATTTCGTTGCCTCTGCTCTCGTGAAGGCTGGGGTCGATGAAATCATCGTGACAACAGGCTACCGAGGCGAACAACTCGAAGAGCATATCCAGCATTGGAACTCAAAATTTTCTCTGCCATCAAGGGTCAATCAAGAATCAACACCAATGGGAACTGCCGGTAGTGTCCGGTTGCTCTCTGATGAAATTCAAGAGACTTGCATTGTGGGTTCAGGAGATTCAGTTGCATCGTATGAAATCGCACCATTACTTGAATCCCATCATAAGTCACAAGCAAAAGTAACTATGGCTTTGTGGGAGGTTGACGACCCTACGCAGTACGGTATCGTCGGGCTTTCAGCAACCCATCAAGGACAAATGACTGAAGGATTAACAGAAGGATTCATTTCAAAATTCGCTGAAAAACCATCTTCAGAAGATGCATTTTCAAACCTCATCAACGCAGGTTTGTACATCATTGAACCAGAAGTGTTTGCCCATATTCCTAAAGATGTAAAATACGATTTCAGTAAAAATCTATTTCCTCTACTTCTTGAAATGGGCTGGCCTATCTATGCCAAAAAAGTGAAGGGCATGTGGTTTGATGTAGGGCATCCAGAGGAACTTCTCAAAGCCCAAACTGCATTGATGCAACATACAGAGTTTTTACCTTTCAATCTAAAGAAAGGCGTCCAACTGGATGGTCAAGGATACAGTCTTTCCCCGCTTAAATCAGAATCAATTTCATCATCTTTCATCGACGAAGAATGCACTATTTTGGCCCCATCAACCATCGTTGAATCCTACGTGATGAAGGGGGCGGCTATTGGAATGAATTGCAACATACACTCCTCCATTATTGGAGAATCATGTGAAATCGGAGATGATGTTCAATTGGTGAATTGTGTAGTTGGCGACGGTATTACCATACCATCTGGCTCAATGTATACAAATCAGCGAATTCCAGATATCAAATCCACACTTTGATTGTATCGTTAGTCTAATAAAACACCGGCAATCGGCCGAGGTTGAGTAGTATGGCTGGACAGCGCAGATACGATCGAACTTGGGAAGAAATTGAAGCGATGCTTGAAAGAGCAGAAGAAAAAATGCATCAATGGAAAGATTGGTATGAAGCGTGCAAAAAAGAAAAAGATGCAGAAGGAATGAAAGAGGCTGCTCGAAATCACAAAGCACTCGAGGGTGTTGTAAAAACACTCAAATGGACACTTGGAGAAATTGGAATCTCAGACCCACTTAACTGATTACCATCCACGTTCATCAAGACGAACTTCAAGTGCTTCGAGTTCGTCACCCTTCATCGGGACACCTTGCATCATCGACATGGCCTCTGCAACTTTGTTGGGTTCATTGTAATGTGCCGTTGCGAGTACAATCGCTTCTGCCATCGTTTGAGGGTCGCTTGATTTGAAAATTCCAGAGCCTACAAAGACACCATCCATGCCCATGTTCATCATAAGGGCAGCATCAGCCGGAGTCGCGATGCCACCTGCAGAAAAGGTGACGACTGGCAATCTTCCCATTGAGTGAACATCATGGAGAATTGCCTTGATTTCCTCAGACATTGTATCATCAATTGGTCCAAAAGGTGTCATAGCGTGACGACCTGGAAGTTCAGAGTGCTTTGAAAGCACTGCAAATCGCTCGATAATTTGCGATGTTGCAATGTCAAGACCATGATCATCGAGCGATTGGATTTGATTAATTTCTTGGTCAATAATCCGGGCATGAGTAACTGCAGCAACGACATTTCCAGTTCCCGCCTCGCCTTTGGTTCGAATCATAGCTGCACCTTCGTATATTCGTCGAACTGCTTCTCCCAAGTGAGTGGCCCCACATACAAACGGAATATCAAAATCCTTTTTGTTGATGTGAAAAAATGGGTCGGCTGGAGTTAGGACTTCTGATTCATCGACCATATCCACGCCCATTGACTCTAAAATTCGGGCTTCGGATTCGTGGCCAATTCTTGCTTTCGCCATGACGGGAATCGAAGTTGTTTCTATAATGCCGCGTATCATATCAGGATGACTCATTCGAGCGACTCCTCCGGCTTTACGAATATCTGCTGGAACTCTTTCCAAAGCCATGACGGCAACTGCACCCGCATCTTCTGCTACAGCAGCTTGTTCGGGATTGACGACATCCATAATGACCCCGCCTTGTTGCATACGGGCGAATCCTCGCTTGAGGAGATCACTACCTCTGCGGAATTTTTCAAAATCTGGCATCATCTCATCTCTTCTGTTTTTTACCCATTCCGCAGGTTGTATACCAAGCCCACTTGCTTAATCATTTGCAAGGACTGGAGAGTCACCTTCGGCAACTGGTGCATCGACTGCTTCCGAAGCATTTCTCTCAATCCATTCTTCCTCATCTGCAGGAACATCAGTATCGGCAAAAATGGCCTCAACAGGGCATTCGGGGATGCATGCACCACAATCAATACACTCATCTGGGTCGATGACTAAGTAGGTGTCTAATTCTCGAAATGCTTCAACTGGACAAACAGCAACGCATTCTTGGTACTTGTGGTTCACGCATGGAGATGTAACAACATGTGGCATAGTTCTTCCTCGACTTTAGGGTTATGTAATCATACATGAATGCTTGCTTTTGCAAACTTCACAATATTAAGAGGAATTCAATGAGCCCAAGAATTCTTTGAAGACTTCCGTAGCATTTTGTTGAGGATAAACGGCAATTTTTGCTTCGCATTTGATGATTTGATTTCTTTTATCCTCGTGAATCACAATTGCTTTTTCGATGAGATGATCAGCATCGAGACGCAGATGAAAAACAAATGAATCATCGATTCGGTCTTCAAGATTTTCCAGAAAATCTTTAGAAAAAAGCGGAAGTATCCTTGAAAAAAAGATTTGAATGTCTCGATTTTTTTTCAATTCTACCGATAGCATTTGTATCTGTGCACCGTGATATGATGTGATTTTATCGATCTGAATTTCGATATCATCACCCGCGAGCCAATGCATTGCAGATTTGACCACCTCAATTTCCATCATTGAACTTATCGTCGTACGAAGTTGAACACGGTGAAAGCCCATGTCGAAGCGAGTGGAAAAACAATTTTGAATCTGTTGTTTGAGAGCCAAGTACTGAGGGGCTTTCTTCATATACGGGATGTTAGTCGGCAACTTGCTAATGGGGTAGCCCCCAAAGGACTCAACGAGTGATTGTCATGGCCAAGAAAGTTACAGCGAAAGCACGTGCAGCAGCAAGAAAGCAAAGAGACAAGTGGAAGAATAAGCAATGGTACACCATTCGTGCACCTCGGCATCCATGGGATTTCAAGAAAATTGGCGAAACACTCGGTGAGTCTGACGAATTTATCATCGGCAGAATTTACACGATGACACAACAAGAATTCAGTGGAGATTTTACAAAACTCCATGTCATCTTGAAATTCAAAGTGCGTGAGTGCGTTGGCCAAGATGCCCTAACTCAATTTATTGGTCATGAACATCAATCTGACCATGTTCGAAGACAAATCCGAAGATACCGTGGAAAAATCGAGGATGTTGTCGATGTCGTCACAAACGATGGGTATTTGGTACGTCTTAAGCCACTTATCATCACCCAACAACGCGTTCAAACATCAATCAAACACGCGCTTCGCTTGAGGTGTAGAGAAATGATTCTTGGATTTAGCGCAAAAAACACCTATGCCCAACTCCAAGAAGCGTTGATGAACGGTAGTTTGGAAGAAGAAATTCAAAAGACTGCGAAGACCATTTATCCGTTGAGATCAGTCGCAATACGAAAGAGCCAATTACTCCAAGAAGGTGTTGTTGTCGACAAAGGACCAACACTTGACGAAATTCACGCCGAAGAAGCGAGAGTTGCTGCTGAATTGAAAGCAAAGAAAGCAGCCCTTCTGGCACAAGCAAAGGCAGAAGAAGAGGACTCTTTCGATGATGAATCAAATGACGAGGATATCGATGAAGTCGTTGAAGATGTTGTAGAAGACACTACAGAGGAACCTCAAGTGGTTGAAGAAACACAATCCAAAGAGCAAGGAACTCCATCAGACGATGCAACCGATTACGATTCGATGACCGTCTCAGAATTGAAAGAACTCCTCAAGGCTGCTGGAAAACCTGTGAGCGGCAAGAAGGATGAACTCATCGCCCGACTACAAGAATAAACTTGACATTCTAATCTTCCTACGAAGACCATGAACCGACTTGGCCTCATTGGAGGAACGGGGCTTATCGCAGTTGAAGGCGAAGGCTCACGATTAGAACCATTCGGCTTTGCACTTGAAGCATCAGAGCACATTATTTGTGAGACACCATACGGAGAGGTGCCGTTGTATATTCAGCAATTCACAATCGATGGGGTCTCAAAGACACTGATTTTTCTTCAACGACATCATTCTACTGAAGGTCCGACTTGTCCTCCTCATTCGATTAATCACCACGCCAATATTTGGGCGATGAAACATTCTAATCTCGATGCGTTGGTATCAGTGTGTTCTGTTGGGGCAATACACCCTTCCTTTCCGCCTGGGAAAATTGCTGTTGCAGACCAGTACATTGACTTCACAGGTGTAGCAACCTCCTTTCATGATGCATCGGCACAGTTTACCTCGATGACAACACCATTTGATGAAAACTTGAACATCCAACTTCAAAATCATTTCAAGACTGTCCAAAAATTTGCACAAGCCGAACGAATGAATTACACATATTGGCTTGCTCAAGGCCCTCAATTTGAGACTCCTGCAGAGATCGATGCTATCGAAAAATTGGGCGGAGATGTCGTCGGTATGACGATGCCTCGTGAAGCAAAGTTGTGTGCCGAAGTTGGTGTGAAGTATGCTGCAATACTCATTAGTTCGAACTGGGGTGCAGGTCGAATGCCAGGTGATGCAAAAGCACAACTTCACCATGATGAAGTTTCAAAGGAAGCGAATAGGCATCTTCAACCGATATGGTCGAGCATCGCAATGCTCATGAAGAATTAAAGCAATATTGAAGTCTTTCAAGACATCGTTGCCAAATATGCAAGGGCGAACCGTCGAGCAATGGGTAAATCATCATCCTGAAAACGAATGGGAATACATGATGCAAAAAATTGCCTTTTTTCATGACAAGCATGATTTCGCATCAAAAAATGGTCATGATATGGGTTATAGAATGGCTCTTACCATCGAAGAGTTAGGTGAACTTGCTGCTGCAATTACGAAGGGTAAGCCCATTGAAGAGTGTGCTGAAGAGATGGCGGATGTTCTCATTTTATTGATGGGTCATAGTTTAGCAATGGAAGTTGACCTTAAAGCTGCATTTGAGAAAAAATATGAAAAAATAATGAAACGAGAAGCGTTGACAGGTCGATTGGGTGTTCGAGTGACAGAATACAGGCCAGATTCATCGTAACCAATGTTCAAATGTCATGTCAAACATATCTCGCTCGGTTGCTTCTTGAAATGTTGAACTGAGTAAATAAAATCCAAAATCTTCAGGATGGGGTGCAAAGGTATCCGACTCATCAACTATAGTGTGAATGACGGTTCTGAAGATTTCTTTTGCTTCGTCAATAAACAGTCTATAGATTTCGCCGCCTCCTATAATAAAGATATCTTCATTATCTGCAAGTTCAAGAACTTCTTCTTTTGAAATCGTTTCAATATCTGTTCTTGGCCTTCTACTCATGACCAAATGTTTTCTGTTTGGAAGAAGCCCAGGTAGGCTTTCCCATGTTTTTCTTCCCATGACAATCGTCTTGTTGAGCGTGATGCGCTTAAAATGTTGCAAATCACTCGATTGTTTCCAAGGCAAGTCACCATCTTTTCCAATTGCATTATCTTCATCGCATGCAAAAATGAGTGTGATCATCGAATAACCTCAAACTGAAATTGGTGCTGAAATATGTGGATGATGTTCGTATCCAATTATTTCAATATCCTCGTGTGTAAATTCGTCGATGTCTGAAATCGAAGGATTGAGATGCAATTTAGGAAGGGGGTATGGTTCACGTTGAAGTTGTTCATTCGCTTGCTCAAGGTGATTTAGATACAAATGGGCATCACCTAAAGTGTGAACAAAATCACCAGCCTTTAATCCACAGACTTGAGCCATCATATGGGTAAGAAGTGCATAAGATGCTATATTGAACGGCACACCCAAAAATACATCTGCACTTCGTTGATACAATTGGCAACTCAAATGACCCTCTGAGACGTAAAACTGGAAAAACGCATGACAAGGCATGAGGGCCATTTCTTTGAGTTCGCCAACATTCCATGCAGAAACAATGATGCGTCTGCTGTCTGGATTGTCTCGAATCATTTGAATTGCATCACGTATTTGGTCAATAACTTCACCAGAGGTTGATTCCCACGTCCGCCATTGTTTTCCATAGACTGGTCCAAGATTACCATCATCATCGGCCCATTCGTTCCATATCCGGACACCGTTTTCCTGAAGATATTGCACATTTGTCTCTCCTTTGAGAAACCAAAGTAGTTCATGGATGATTGATTTCGTATGACATTTTTTCGTTGTTACAAGAGGAAATCCTTCTCGTAAATTAAATCTCATTTGATATCCAAAAACAGACCTTGTACCAGTTCCAGTACGATCTCCCTTTGTCACACCCTCGTCAATGATGTGTTGAATAAGGTCGAGATAGGTCCGCATATCTAAGCCCAATCTCTAAGGAAGTCAAGGAGGTTTTTGATGATTTCAATCAAATTCTTTCGTTAAGGTGCACCGAGATCTCGCAAGGTCTCCATCAGTTGATTTGTGAATAATCGATACAATCTTGATAGCTCAGCCTTGATTTCTTCTGGTTGTTTCTTGGATAATTCTTGTAGTGATTTGATAGAATAATTTCCACCATTGAGGTCGGTGAGCCACTCATACCAAGTAATACTTTGACCAGCATGCATTTCGATCTTTTTCCAGAATCGAGGTATTTTATGAATGGCTGGGGCCATAACATTCCTTGTTCCAATGAGTGCTATTGGAACAACACGTGTATCGGGATAGGATGCGGATAAACGTGCAATTCCGGTTTTTCCTTCGAGGAGAAACGGTGGTTCTGTTTTTCGAGAACGTGTGCCTTCAGGGAAAATTCCGAGAGCTCTTTGACTTGAAAGCACCGTCGCTGCACTTGAAAGGGCATCAGCACCCCCCGATTCTCGCTTCGTTTCAATTTGGCCTGTTGATGTCATCACGATTCTCGTAAATGGATTAGAAAAATGACCATCTTTCGCAAGATAATGTGTCGTCCTTCTTGCTGCTGAAATGACAATGATTGGGTCCACATGCGATAGATGATTCGCAGCCAAAATGGTGGGGCCTTTCCGTGGTATATGTTCCAATCCGCAATATTTTAATCGTAATCCAGTCCTTAGAAAAGGAGAAAGTGTGAGCCGTAGAAATCCGTAAATTGGTTTTCGGGGAAGCTTGTCGGCATTGCTCGGAATTTCATAATAGGGTTTGAGTTGTGACCAAGCGAGTTGAAGTTCATCTACGCTTGTCATGATTGACGACTTTCATCTTCCTGTTTTATGCTTTTATTGAGAAAAGAGAAACAAAGTTCAATTTGTGTTCATAGGCAACAACGGTCAACATGAAATTTAAACGAAATCATTTTATTACAACCAGATGACCTAAGATCATGACTGACGAAAACGAGTGGAGCATCCAGGCGGCAATGAAAGAATTTGTACATGCAATGGAGGAGCATGGTTTGAGTATCGACGATGTCTTTAGCCAAATTGATGGCGATGAAAACGGAAAGTTGGATGGTCCAGAATTGTACAGGGGATTAATGGAACTGACCGGCGATTCACTCTCTCCAGGTCAAATTTCAGCAATTATCTCCGCATTTGATATTAACAGTGACAACCGCATTGATTTGGATGAACTCAAAGCAGCAATTGAGTATCATAAGAATTTTGACGAAGAAGAAGAAGAAGAAGAAGAAGAAGAATAATTCCTTAAATTTTTGAATGAATTTCTCTTTTTTTCATCAATACTCATAAATGGTACCTTGTTCTATCAATGGTTGAGGATTGGAGATTAGAGCATGGTCAAAATATCTATTTATTTTGATACTTCATCTTCAATGTCTTTGCCAATTGAAAACGACTCACGAAGAGACATTGCTGAAATGGTATGGCAGAGTGTTTGTCATCGTTTTGCTGATGTGCCTACAAAAATCACGACGATTTGCTCCCGCAGAAAATCCGAAACACTCGGGGTACTGAAAACACGCTCATATCATGAACTTGCCAATATTCATGTTCCATATCCCGATGGAATGACGTATCTTTGGAAATTTTTAGTCGATGAAGCTCAACAATTTGTAAATGAAGATTCAGATTGGATTTTCTTTCTTGTGAGTGATGGACTTGATAACCAATCCAGAGGCAA
>JAUREO010000002.1 GCA_030827365.1 Candidatus Poseidonia sp. | reverse complement strand
CAAGGTCAGCAAGGCCAACAAGGTCAGCAAGGTCAGCAAGGTCAGCAAGGCCAACAAGGTCAGCAAGGCCAACAAGGTCAGCAACAAGACAACGGTCAAGGCCAACAACAACAAGGTGGCCAACAAGGCGGCCAACAAGGCGACCAGACCGGTCAAGACCAAAACGGCCAAAACCAAAACGGTCAGAACGAACAACAACAAGGTCAAACGCAGAACGGACAACAAGGTCAACAAGGCCAACAATCCGAGCAGCAACAAGGCCAACAAGTCGACAACCAACAGGAAAACGACAATGACGGAGACGGTATTCCAAACTCTCAGGATACCGACAACGACAACGACGGCATTCCTGATGTGATTGATGACACACCATTTGACCACGACGGCGACGGAATCGACGACTACGAAGATGACGACGACGATGGTGACGGCATTCCTGATGACCAAGAAGTCAACGATGGTGATCCAAACACGAACATCTACGACCACGACAACGATGGAATCACAGATTCAGTTGACCTTGACATCGACAACGATGGAATTGACAACCGTGTTGATTTCGAAGATGCCAACAACAACGGCGTTATGGACGCAGGCGAAGACCGCAAGCGCGACCACGACAACGATGGCATGGACGATGGTGTTGACACTGACGATGACAACGACGACATTCTCGACGTCGATGAAATCGGAGGCGTTGCAGGAACATACCGCTATGATCATGACAATGATGGTATTTGGGACCTTACCGATACCGATGACGACAACGACGGTCTTTCAGACTGGTTTGAAGTCAACGATGGTAACAGTCTCACTGGCCAATTCGACCACGACAACGATGGTGCAGACGACCACGAAGATGACGACGATGATAACGACGGCATCCTCGACCAGTTTGAACTCTGAGTTAGGTAGATTGGATACAGTACCCTCTAGACCTGTTTGTGTATCAAACAGTTGTTGAGCATCTGGGGGCTTCGGCCCCCAGGTGTCTCCCCCTTTTTTTTTTCGAATTGATACCCAAATACTTCTGTGATACTTTTGATGGCATTTTGCCATAGGGTTTGAAATATGATATCAAGGTAGTCGGTTGAATTTGAGGTGCGAATATGCTCTCCCGACATGAAACAGAACAAATTGAACAAAGAACGAAAACTTCAGCTGCAGTAACCATCGTTGTTTTGATGATCCTCAGCTCATTGTACGGCCTAACCGATGTACTATCAGCATCTGAATTGAGTCTTGCAGCTCATCCCGTTGAAGGGGATAAAATTGGCAGGAGTCAAGGTGGCCAATCCACAGACCAAGGTGGACAAGGTGGATGGTCTTCAGGAGAAGACATCCTCGCAGCAAATATTCACGAAGCACTCACAAATATGATGTGGTCAGATCCTGGTGTCGGGTCAGGAATTATTGTCGACATTTCAATTCTCGAAGAAGTGCTTCCTCGATACACAACCTTCCTCGAAGAACCTCGTGCAGGAGACCACGATAACGATGGAATAGATGACCTCAACGATCTCGATGACGATAACGATGGAATTTACGACCTTCTTGAGCGATTTGATGGATGTTATGGAACCGACCCATACGACCATGACAACGACGGAATTCTCGATATCGATGACTGGGACGATGACAACGACGGAATTCTTGAGGGACCACTTGACTATGAATGGTTAGAGTCTGAAGGTCTCGACCCACGCAACGTATCCACTGACCGCTACATTACTCGTGATGTCGATAACAAAACACACCCATATCTCAGCCAAGTTGGCTCACTCGGTACAAATTACCTAGCCGACCAACACCCATTCGACCACGACAATGACGGAGTCACTGACGAAGACTCCGATGGTTCAGGGGCTGGAAGTTATGACGAGGACGATGACAATGATGGGCGTATCGACCAATTCACTTGGCCTTGCGACCTCGATGGTGACGGTGTTCAAGATTACTTTGACCTCGACGACGATGGTGATGGAACGCCAGACATTGACGATGCTCACCCATACGACCCAACCATCACCGGTTCGATGGCTCTTACAGCATCTCTATACGATTCAGCAATTCAATGGCAATACACTGACTATAGGGACTATTCGGGTGGTGTAAACTACATCACCTGGGAATTGAACCGAGTGAATGCAGTTGGAGCACCAGCGTCTGGATTTGGTGCAGAAGGTGCACGAGGCACGCCATCCTTTACCCAAATACACGATGGAGACCTTGACGGAGATGGCTCACCAAATTTCCTTGACCCTGACGACGATAACGATGGTACGCCAGATAGTGCAGATACCGATGACGACAACGACGGCATACTCGATATGGTAGACCCTGACGACGATAACGATGGAATTCCTGACACATGTACACAAATCGATACCAACAATGATGCGGTATCCGATTACAATCGAAATGTACGAGATGGTGCAGTAAGCGGATTAAACTCTGGAAGCATTGTTGGTGGTGCAAATTACTTCACGAGTTCCAATGTAGCCACCTCTTCAGCAGGTGCTGGACAAGGCCTCACTGTGGATATTGTCGCTGACGGCAGTGGTGCAGTCACTTCAGTCACTATCAATTCGCCTGGATACGGATACTCTGTTGGTGAAACGATTTTCATCAGTGGTGGTAACAACGGAGCAACCATTGACGTTGGTTCCGTTCTAACTGTTGTGTTTGAAATCCCAGGAAAAGACAACGACATCGATGGAACGATTGATTGCGAACTTGATTATGACCAAGATTTGGACGATGACAGAAAGCGACCATTTGACCAAAATTACAACGGCATATACGATTGGCTCGACCCTGATATGGGTGGAACAACCACGCCTGACAACCTTGGGGATGTCAGTGTCAGTGGCGATGCGAACAATTTTGAATACGATCTTGACAACGACCAAATTGAGAACGAAAACGACTCATTCCCACTTGACAAAGCATCGGACGTGGCGACGTGGAACTGTCCTTCAATTTCAAACCCGAACCCAACGAATCCAGACACAAGGTGTCAAACACGACGTGCATCGTATTCCCAATTCAATGATTGGGATGGTGACGGTATTGACAATTGGGACGATGTGGACGATGATAACGACGGTATCATCGATATTCTTGATATCGACTGGGATTGTGACCTCGATAATGATGCTGACCTCCACGCCATCAACGGTGCATTGTATCGTGATGATGGTCCAAACAATGTTGATTCAGATGTTGATGGTGACGGTCTTGAAAATTCAATTGATTGGGACGATGACAACGATGGTGTATCTGACCTCTTCGACCCAGACGACGGAAACTGTGGTGTACTTGACTACGATATGACTGACTCATTTACCAACCCATACTATCCAATCGCAGACGGCGGTGCACTCGATGGAAGTCTTGACGGACAAATTTACTCGGCAAACACCAGTGACCACTGGAGCATGGTGTTTCACCATAATCCATTTGCAGATGTTGTCCTCAATTACAATGGATACGATGGTACGACAAGTCCAGTTACTCCAGGAACGGTTCCAGAATTTTACTGGTTCTTCTTTACCAGATGGTCTCCATACAACGGAGGTAATGAATGGGACATCGACGCTGACGGGGACTCGCTCATCAACGGTTTAGATGTCGACCAAGACGCTGATGGGTTACCGGATTGGTGGGACCAAGACGAATCAAACGATGGAGTTCTTGACGTGAACGACATCAAAATGGGAGGCACATACAATCTCTCAACTTGTGGATTTACCGCAGGAAACCTTGCACAAGGATTCGTGTGTGGTTATGCATATGCTATCGCTTACAAAATGCCACTAAACGGCGTCAACGCACAATTCGGCTCACCATATTCCACCCGACCCGATGCAAATTGGAACGAAGGTGCAACCGCTGGTGGCCCATCAGGTAATTGGAGTTGCGCTCCAGTCAATGGAATAGGTTGTTACCACTACGACTTTGGTGGAGATGGAAACATCGACTCAGCATTATCATATACTCAAATGCTCGACAACAGAGACGCTTTCGTGACTTGGATTGGATTGTTAACTGGAATTTGGCAGTGGAATTCGGACAATGGTCCCGCAGAATATGCAGATTTCCCTGACGAATTAGGTGCCGACCTTCTAAAGAACGATGTTGATGGAGACGTGGATGGTGATTTCACCAACAAAACAATCGATGTTGATGATGATTACGATTCTATCTATGATTGGTATGACGTTGATGACGATAATGATGGAATTTGGGACTATTTCGAAGTCGATTCAAACAACGATTACGATGACGACACAAATCAAAACAATGGCAACTTCTTCTCTGGAACCAATTGTGTTGATAATGACGATGATGGTAACGACGCTGATGCTGATGACGATGGATTCTTCCAAGCGGTTTGGGACCGTGGATTGATGCGTCAAGGTCTCGGAGCGATAACACTCTATGACGTTGACAACGACAACGATGGTATTCCAGATGGTGAAGACCCCGATGATGATAACAATGGTGTCATGGATGCGGACCAAGAACTTCAAGCAGGATGTTTCTGGGGCGAAGAGCAGCACACATGGGACAACGATAACGATGGCATCGTAAATTGGAAAGACGATGACTGGGATGGTGACGGACTTACAAATGCTGCAGAACTGCTTGTGAGCAAAGTCGCGCCGTTTGACCACGACAACGATGGATTGAGAGATGACATTGACGTCGACGACGATCAAGATGGAATGCACGACAAGGACGAAGTTATTCTGTGGCCAACGAGGTTTGCTCGAAATTCAACGAATCCATGGGACCACGATGACTTTGGTGATGGAGAAGCACTCGCCAACCCATCAGGTAACTCAACAGGACCCGATGCAGTCGACAATGATGATGACAATGATACATTGTGGGATGGAGACTATGACCATTTGGAAGAAGGTGAAACATCGTCTCCTTGTTATACGCCTGCTCAATCTTCCGATTGGGACACCGACAACGATTGTATCCTCGATGAAGACGACAAGGCACCGACATACATCTCACTCAATGCTCCAAGCACGCTGTGGTTGGATGCTCGACAACCAGCGATTTTTTCTGGCCATGTCGATTGGATTAATCCTATTTCTCTTCAATTAGAAGCTGCTCCTGAACTTCCAGTTCAAGTCATCATTGAATGGGCAAACAATGGAACGGTTGCTAAAGAAACCGTAGATGTGTTGACCAACAATCAAGGTAACTTCTCGGTTGGGCAATTCCTCTACCCTGAAGATTTGACGGTCGGCGATAACTCAACCTACAGAGTCTACGCTGTAGTGACTGAAATGTTCGCCTTCAATGGAAATGAATCGATTTCATACTATGTTGGTGCTGAAGCAAATCTCACTGTTGATTATTCTGCTTGGACTTACTTTAGAAGCGATGAACAACCATTTTGGCTTGACTTCAAGGCTCACTACGAAGCAGATTGGGAGCGAGGTATCTATGATAACCGAATCGTCCATGCGCCAATTACATTCTCGATTTTTGGTGGTTTGTTTGGAAACATTACTCAACCAACCAACTTTACAGGACTTGGAAACAATGGTTATCGAACAGATGCCTCGGGTTGGGCATCACTTACATTCGTACAAGATTTTGGAGTCAACGGTGTTTGGAAGCAGGTTCGTTGGAATTCAACCTACGACAATGGAGCAGGTGAATTGCCTGGTGCATACGAAGAAATTGCATGGGAAAACACCACCAAGAAGCACAATGTCGTGACGGATTCAAGTGGGAACACACTCGTGTACAATTACACCAACACAAGTTTGCCAGCAGGTGACATTGAGGTTGTTGCAAGGGTTTCCCCAGAACTCGCCTACGAATACCCATTCCCATGGCTGTACGGAGATGCTTCCGAACCATTCTCCATCAGAGTCATGCACAGAATGAACATCTATGGGCAAATGATTGTCGATGGAAAGAGCCCAGTGTATTATTACGACAAGACCATCAACAATGGGGATGGAACATTTGGTGATTGGGCAACATTGTTCCACGGACCTGGTCTTGCTGCACATGGCATTGATTATGCTACTGTATCAGCTTACAAACCCTATCCAACACAATGGGATGGTAACATAGCAAGTTTGACAGGAGAGGCTGCAAAATTAGCACCGTTCCTTGACCAATCGAACTCGACCCACTGGTTCATCCATTTGGTGAACGGTGGCGACAGCAGTCTGCCACCTTGTGGACCGGTTGACCGAACAGATCCAAACAGCGTTGTTCGATGTGAAATTGTTCCTGAGATGAACACTGGCGAATCGCTTCAAGTGATAGGTTCAGTTTCAAACAGAACCAACCAACCTTGGGTCAAAGACCCGATTGCATTGCAGGTTGATACTGACAAGAACGGACAGTTCCTTGGTGCTGGAGAAACAGCATACACTCAAACGCCAAAGATGGTCAATGGTGAAGCACGCTACGATTACAACTGGTCTTGGTACAGCCAATACTCTGCAGGAACCTATGGAATGCGTGTTGACTTTACGAATTCGGCATACTATTTCACTGGAAACTCTTCAACACTTGCACCAACAGGTGCGTACATCAACGTGACCGTGGTTGGAACAACCAGTTTCTTGACCACTTCGTTGCCCCGATTGTATCGAAACACTAACACGAGCATCCAAGCAAAACTCGTCGATAACTCACTTCAACCAGTACGCAGTGCCCCAATCAATTGGACATGGTCATTTGACGGTAGAAGCGGTGTGAACTACACTGATGATAACGGATTCTTTGAAATTCCTTTCCAAGTCAAGGCAAATGACCAATTGGGTAACTTTACGCTACAATTTGAATATGCAGGAACAAGTCTGCTCAAAGGAAATGCCGCTACTCAATCGGTTTGGGTTGTTTCAAGAACCTATATGCAAGTGATTTCTTCCGACCCGAATTTACGACGTTCAGGTGATAAATGGGATTTCACTGCCCAGGTCACGGATGATAATAAGACCATAGAACGCGATTCTGGAGGTTCAGCACTCACTGGTTCATCACCTCCAAACGGTGGCCTTGTCGATGTCATCTTCGAGGGCAAGGATTTCGATGGTGTCTCTCACCGACAAGTTGTTGCAACACTTGCACCAGCTGCCGGATTGATTTCCCTACCTGAACCTCAAGCAGATAACTCGCACCTATGTTATTATGACGGAAATGGCGATGGAGTTCCCGATCGAGATACCAACGGTAACAATGTGCTTGACCCTCAGGAAACCATCGGTTGTATGAAGGCAAATATCAGCCCACTCAACCCACAATTGCTACGCGACGACCCCGAATCATTCCTTCCTGATGGCTTTGGTCCTGTGAATGTGATTTTGAGGTTCCAAGAAACTCTTCCAAACGAAGGATGTCGAGAACTCGATGTCTCTTACCTTGGTATCCAAGGTGCATGGGATCCATGTACGAGCATCCCTGGGAACGACCATTTCCGATTGACGATGACACACAACGCAAACGGATTTTCACTCATTGGCCGAACGCTCATGACGGTTGACGACCAAATCGTCTACACGAGCGAAGTCGACCCAATGACTGGCGAAGTTGTGCCAAAGCCAATGATTGTGACGGGACAACTCCGAGATGAATTGGGAACAAACTTGACCAACAGAATGATTCGTGTAAATTACGAGATGATCAACAGTCAATCAGGCCCAGTTGCCTGTCAATCAGGTATGACTGACCCGAACGGGTACTTCTCAATCTTTTGTCCACTTTCAGACGTCATGGCTGGAAAGGCAAAGGTAACCGTCGTGTATTCCTCATACGACAATAACGATGCGTACAGGTACGAGAACAAGACAGTTCAAACCGAATTTGATGTGTTCTCAAACTCAACCCTTCAAATCACAGAAGTAGGACCATTCAAGTCAAGTGTCGATGAGTATGTCGCAGAAAATGGCTCAAGATACCCAGTGCTTTACCTCAAAGAATCTTTCCACGTGGAAGCATTCCTTGCTCAAACCAACGGTCAAGCAGTGGGAGGAAAGTGTCTCAATATTTACCTCGACCCACTTGAAAATATTCGACCAATTGCTACCATTCGAACAAGTGACCTCGATGGAACTATTACTTGGTTTAGTGGGGACCCATCCCAAAACCCAACACTTCGTGGTGTTGAAACCACTGGTGGTAAACTGGAAGGTTTCAGAACTCTACGTGTAGCGTTTGAGCCGGATGTGAACGTTCCCGGTGGTTGTGATAAAGACAGTTCAAATTCCCTCAATGGTTCAGCGATGGAACTTACTGTGCTCGTTCGTTCAAGAGTTGACCTCCAAGTCAAGACTACATGGAGTAATGCAGGAGCAAATGGTATTGATGAAGGTACACCAGTCTTTGGTGAAGTCGCGTTACTGCGAGACCGAATTGACCTCGCAGTTGAAAATGAAGAAATCATCTTTGCCTACGAATATTTCGACTCCGCAACCAACCAATGGATTCTTTCGAACACAAACAACAAGTCGAGAACCAATGAGCAAGGGCTTGCTGATTTCACTTGGATGTTTACGGGACAAACCTGCGACGGAGAAGAGTGTATTGGACTTTGGAGAATCACTGCGTATTATCCAGGTTCAACCTATTTCGCCCCATCTCAAGATAACATCACCCATGAAATTCATTGGAGAGAAGCAGATAGTGTATCGGCACAAAGCAATTTCTTTAGCCCGGGTAATTTACTTGCAATGTCAATCATCCTCATGGCTTTGTTGATTGCAGGATTGATGTACTATCAACGAGTTCAAGAACGTCGTCAAGTACAGGCGCTTCACGGTATCCTTACCGATGCAATCATTGAATTGCGTGCCAGCAACGAATACATTGCTGTCATTTTCGATTGCTACAAGAACCTTGTCAAGCACTTCAAGAAATATGGCTTCATGAAGAAGGTGTACGAAACTGCTCGTGAATTCGAGGCTGCAGTTCGCTCCGCATTCGGCATGGTGCCAGGAGACCAAATGGATGCCTTCCTATCCATCTTCGAAGAAGCACGATATTCCGAACATACCATCGATGCAAGCCATCGAGATAGAGCGGTTGAAACACTTTCAACCATCACCACTTCGTTGACCCGATCGCTTGGTGAAGAAGGACAAATCAAACGATTCGATGGCATTGGATTGTATGAAAAGCAAACCAAAGCAGGCGAATTCGTTGCAGCTGATGGTTCCGTGCGATTTGCTGGTGAACAAGAAGGCGAAGGCTCAGATTTCTCAATCTAAGTTTGAAACCGCAGGTTAAGATTCCTTTGTGAATCTCCATGCCGAACATTGAAAGAGTGGAACTTTTGTCCGCTGACCATGGATGACTGGAAATCAATGGTAGGATCAGCGATGGAACTTGAGAATCAAGATGTCTTGCAAGCATACAACAAGTATCAGGAAGCGAGCCGACACGCTCTTGCAGAAGCACAATCGTTACTTGGTGACTTTGAAGCAGCACAGATTATTGAGGCAATTTACGGGGCCGTCTTTTCGTATTCGAATTCGGTTCTTTTGCAACTTAGAGTTGAAGATATGGAGCCTGGAGAAGTAGACCATACCTTTAGGGTCGGCCATGCATATGGCGTAAGTTGTGTCTTGAATCATCTCATTGACGAACTCAAAGAATTTGGCGGAATCACTTCACTTGAAGCCCTTGATGACTTCTCTGACCAAGTCCACGATGAAATTCTCAAGGAAGCAAATAAGTCAGATTTGGCCATTGAAATTCTTGATGCAAAGGGCGAAGTATATCTCCCCGAGTAAGCGTATTTCAATAAAAAAGAGCGCTTCTTCGCGTCGGTGACTTCTTAATGGGTAGTGGGGTCGGCGACATGCTTCTAGCATCGAGGGAGTCAAATGAGCAACCCAGAACGAAAGACAAATGCGCAATTGGTTGAGGTTATCGATCAGTTAAAGGCACAGTCTCGTGAAACCGGTTCTGCTGTTTGGCGAGATGTGGCAGTTCGTCTCCAAAAGAGTCGAAAGAATTGGGCGCAACCAAACCTAAGCAGAGTAAGCAGATACGCACCCGACGGTTCAGTCGTGGTCGTTCCAGGCAAACTCCTTGGGTCAGGTGAGGTCACCAAAAGCCATACCATCGCCGCCTACAGTGTAAGTTCAGGTGCACGTGAAAAGATTGAGGCCGCTGGTGGTCGATGTTTAACCTATAGTGAACTAATGAATGAAAACCCAACAGGATCGGGGGTGGTTATCCTTGGCTGAAACAACTTATGTATTCAATGCCGAAGGAGTTGTCATGGGACGATTAGCGTCCACTGTGGCTGAAATCCTCCTCAAGGCTGCAAGAGAAGACAGAGATGACAAAGTGGTTGTTATCAATGCTGAAAAGGCAATGATTTCAGGACGCTCAACCGCTGTTTTCTCCCGATACCAAGAAAAGTATGAACTTAACCATGCACGAAAGGGACCATACTTCCCAAGAATGCCTGACATGATTTTCAAGCGTGCTGTTCGAGGTATGTTGCCATACCAAAAGAAGAGCAGCGGTCGCAGAGCCCTCCGAAACCTACGTGTTGAAATCGGATGCCCAAGTCATTTGGCTGGTGACCTTCCAGCAGGTCATACAAGTGGCGATGATTCAGCTATTCGAGGGAAAAACCCAGAGCGATTCGTCTTACTCGGTGAAGTCAGTCAACATCTTGGCGCTCCTTCACACCGATGGAACGGAGGTGAAGCATGATGGCTAAGAAAAAGAAGTCCGTTGAGATGTCAGGAAAGCGAAAGACCGCTGTTGCCCGTGCAACTGTGAAGCCAGGTCAAGGCCGCGTTCGAATCAATTCCGAACCGGTTGAGATTATGCAACCTGAACTTGCACGACGAAAGACCATGGAACCACTCATCATCGCTGATGCCATGAATCGACTTGGTAAAGTGGATATTAGTGTCGTCACTTCAGGCGGTGGAATCATGGGTCAAACAGATGCTATTCGAACCGCAATTGCACGTGGTCTTGTGCACTACAACGGTGGTGCAGAAGGCGTTGATGAAGACCTACGAGACGAATATCTTCGATTCGACCGTAGCCTCCTTGTCAACGACCCACGACGCAAAGAACCGAAGCACCAACTTGGACGCGGTGCTCGCCGCAAGAAACAAAAGTCCTACCGATGAGGCGATTGCATGATTATACCAGTACGATGTTTCAGTTGTGGTGGCGTTATTGCTCACAAATGGGAAGAATTCAACGAACTTGTTGCGGCAGGAAAAGAAGTCGCAGAAGCACTCGACGGAATCGGTTTGAAGCGATATTGTTGCCGCCGAATGTATGTTGGTCACATCGACCTCATTACTGAGGTTGCACCTTTCAGTGCAGCACGTTTGTAAGATTAACATTCGGGCCCGTGGGTTAGCTTGGCCTATACTTGGCGGCTGGGGGCCGTCAGACCCCGGTTCAAATCCGGGCGGGCCCACTTCCACAATTGCGTCAAGTTTCCACAAGTCGACCTCGATTGAAGACTCTAAGACCTCAATTTGATAAGGACAAGGGACTACAACTTGTCATGAGAAGGTATGCACTTTTTCTCTCAGGCCTCATGCTGTCAGCAATTTTTGTGATGACCATCCAAGCGGCAGACACAACAGTGTCAACCACAACGACTTGGCCTGCAGATGATTATACCATGCAAGGAAACCTCACAATTACGTCAGGAGCAACACTCACCATCGAAGATTTTTCAACCGTCGATGCGAAGACATATTCTATTCTTGTTGAAGGCGTACTTCGAGCATCGAACACAACATTTTTTTCATCTGAACCCCCACTGACTGGCGGTTCTCAAGGCCAAGGTATGTGGCCGGGCATACATGTTGCCCCAGGTGGCTCGGTCTTTCTGAATGACATACAAATTTCAAATGCTGAATCTGCATTGTATGTCGAAGGAACTGCTCAACTTGATAGCATTCACTTGAATCATTCGTACATTGGAATCCGAATTGATGGCGGATCGGTGTCCGCAACTTCAGTTGAAATTGAATACATGGATTTCGATGGTGTTCGCATCGAATCCTCTGGAATGCTTTCATTGGACCAAGGAACATTTTCTGCTGTAAGTATTGGTGTTCAATCCGAGGGGCAATCCTCAATTTCCAATCTTGCTATTCACGAAGCTGGAATTGGATTCAAAGGCATTTCTGGTGTGTTGGACATCGACCAATCGGGCGTTTACAATTCCACGATTGGATATGTCAGTCAATCTGGGGTGCAAATGCGAGTGAACGATTCTGTGAGTTTTGATACGGTGCTATCGATTGATGCAGGAGATTCTGATGACATTGAAATCCACCGAGGAGCGTTTGAGGGCCAACGATTTTTGTTTGCTTCAGGTGCACAATCAATCGTTGTAGACGATGCGTTGTTTTCTGGCTCAACAACCGAACAACGATATGCTATGGATGTTCGTTGTACCTCAGCTTGTGATTTTAGTGAACTGTCGATGACCAATGTTTCCAAAGCAATACAATTGACAGGAAATGGACCGTTTCAGTTTGATGCACTCGACATTAGCAATGCAGTTCGCGGTATTGATATCGTTGGTACGGGCACCTTGACACTATCACAATCATCAATCGAAGCCACAGAATCAGCACTCGACTCTCAGGGTGCTACGACGATCGTACAAGACTCATTTTTCAATCTCACATCGAATTCCAGAGCGATATCCCTTGTTCAAGGAATCCATGATTGGGATGGTGCGACCATCATGAAACCTTATTCTTCTCAAGACCATTCATCGACTGGCATGTACATCTGGTACAGCATCATGTCGGCAACATCCCTCGATTTCAGCGGTTGGAGTACCGGACTCGTTGTCGATTCCACGACGATGGATAGTCAACAACTTTCGGTCAAACAGGGTGTTGATGTTGGAATCGACGCTGAAAATTCAAGACTTAAAATTCAAGAATTAACCACCCAATCCTCTGACACTGGAGTTGAATTTGAAGGAACTGCCCCTCTTCAAATTGAAAATTGGACTGCTGAATTGCATCAGACACCATTATTGCTTGAAAACGGTGCTTTAGCAAATATCCGATTTTTCAAACCGATCAATACTGCACCAAATTCAGCCGATGCGCTCGGTGATGGTACATTGTACTACGGCTCAAATCTCAATCCCACCATTTCAACGACTGCGTCGTACCAATTGATTGAAACTCCAATAACATTCACCGATTTGGTCAGTTCACCCATCGAAGCAAACATCGTCGTTCATGGTTTTGAAATGACGAGCAACAGCAATGGGGCTGCAAACCTGCCTTTGGTGAGTTCCGGCTCGGTTGCAGATGTGACATACTTTGGTGCAGGTGTTCGTACAACATTGTATGGTGGACAGAGTGGACAAAGTGTTCAAGTTCCAGTCATTCCTCAAGGTTCTTGGACAATTTCAAGTGGGCAATCGGTTGTTCTCGGACCAAGACCTGATGGACAAGCCCATGTGCTTGGAGGCGATTTAACCATTCAAACCAATGCCCAGTTGACCCTTGTGAATACTGAAGTCATCGTTCCATCCGGCTCTAGTGTACAAATCGAAGGTAGTGGAACATTGTATGGAACCCATGCTGTGCTAACAACAGATTTGTTGAGTTTAGGGGCCTCCTCGTTTGTGTCTGGGTCAAATGGCCCGTTCGATATTGTTGGTGATGTAACCTGGTCATGCTTGAGCAAGCGCCAAACAGAATCGTTGTTCATCATAGGGCACATGACCCTTCAGCCCAATTGTGAAATTGACCTTTTGAATGGTTTTGTGGATGGAGAAATTACAGCGTGGACAGGTGCAAAAATTACGTTAAAGTCATCCCTGTTTGTCACCGTACTCGATAAAGGAACACCGATTTCTGGTGCGATTATTTCCATCGATGGTGCGACATCTCAAACCGATGAGTTTGGTCAAGTCACCGCTTTTTTGAATGCTCGAGTGGTTGATGAGATGAGTGAAGTTTGGGGTGGCCGAAAAGTCATTACCTTGCAATATGGTTCGTTTAACGATTTTATTTCATGGGAGACCAATGCTTCACTGGACCATACGTTCATGGTTTCAACAGTACCAACAGGTGTACTCAACGATTGGCTCGTCCTTGAAAAGCGATGGAGCCCTTATGTCCTCACTGATTCTCTTACTATCGGTATGTCGGGTATTCTTACCATCAACGATGGTGTTGAATTGCGAATTGCATCGGATGCTTCGATTACTGTCAATGGACAACTCGATGCTGGCCAAGCCATGCTGTCTTCAACAGGGGGCGGTGTCCCTTGGGGTGGACTTGAAACAGGAACTGCCGCTGGTTCTCTCATTGAATTGACAGGTACTTCGATTGTTGAAACTTCACCGGCCATACATGTCGGTGGTGGATCGGGTACCCTCATCGCCAACGGTGCGACATTCGCCCGTTCTGGTGCAGAATCCCTCATGGTGGTGGCATCGGGAAGTTCAGCACAAGTTGAAATAACCAATTCTTCATTTTCAAATGCAGGACTTGCCTGTGTTATGGCCTATCCATCAAATGCTATGATTCGAATGACCGATGTGACAATGACCGATTGTGGTGATGTGGGATTGTCTGTTCAACAGACTGAAATTGATATCTCCAACATTCATTTCGAAGGTACGATGTCGAGAGGCATTCAACTCTTGGCGAGTGCAGGTTCTCTTTCGTATGTTGAAACTGACGATTTCGCTGGTTCATCTCCATTTATCGAGGTTTACGGAATTGATGAATCGATGCACCTCTCAAATATTGATGCGACATCAACAAATGGCCCTGTCATTCGAATTGACGAGAGCGTTGGATTTGAAATTCATGACCTCATGTTGACAGGTTCACCAGCTCTTGAAATCATTGAATCTGCTGGGCTTCTCTCTTCCATTCAAGCAACAGGTTCAGGCGTTGGAACCGGAATTGACGTAGAACATGGAAAATTTTCTTCGTCCATACGATTGATTGATGCGACGGTAGAAAACTACGCTATTGGAATTTCATTCCATGAAGATGAACAAGGAAATTCTGCTACGGCGCTCTTGCGAGATGTGTCAATTTCAGCAAGCACTGCCATTGCAACCGATCGGTACAACCTTCGAATTGAAGATGTGACGATTGAAGGAGATGTGCAAGCCTATCATTCTCATTTATCCATTCTCGATAGCGAGATAGAAACCACCTCACTCTCCGAAGGCGCAGAAGTCGAGGTCTTCAGTACGTTCTTGGTCGAGGCACAGCTTGATGGAACTCCCATTCCTGCTATGATGACATGGTCAATTGATGGTTTGACCGATGAAACTATGCAGGCTAATGGTGTAGGACTTTCAATTGAATTGCTTGTTCAAAAGTACACCGAAACAGAAGACCAAATTGTGTCATCCATTTCAATCATAGCGAAAGCTGAAGGTCATCCGAGCGAAGAAGCAACCTTCAATCCTCAAGAATTGGAAGAGAACATCATCATTCTTTCACTCACCCCAAATCAAGCACCAGTGGTCACCGTTGTGTCGCCTTATCCTGGCCAACGAATTATGGAAACCGAGTCTTTGCATGGCGAAATAACGGTAAGCGATGATCTTGATGAAGTGGATGACTTGACCATTCGTTGGTCAGTCGAGGATTCTCAAGGCACTGAGGTGTACGATCAGGAAGGCACGAGTACAAACCATTTGACTGGCCTTTCAGCAGGGTACTATATTCTCGTGGTAGAAGTATCTGATTCGCTTGGCAGTACCACATCGAAGAGCGTTGACTTTGAAGTTACGCTTCTCGATACGGACAGAGATTGGCTATCATCTTGCGATGCAGCAACATGGTTTGATGCGGCAAATGGCCGGTCGTGTGGGCCAGATGTTTACGATGGGGACGATGATGACGACGGAGTTTCAGATGAAAAAGACGACTTCCCCCTCGATCCCTGTGCAGCATTCGATACTGATGGCGACGGACAACCCGATACCATCGATTGCCCAGTAGGGGCAACGACATTACTCACCGAAGATGATGATGATGATGGAAATGGCATTCCTGATGTCCTTGAAAGTCAAGATAATGACAAGAGTGAAGACAATCTAAGTTTAACACTCCTCGCAGCAATTCTTCTCATCGTTCTTGTGGCTTTGCTGTTGATGAGGGCAAGAAAGGGCGATGGTTCTGCTGCTGAAGCACTTGACCTTTCCTCGCTTCAAAAACGAGACGTTTTTGATAACCCGTGATGAGGGAAAAAACGTGAGCCCAATTTCCATATTGACCACAGATGCAGTTGCCTCAGCTTGTGTTGCAGTTCTTGCCATCATTGTTCTTTGGGATGGATATTGGCTTACCAAACAACGAACAGATGTACCAATTTTAGGTGAGTTGCCAAATGAATCTTTTAGTTGGTCAAGCGAAGGCGTTCATGAGCTAGCCCGTCAGTGGGGTAATTTACTTTCAATGGCAGCAATGATGGTTCTTCCTTGGGCGTTACTTAGCGTATCTGATACACCCGTTGGATATGCGATTGCTTGGGATGTCCTTCTTGGTCTCCATTTTATTTCTCTTTTGATTCCAAAACGATACGCCATTACTCCAACCCACCTGTTTGCAGATGGACAGCGGTATGAATGGGGTAGGCTAAAACTTGCAAAACGCCAACCTCGTTCTCGAATCATGCTGCTCCGAAAGGGTTGGGGTCCATTTGCACCTCTGCCGCTCGGGGGAGAATATCACGATTTAGAAAAAGCAAAACATCGAATTGAACGATTTACACAATCTGAAACATTCTCCCAAGAGGAGTAGAATCATCCTCAATTTTCTTCAACTCTCTGCTTTAGGAAGTGATGGGGAGGGCACCAGCATGAGTCCAGACGAGGCGTTTGAACAACTCATGAATGGCCACCAGCGGTTTCTTACTGGAAGTCAACAATCGAATTTTAATCTCGAAACTGCGACCTCAAGCACGCAAGTTCAGGGACAGAATCCATTGGCGAGTGTTTTGACGTGTTCAGATTCAAGAGCCATTCCAGCCTTTATTTTCGACATGTCGTTTGGTGATATTTTTGTCGTAAAAACTGCAGGTGCCATAGCAACAGAGACTCAAATTGCAAGTTTAGAATTCGCAGTTGTCCAGTTGAATTGCCCACTCATCGTTGTTATGGGGCACACCATGTGTGGTGCTATAGGGGCAACCATGCAACATTTGGAAGGGCATTCGCCCCAATCACCAAATCTGTTGCACCTCGTTGAGCATATCTCTCATCTCATTGAAGGACAAGCAGATGATACAACCAACGCGGTGCAATCTTCAACCATTCAAACAGCGAAGAGGTTGACCAAACATTCCGACATTATCGCCCGTGCAGTGACTAACGGTGAAGTCAAAATCGTGACATGCATCTATGACCTATCAACAGGCCAATTGAACTTCCTTGAGTAGGTGCGCAAGGGTTCAAGAATGGTTGAAGAGTTGGAGAAATATGGCTCAAGACGACGCACAGTTGCCCGTCGTAGAGCGCATTTCATGGCTTGCAGAACAAGTTGCGTACCATTCCGATCTGTACTACAATCAAGCCCAGACTGAAATTACAGATGCTGAATTCGATGAACTATGGGATGAACTCAAAAGACTTTCTCCAGAGCATCCACAACTCAACCGAGTTGGTGCAGACATAGACCCAGGCACACAAAAAGTCGACCATATGTTTCCAATGTTGAGTTTGGATAAAGCAACGACCGAAGATGAAATTGCCCATTTTGTTCGAACGACAACAAATGGTGCTTTGAATTTCTTAGCACAACCCAAACTCGATGGTTCAGCCTTATCCATCGAATATCGACGCGGCCGTCTTGTTCGTGCAGCGACGAGAGGAAGCGGTGAACGGGGCGAAGATGTCACGAGAAACGTGCTCAAAATACCCAACATTCCTATTCAATTGAATGCAAATATCGACATTCATGTGCGAGGTGAAGTGGTGATGCCGCTCGATATTTTTGAGTCAAAATACAAACACATTTCGCCAAATCCCCGTAATCTTGCGGCTGGAGCATTGCGGCAGAAATTGGAAATTGGAAAAGCAGACGCCGCGGATTTACGATTCCATGCCTACGATGCCCAATTTCCTAAGGAGCACTTCCGTCATACGAAAAGCGACGCACCTCCACATTTTACCTATGATTCCGAAGTG
This sequence comes from Candidatus Poseidonia sp., assembly GCA_030827365.1. Taxonomy (GTDB): domain Archaea; phylum Thermoplasmatota; class Poseidoniia; order Poseidoniales; family Poseidoniaceae; genus Poseidonia. The sequence continues at coordinate 60,419 of JAUREO010000002.1, read as the reverse complement.
CTTGCTTGGCTTATCGAACATTCAACCATCGAGCCTGCAGAATGGAGTATTCATCGTTCTAAAATGCCTGAAACATCCATTGAAGCATTGCGTGATGTTACGCTTGAGTGGAAGAAGAAGCGTTCAGGTTTTAGATACGAAATCGATGGCGTCGTCTTCAAGGTCGATGATTTACAGTATCGAGAACAACTTGGAAAAACAGCACATCACCCGAGGTGGGCTCTTGCTTGGAAATTCCCACCAGAAGAAGCCACTTCTGTTCTCCTCGATGTTGTTTGGCAAACCGGGAGAACTGGTAACATCACCCCCGTAGCGAAGATTGCTCCCCAAAGGGTAGGAGGAGTGACCGTTGAAAACACAACATTGCACAATGTCGGAGAGATTGAACGACTTGGTTTAGCCATTGGCGACAAAGTCAAAATTGTCAGAAGGGGCGACGTGATTCCAAAAATAGAATCGAGTTTAGGTAAGGCTTCACAGCATGATTTGAACAACCGATTTCACGCCGATGGTTCGCAATTTAACGGGCAGCTTCCCACATCATTTGACATTCTAATTCCAAATACTTGCCCAGCTTGTTCAGGCGAAGTGGAATTGGAAGGTGCATTTCTCAAATGCATCAACCTTGCATGTACCGCTCGAACAGGTCGTGCAATATTGTACTGGTGTCGTGCTTTGGAAATGGATGGCGTTGGCGAAAAATTAGTTGAACAGTTGCTCGAAGCAGGCAAAATTTCTTCAATTGCAGATTTGTACACATTGACCCTTGATGATTTACAAAGCCTTGAGCGAATGGGTGAAAAGTCCTCTCTCAATGTTCTTGGTGAACTTGAAAAAACCAAAACGATGACCCTTTCAAAATTCCTTCATGCCCTCGGGCTTCCTGGAATTGGCCCAGAACTTGGCATGGCCATCGCAAAACATTTGCAATCACTTCAATCCCTTTTAGAATGGGTTGAACTTGCGTTTGCTGAGACTGATAGTGAACAGTTTGGCCCTCAGAAAGATGAACAAGGAAAACCGTATTCTGAGAATCAAGCACTTCGACAAATGCAAGCCATTGAAGGCGTAGGTGATGTTGTGGCTTTGCACATTCGCGACGGTCTTCATGTTCGAATGGCGATGATCGTCGAACTCATGAAGCATGTCAATGTCGAAAATGAAGTCGTGACCTCAACGGCAGGTGCTGTATTTGATGGAATGACATTTTGTATTACAGGAACACTAAGCCAAGGCCGAAAAGAATTTGAGGACCTCATCCGGATGCATGGTGGCAAGGTGGTCGGTAGTGTGTCAAGCAAATTATCCGTCCTCCTCGCTGGAGAAAATGCAGGTTCCAAACGAGCGAAAGCTGAGACACTTGGGGTAGAGATTTGGGATGAACAACGATTTTCATCCAGCATTGAATTGAATCCATCCGGCGTTCGTACAGGTGCAATTGAATCAAATCAAACTGTTGAAGCAAAGCCAAATCGAACAACATTGTTTGATTTTGGCTCAAATCAAAACGAAGAATAAAAAACTCCACCATGATTTTCTGTCTATGAAGGTTAGAACGCTGCTGCTCTCTACTCTTCTCCTTGTTTCGCTTTTTGCCACGCCGCTGAGCCAAAGTAGGGATGATGGTGTTTTCAACAGTTCAAGTGGGTGTTCGTGTCACACACCATCATCTTTGTTAACGCCAACACTTGAAGGATATCCCTCGGCTTATGTTGCTGGTACGACTTACACAATCAACATTAGTTCGGTCAATCCTGTCCATTCAACAGGTGGTTTTTCACTGCAGGTCACCAAAGGTGAATTGTCCAATCCTGGTACGATGGTTCAAATATCGACGAATAAACTCTCAGCAACCCACAACGATTTCCAACGTAACGCTTGGCAGGTCGATTGGACAGCACCTACCATCGGTAGCGGTGATGTGACCATCAGTGTCGCTGTGTTGAATGCAGATGGTGGCGGTTCCAATAAAAATGACATTAAAGGGACAGCATCCGTCCAGATTTCAGAATTTGTTGATGCAAACAATCCTCCTTCAGTCTCAAATGTTGTCATCAGTCCTGAGAACCCTACTACGAGCGACGATTTGGTTCTCAGTTACGATTATTTTGACCTCGACGGTGATGAGCAATCAGGAACAACCATTCAGTGGTTCAAAGATGGCTCGCTTGTCACAGGTGTTACGACAACCACGGTGCTATCATCCCAAACCACCAGAGGCGAGCAGTGGTCTGTTGTGGTCACGCCTTCTGATGGGTTCGATACAGGTCAAAGTGTAACCTCGGCAACCATTACTATCACGAATACTCTTCCTTCAGCCGTCGAATTTGTGATTTCACCCACCCAACCAGTAACCGAAGATGACCTTTTGGCCACTTTTTCAACCACAGATGATGATGGTGATAGCATTTCATCCTCCTTATTTTGGAAAGTTGATGGGCAAAGAATCGACAGTCTCGATAACCTCACGACCGTACCAAGCCTTGCGACAAGGATTGGTGATACTTGGGAAGCCGTCCTTGTTCTCGATGATGGCATTGATTCGGTTGAAGTGACAAGCCCTAGTGTTTTTGTTGGTTCAAATAACTCAGGACCAACGATAACTTCGATTTCAGTTACGCCTTCAACCCCAACATCGTCCGATGACATTGTTGTCGCATGGACCATCGCAGATGAAGAGGGTGATACCGAACAAGAGCATCAAATTTCTTGGCTTCGTGATGGTGTTGAAGTTGAAGAGCAAACACGTGCTACTTTGCCTTCATCGAGCACAACGAAAGGCGAATCATGGCAAGCGATAGTTCGTGTGTTCGACGGATTTGGTTGGTCGAATTGGACTCCATCCGACCTCATTCTCATTCAAAATTCTCCACCACACCTCATGAGTATTACTCTTGGTTCAATTGAAAATCCATCAGACGAAGACTTGACGTTTGATTTTGCAGCAACGGATGCAGATGGAGATGCAATCTCCATTTTTTCGGTCATGTGGAACAATGGTGAAGCATCAGTTGACACAGGAATTTCAACAACCTTACCAAGCGAATACACCAAAAAAGGGGATCAATGGAGTGCATCTGTCGTACTATCGGATGGTGAAGATGTGAGTGAAGTGACAACTTCGGCTTCCGTGCTTATTCTTAATTCGATTCCAACCGTTGCAGTTGAATTAGAAGAACAGCCAATTGCCAAGCAGGATTTAGTACCTTCAATTTCGTTTTTTGACGCTGATGATGATAGCATTGATTATTCAATATCATGGTATAGAAATGGATTTCGTGATGGTACCCTCGATGATGAAATGGTCGTTCCGGCATCCAAAGTTGGCCCAGGACAACAATGGAAATTAGTGATAGAATTGTCAGATGGTGACGATGAAGGACAAACATTTGAATTCACCTTCATGATCCAAAATGCGCCACCCACGGCGGATTTCGAAATTCAGTCCGAGGTGGTATGGACTGGGGAAATAGTACGATACGATGCATCAACATCTTTTGACCCCGATGGCAGTCTTGTCTCATTTGCTTGGTATCTTAATACAGGTGATGGTCAAAGTCGCTTTGTCGGGTCTGACTCAGTTTTGGAAATCATTGCACCTACAAATTTTGAAGTCAAACTTATGGTGACAGATTCATCCGGTGCAATGTCAGAAACAAAACAAACATTCCAGTCTGTCCAAGGCCCGAGAGTTTCAAATGTCATTCTTGAGCAATCACAAGAGAAATTTTCACTTTCATGGGCATGGGATGGTCCAGATGCACTGTTTCGAATTTATGAAGATGGCCGATTGATTGGCGAGACGAGTAGGCTCACCTTTGATGGACAGAGCAGTCTGGCTATCGAGCAGTCGTTCTCTATCGTTCCAGTCGTGAACGACCAAGAATTACAAGCAGGACAAAGTCAATCTGAAACCATTGATTTTAGCCAAGTTCAACTGGAAGCCGAACAAACTCCAATGCTCCCAATATTGTTTTCAACAGTCATCCTTCTTGCAGGAGTTGTTGTCTTTCTTTTGATGTTTAGAAAGGGGGCTTCACAATGAAACCTTCAACGAAGACACTTGTTCTTTTCATCGGACTCTTGATTCTTTCATCATTTTCTCAAGCCAATCCAGGTGGTGTTGGCCCATCCACGCAAGACATGCAATGCGGCGGAGCGTGCCATGGCGATGCAGATTTGAATGCAACATCTCCCTATACAATTACATTGGAACAAACTTCGACGGCATACGCAGGATTACCAACTTCAGTTCGAGTAGAAGTATCCAATCTTGACCAACTTCAAACGAGTCTCATCGGGGTCTTTCTTCTTACCGATACCACCGGTTTTGAGGACACACCTGAAGATGAAGATTGGACCACAATAAGTCATTCAGGGGGAGGCAACGAAAATTATCTTGAGGTGCAACATTCTGGTTCAAGTATCGCTGTTGAATGGGTGCTACGAGCACCTACGAGCAGTGGGATCTACACATTTTATGCATCTGTTCATCATGGTTCGGCACAACAAAGTGACACACCATTCTTTGGTATATCTGACCAGCCCATACAAATTGAGGTGTTACCTGTCCCCGAAAACTTACCACGAATCGATTCTAACACAATCCTCCCAACACAGCGAAACAATGGTGAGGAAACTGCATTTGTCCTTTCCACCATCGAGGTTGAGAGTGTGCTTGTGGAATGGCGTTTACAAGGTGGGCAGACCCATAGTTTTGTAGCCGAGCAAGAAGATGAACAGCGTTGGGAAATCGTCATTCCAGCCACATTATCCCCTGACATTGTAGAATGGCGAGTCACATTACAAGGAAACGACATCGAGCAGACCACCCCTTGGCTACAAATTTCAAGTTTGAACGATAACATCGACATTGACAATACTGCAATGTATATTCAATCCATTTCACTCCTCATCTTTTCTTGTGGATTTTATCTCGCCCTCGCAACACTGATGTCATCACCACGTCAAACCCAACAGAAAAATTTCCTATTCATAGAAGATGAAGACGATGACCAAGGAGGGGAACTCTGATGCTTCCAACACCTCCAACATTACATGTGGTTGGAACTGAAATGGTGGTGGGTGCATTTGCCCTTTCAGGGGCGTGCTTTCTTCTCAGCGTTCTTGGTGTGATGAACATTTGGAAATTTGAGATCTTGATAAAAAAAGCTGATACCATTGCTCATGGTGCCCTTGTGTTTGGTTTACTTGCGACCCCCTTAGCCATTTTTTCAGGGATTCAGTCAAGTCCAGGAGATGATGTTCAATCTTCTATTCTCGCAACGAAATTATTTCTTTCAATGAGTGGCATTGGCCTTGCTATTGCCGTTTTGATGGTGAGGAAAAAGTTTGGTTTTGAAGTTTGGTCCAACATGAAGAGTGCTGTTGCTCATGCTTCGATAGGTATGACTGCTGTTGGTACAATATTACTCACTGCATCACTCGGAGGCCGCTTTTCAAGAGGTGAATCCCTACTTGATTTCGCCCATCTTCCTTACGACACATTGTTTCTTGCACCGATGTGGTTCTCAATAATACTCCTTGGCATTGGAATTGCCAATATCGTGATGTATTTTCGAACGTCTTCAGCCGTAGAGCATTGAATTTGGTCCTGATGAGTGTTCCAAATTGAGATCCATTCCTTCCATCATCGCTTTGATGGACAATTCGATTTCTTCTGCTTCTTGCAGGAGTGGTTTATGGTCGAGGTCAATGGTTGGTAGGAGGAGATTGAGATGTTCAATGAGGGCGGCTGCAGCTCTGGCATCTGGAAAGCGAGGGTCTGCTTCGACCATCAAAGACATGGTATCGATGCCTCGTCGCATGGCTTCAGCAAGCAATCCACCATTCATTCCTCGAACCACGCCACTTTCAGCTAATTGGATACCCATGCTGGACAAAAGTTCGCGTGTGGTTTCATTTGCCCCGATACCAATGACATCGATAGCTTCAGTATCCTCATAGTTGATGACAGGCTCAGAACCATCGAGAGAACCGCTCAAACCATCTTTTGCGAATGCATCGATAAGAACGCCCGCTTCGATATTGTTTTCTTTCGACCATTCTAACATGGACCAGACTAATCGATGAACAAGAGGGTCGGGAACAACAAGTTCACTCATGAGGAGAATGACTTCATCGCACCCACGAATCGAACATTTTCGTTTTCCACTGTAAGCCCGGATTGGAGGGAGTGGCTCCCCATTTTTAACGATAGCAAGAGGAGGGAGGCGGTCATCAATCACGCCGCCAACAAATTCCAATTCGAGGTTATCAATGAGGTAGTGAGCTACGATGCTTGATACCATGCCGATGCTTGGAAAACAGGTAATGACCAATGTTTTTTCTTTTACCGGCTTGTTGAGTTTCACAATTGGGCCTTCCATAATCGTTGCTTGATCGCCTTAGGTATCAAATCTTTCCTAAGTTTAGAATCAAAGCCTTCATCATTCTTGAGGGTGACCAACAAGCATGACCGAGGACAAAGAGGAGCGAAAACATCAACTCTCGCCCTCTGCATGGAATAGATACGAAACTTGTCCACGTATGTATTGGTTAAGTCGTCAAGGCTTCCCTCGCAAAGCGGGCATGGCTGCATCGCTTGGAACGGCCGTTCACGCTTCGATTGAAGATTTACTCAACATGGACATTTCTGACCAAGAAGATATGGAAATGGGGTGGTTTCCTGATTGTGCATTGCAGATGCTTCAAAACCGATGGGACGAAGAAAAAGCGGTCTTTCTATCAACTCCCCGCCGTCCGATGTGGAAAGAAGAACAATTCACTGAAGCAAAACGACAGCAGCGAGGTGGAGTCATCATGCTTCTTGATCATATCGGGGTCAAAGGCCTTGCTCCAGAGCGAATTTCCTATGGTTTGTGGAAAAAATTGCAACAACATGTCATCGCTGTAGAAGGAGAATTAAAAACCCGCGATGGTCGCCTCATGGGCCGACTTGATTTACTTCTCGCTGATGTTGATATGGATGGCAACATGACTGGTTGGTTGGTTGCAGATTTGAAAACAGGAAATGCACCAGAGACGAAGTTGAAGGAAGAAGTCAATCGTCAACTCCGAATGTACAGAGACATATTACTTGCCAATAATCCGAATGCCCCAGAAGTTCGTACCGAAGGTTGGTACACAAAAACGGCTTCAAAATGGCCAGCATCGGGACCAAGCGTTCTTGAAGACGCGTACGCAGCTTGGGAAGCAACACAGATATCCGATCAACCCCTTCCAGCAATTCCTGGAGAGGAAACCTGTGGAGGATTTTGCGATTTTAAGGCGTGGTGCCCGCATTGGTGGAATTGGCGTCAAGCAACTGGAACGTTGCACTCGGGCGACTTCATGGATATGGTTGTCCTCATCCATAGCTACGATGAATCAAGTGGTGTAGCGATTGTTGAATTGTGTGAGCCATCCTCAACCGAGGGACACCCTCTCCCAACCGGCCAACGTTTTACGGCGAATTTTGATGGAAGAGGAAAAGAAGCGTTTGAAGAAATGTGGGATTCGCACAAAGGTGTCACATTTATCTCTTCAGCCATGATGCGAAATGATTCAATTCGAGTTGGCCATTGGTGCGATGTACTTCCATGGAATCCTATCTCAGATCAAGGTCAAGCATTGATGTAATTTCGAATAACAGTTCGAATATGCTCATCATCTAATCCATTTGGCGATAACATCCAATGGAGATAGGCGGGGTCATCCTTTGCTACGATTTTTACATCCTCGCCGCGATGTCTGCCAAAAGCGAGGATGAGCTGGTCTCCATCTCTGCGAATTTTTCCTTCGGAGTCGACAAGTGGTAAATCATCAAGACTTCGACCTAATTCCGAAGCGTCTTGATTTGTGATATCACCATGGGCAAACCAGCGTTCTAATTCCTCAATGGATTTTCGAAACATGGGGGCGTAATCGAGTGAGAGTTGCCAAAAAAGCAGAAGCGTTGCAGCAGCATCTGCCCCAGCGGTATGGGCGTTTGATAAATCGATATGATGTCGGCGACACAGACTTCCCAAATTGTGTGGCCGCGGAACTTTGAGTCTTCTTACAATTTCAAGCGTGTCAAAAATTGCTTTAGGTTTCGGAGCAAGTTGACCGAGACGAAGAAATTCTTGTTCGAGCATAGCAAGGTCGAATTGGCGGACATTATGGCCCACAATAATAGCACCATTCATCAGTTCAGCAAGTTTTTTTGAATGGTGAGAAAAAGGCTCGGCATCCTGAACATCTGCATCGAATATTCCGTGGATTTCACTTGAATCTCTCGGAATTTTGCGTTGTGGATGAACCAATTTGTCCAAGTGAATTGAGGTACCATCGACATCTGAGCCAATGAGAGCATATTGGACAATCCGGTCTCTTGAAGTGGAAATTCCAGTGGTTTCTAAGTCAAACGCGAGCACGCGTTCACCTTCAAAGAAATCAACACCCATGAATCCAACGAGATGTGCAGGCATTTGAACATCACGCACTTTTCCATTGAGTCAAGTCTTCACATCATTCTCATAGGAGGAGCTATTTTGGTTGAACATGGCGCTAACTGATTGGCTTCGTCGATTTTTTTCGTCAGCAAAGCAAAAGAGCGATGGCGAACCTTTGGATGAAGACGATTTGCTTCGAGAACAGTTTAATGACATGAAAGAAGAATTTGAACAATCAGCGGAGGTCCTTTTCGAAGATGATGATGATACATCCATTGAACAAAAAGTTGAGGTTGCAACACCCGAGTACGATGTTGGTGAAGTAGATGTCAATGTGATTCTTGCCAGCAATGAAATGGAAGATTTTTCGACAACCAACGAAGTCGAAATCGTTGATGTTTCAAACCTTGATGACCCATATGAGGACGCGGAAATTCTTGGGGATATTTCGCATCAAGTCAACTTGTAAGAAAACAAAGACACCTTGACATGATGAAGACGAACTATTAGAAAGGAGAACCAATACGCAAATTCATGCAACGAGCGATAGGACGAATGAAGTCCTCAAGCCTGTTGTTCACCCTTCTTCTGCTTTGCCAAGTCACTGCTGGTTGCACAGGTATTTTGGATACGACAGTCAATCCTCGTGCAGAACTCGTCGCCTATCCCCAATTGATTCAGGTTGGCGAGATGGTCACACTTGATGCCAGAGAGTCAAGTGCAGTAGAGGGTGTGCTTGTTTCATATGAATGGGATTTTGGTGATGGTCAAACAGCCGAAACAGTTTCTGCCTTTACTTCACATAGTTATCTCCAATTTGGTCAGTATACTGTGACCGTAAAGGTGACCAACGACCAAGGTGGCACCGACGAATCCACTCAAGTTATCACAGTCAATGGTGCTCCGATGCTTAACCTAACATTCCCCGAGCAAGTACGGGCTGGTGATTCAATTCTTTTCGATGCATCTGCAACCTATGACCCAGAAGGTGCACAGCTCATGTTTGCTTGGGACCTTGATTGGACTCAAGATACCGACGGGGATACAGACCCAAGAAATGATGTCGATGCTGCTGAAGCAACGGTCATTGTACCGACTACTTCTTCCGGCGTTCTCAAAGGTAGTGTCGTTGTAAGCGATGGACAAGGTGCGAGCTCTTATGGAACATTTGAGATCTCCATTGTCCAACGACTTTATGAGGTTGTTTGGATTTACGAAACCATCGAATATTCTTGGGATGAATACCTTGAGCAAGGCGAATCTTGGGAAGTCAATATGACACCTTCTGAGGTTGGTCGAATTATGGAAATTCGCGCCTTGCTCGAGTTGGATCAAGATATTGCCCCACCATATGATAATTTTTCACTCGTTCTTCGAATCATGGATGATGGTCTACGAACATCAAAACAAACAGAAGAAGGAAATTACTCCAACCAAGAATCTGCGAAGGCTGAAATCGAAATACTTGAATTCAACATCCAACCTGAAAATGCGTTGTACTCTTCTGACTCGAAGGAACAACTCCTTTTCGAATTGCTCCGTGGGAACGCTACACTCAATGGCCTTGGAGAATGGATATGGATTGTGAGTGCTGACCAATCTGACCCTGATTCATTTGTTCCAGGTATGCCAGACCCAGACCCCGGCAATGACTGGGAATTGACCATACAAATCTTGATCGGTCGTCCTTCACTAACCGAAGTTGCAACAAATGAATCATCGATGTAAAGAGAAAGGTGTATCAATCAAAGACTTTTGGAATAGGTTGAGCGGTATGGTGGAGACAGTCGAAATCAGTCGAGTTAACATTCGAGATTCACTTTCGCTTGATATTTCTGTATGGATGTTGCACCCAGACGATTGGAATTTTAGACCAAAAATGGTCTTCTCCAACGAACAACTCCAAATTTTATGTGCTGTAGAAGGAACGCTTCTCGCTCACATCGACCTTGAGCCAGAACATGTTGAGATTTTGATGCGTGACCGTGTTGCAGAACTCCGTGTAAAATTCCAAGTTCAAGGCATGCATGGGCGCCTTAATGATATCCATCCTATCATCGCTGATGGTAAAGCAAAGAAACTCGCTACAGCAAATTGGAAGACGACACAACCGGTTGAATTCCAGTAGGAATCCCCCCGATTCTTTGATAATGGTTCACTATGATTTTTGGTCTATGCAAAAAAACGGAGGCATAGGCGGTCAGAAGCGGGCTCGCTTTCAACGATTGAAGGATGAAATTATCCGATTTGTTTCAGCGAACCCAGGTTGCACTGCACAGGCTATTGTAGCAAACTTGAATCATGAACAACAACTGAGAAACCACGGCTTAACACCACGAAAGGTCGGCTTTTTCATCACAAGGAATCTTGGGCAATGGCTTACTTGGTGGCAAGATCACCGTGCAGGTCGCCGTGTCTATGGCATGGCCGAAGCAGAATCAAATCACGATAATTACGTTTGAATCATTGAATCATCCGCTCTTCTCATGTAGTGGTGATGGATGAGTTTATTCAATGGGCGAGGTAATCACCGCTTATTTTGACCTTGATGGCACGTTATTGAATGCCTCGAGCGAAAAAACATTAACCGCTCATCTTGCGAAAAAACGCCCATGGCGAATTCCGCTTGGTACAATGATGTGGTCCTTAGGCTTCATGGGAAATGTGTTACGTGGTAGGTCATTGTATGATTCAGCAAGAAATCGAGGCCATTTCTGTTTAGCTTCATGGGATGTGCTTGAAACGATGTCCGTTGAGCTTGCAACAAACAAGTTAGCAAAGTATGTGCCAAGCGAAGCACGAGAGTGTATTGAATGGCACAAAGCACAGGGACACAGACTTGTGCTCATTTCTGCAACAGTTGCTCCTATGGCAGAGGCAATGGCTAAGGTGCTCGGCATCGATGTGGTATATGGCTGCGGTCCAAGCGAGCGAAATGGCCGCCTTTCTGGTTCTGAACGCGGCTGGTCGGTTCCTCGCAGAAAGGGCAAGGTCCCCATCATGCAACGTGATGCTGAATTGTCAAATTCTAAGCTATGGAATTGTTATGGGTACGGAAACACGATGGCCGACTCATGGTTTATGCGCGAGTGCGGCCATCCAATTGCAGTTAACCCCGAATCCAGTTTACGAAAATATGCCCGTGAGCAGGGATGGAAGATTGTGGATTGGAGACTCGACGGTTAAATACACTGGCGAATGGTTTTGAATATGTCAGATTCGATTCTCGATATGTTGTTCGGGGCAGAAAGCACAACTCCTTTGTTCAAGACCGCCAAGCAAGAAATCTTCGAAGAGTTTGAAGGCGTTGTCGTTAGTTACGAAAAGTCGCTCGAACTGTTTAAGGACATTATCGAGCGAAATTCAGAACGAATTTATTTTCAAGATGAGATGAGGATGATTGTCAAAGGAAATTTAGCCCTCTACCGAATCAACATGCAATCGTGGCTTGATGCCTTACGAAACCCCTTCATTCGAACAACGTTCGAACCAGTTGAAGTCCACCCCTTGAATCAACTTGTTCAATCACCAACCAAGGCGTGTATACAAATTGGTAATACCTCTATGCAACCAGGTATAGATTTCATGTGCTCCTATGTCTTAGGTCTGTTAAATGACAACGTCTTTTTTCATCATGAGGAATTGCACCCATTGAGAATTGCATTGGTGAGAACTTATGGATATGTGAAAAGTCCAATTTCCGATGTCTTGGAGAAATTTTTTAGCGACCGATGCGATGCTGAGATTGATTTTGGCAAAAGCCAAATTCTCATTCAAGGTACAAACAATTGGAAATGGCGAATAGATTTCCAGAACCCTTGTATTTCGGGCTACAAAATTGAATTTCAAAAGCCCCGACAAGATTGGTGGACCACGATCTCCGAGGACACATCCAACGACTTCACCCATTCGGAAGAATTTGATGAATTGTTTCAAACGGTCGAATTTCTTGCCCAGTGTCCATCTGAAATCAAAGAACATCCATCTTGGTATCATCGTCTTTTTGTTTTTCGAGCCGCAGTCATCTATCCCTCGCTTGCGAAAAGCATTTGCCGATTGTTTGAGTCAAATCCATGGTTTGAGTCCGATAATACCGACCGATGGGGCGAGATGCCTTGTGAAAATGCATTGATTGAAATTAACGAACTTAAAGAACAGATTAAGATGATTGGCGGCTATGAAGGTGACCAATGAGCGGCCCGTCCGCGATTCGAACACGGGTCTCATCCTCCGCAGGGATGAAGGATATCCAGACTACCCTAACAGGCCTCGTTCCACCGAATTGGCTGACCAATATAAGCACACAGGGTAGCACGAAAATATGATTCAACCCTAGCATTCATACACTACCGCCTTGAGCACTTCACATGGCTGTTCAATGCACCCGTAAAATCGATTTTCCAATGATTGATTTAGCCGGAATTGCATATTATCCTCGAATTTACGATTTATGTCATCGATTGTTTGAGGATGCATGGGAGCAATTTACTCCATACAACTATCAACAGATATTGGATGATATTGGCGTTGGCTTTCCTATCAAACATATTGATTCTGAATTTCATGCACCAATTCGATATGGCGACATCATCACCATCGAAATTTCGATGTCAAAAATTGGTTCTTCATCTTGTGTGTGGGAGTACAGCATGACCAACCAACTCGGAACGATGGTTTGGTCATCTTCCCAAACCACTGTTTGTGTGGACATGATCTCCATTCAACCAGTTGCAATTCCCGAAGAACTTCGTTTGGCTATGGTTGAACACTTGCTTGTGGAGTGAGTCCAATGTTTGAACCACGCCCAGACACGAAAGGACCAAAGAACATTGGTACTTTCATGGTTATCGGTGGAATTCTACTTCTCCTTTTTGCGTATTCAAACTTGATGTACCATTTCTCTGATTTGAGTGATGCCGAGGTTGATACTCTACTCAAAAATTCAAACCGACAGACCGATGAAAACACAACGTTGGATGATTATCGTGCATTTGAAAAAGTCAATCAAGAAGAATCATCATTCCTTTACAAAGCGGTTGGTCTCGGCATTGCGGGATGCACGAGTATTGTAGGGGGCTTGATGTTACGTCAACTCAATGCTGTAGGCTCAAAAATTGCAGGTGTTGGTGTTGGCCTTGGTACTTGTGTTGTGTTTATCACAAGTTTTGATATTTACCGTCAATCCAAAATAGGTCTCAATCAATCGCTACAAATCACGTATATGACAACTGTGTATCTATGGTCCACAGTTCTTGGACTATGTTTTGCAATGTCGGTTTTGCCAATCCTCAATACTCAAGCAAGACTTGCTATGAACCAGAAAGTGACCCTTGAACTTCAAGATGAAGAATCTTGAGGTCGCGGCCATTTTTTTGCAAGGGCTTTGCGTAAATCATCGTCGATAATGGCATTCCACCAATCGCTATCTTGCCAAATTGCATACTTTCCTCGAATACCCCTCAAATCTGCTCCCTGAAGTCGACAATTTCGAAAATTCGATAGATTCAATCTTGCTTTTTTTAGATCAGCACCACGGAAATCCGACCCATCAAAAGCGGATTTCATGAGGTCCGCACCTATCATCGATGCTTTTCGAAAGTCACATTTTGTAAAATCTGCTCCCGTAAGGTCTGCACCATCAAGAATGGCTCTTTTGAAATTTGAACCTGAATGCCGCCCCCCGCGAAAAATCGCCCCCTTGTGGTTTTGATAGGAGGCATCAATCACTTCCGCATCTTCGTGAGTATCAGGGTCGTCTCGAGGGTCACCTTGCCCTCCACCCGACATGACCATACTTACACCTCATTCAAGCGAACGCTTGTCGAGGTGGGCGCGGCCTTCGGGTGTAAGTATTGCGTATCTGTTTTTGTCTTCGACACCGTCTGGAATGCATAGGTATTCTTTTTCTCGAAGTCGGTTAAGATAGAGTGAAAGGTTTCCTGGTTTTTCAAGACCTGCATCTTCAAACAAATCTTCAATGACACGAGGAGGGCAGTCGGACTTCCCCTCAACCTCCCTTAGATAGTGAATCGCACCGAGAACTTGGTCAGGTTTGCGTTGTAATGCAGACTTTTTGACCAGTGCCAAGAACGCAGAACCTCGCTCAGGAAGGCCTACATCTTTGACTGCACGAACAGCAGCCTCCACGGCAAGTTCTCTTGCGTCTCGTAATTTTTCAATCAGGTGTGACCAAGAATCGTCACCCTTCAGAAGGTCAAATTCTTCGTCGACCTGGATGGTTGAACCTTCTAAATCGATGACAACATCTCCAATTGAGATGTGAATTCGATTTCGATGATGGATTGCCATTGTACCAAACTACACTATCTCATTGATAATCTTGTGTAAAATAAATCTAAACAGATTTTTGTGCATTTTGAAGAATTTTGAGGATACCGTAAGCATATTGAATAGAAATACAGTCAGCCAATCGAGGCAAGCATATGTCCCGGCAAAAAAAAGTGGCTTTTTTGACATGTATGGTTCTTTCAGCATTCATTTTCCCTTTACTTCCTGCACATGCTGATGGTGGAGGTAGCATCGTAAATTTTTCAGACGGTTCCGCCCAATTTCAACTTGATTTGGGTGGTCAAACTACAACGACTGTATCGATTAATCTCGTGCGAAATACCACCGTTGAGAATGCCACATTCATGATTCAAACCACATCTTCTTATCAATCACCTGGCCAACTTTGGCTCGATATCGACGAAGATGGGCAAAATGAATGGAATTTTACCGACCCTTCGTACGGTCCCATCGGCGACCAAAATGTGTTTGATGGGGGAGCAGTGGTTGATACAATTTCATCTACAGTCAATTCCATGTCCAATTCTTCAGATATTTTCCTACCTTATGGCTTAACCATCGATTCAATTAACCTCGATACGATATATCAATCAAACGTAGGTGGCGGATTTTATCCAATTGGTCAAGTCAAAGACATTCAAACCAGCGACGTTGATGGAGATGCACTTGACGATGTGGTTTTACTTGCACAAAACGGCACATCAACAGAAATCCATGTGTTTTCAATGTCAAGTGGAGGTGTTTCTTCCATCGCATCGAATTCGACTTGTGCAAGTAATAGGGTGCTTGCTGATGATTTTGACGGCGATGGATTTGCAGATGTTGCATCGGTCAACCTTACCTCAGGCAAATTGTGTATTCATATGTACAACACAACAACCAGTCAGTTTGACCAACAGGTTAACAATTCTATTTCTCAAACCATTATTGACATTGCAGTCGGAGACCTCACGGGAGATGGGGCCTCGGATTTAATCACCATTCGAAACAATGGCGAAGTTGCACTGCAAGAATTTGATGCTAGGAATACCGTGTTTGCGGCTATTGGTCAGAACGGGAACGCCACCATTAACGAAAACAATTCAGCGGTCCCCGCTACACTCGTCGCACTCTATGTCATGAAATTCGACGGGCCTAATTCGGATTATACCGCCATCGTGACCGATAATTCGTTTGAAGTTCACAGCACTGAAGTGATTTATCAAGCATCTACTGGGCTTTCTCCGACATCGGTGGTCTTTGACGGTTTACCATCAGGAGCAATCCCCGGTGACCTTGATGGAGATTCAGACATCGATTTCATCGCTTCAAGCCCACAGGGCCTTGTTTTCGCCAACAATACTGGCTCGACATGGTCAATTTCAACACAAACATCAGCTTTGGATTTGACTTCAGCAAGAATCTTTGACCACGATGGCGATGGTCAATTTTCAGTGTTCATACCAGATGCAGGAATTACCGACAACAATCCCGCAACGAAAGAAGGAAAACTCGTCGGCCATCATGTCACCGAGTCAAGCTTGAATTCCACCGAATTTTATCTCGAACCATGGACGAACCCAACGATGGTCCAAACACTCGATTTTGATGGCGATGGCATAACAGATCAGGTTGTTGCTGCAGGAGAAGGAAATCAAAAAGGCGTCTACATTGGCACTTGGCACAGGGCGATGTACGACATTGACAAAAATGGAGATATGGATGTCTCTGCCGAAGGGTATGCTGGAAACGGGGCGGCAGGCTCCTCACCATTGCAAATACCCGATTTGTCAAATCAACTCGCCAACGTTCTCTCATTGGTATCAAATGGATGGAGCTATTCAACCGACGGATACGGAGTGAAAATGTCAACATTCAACATGAGCTACGACTCAAGCGGAAATGGAACATTTGTCCTGAGCAATATGTCCATTCGATACACTGCCGATTTTATTGTTGATATCAATCCACACATCATCGGTAATCTTACCAACATAATGAATCAAAAAATGATTCTTGGAAACGGGACGTTTTCATTTGATATGCCGTTCAACAGTTCCGCACAAGGTTCAGTGAATTTAGTCGCCCTTAGCATTCTTTACTCGGACGGAGCTCCAAATCTTGTTGTTCCACCCACACCGGTATTGAGGCTGGACCAACTGACATCGACAATGGTTCAAATCGCATGGCAAAACCAATCTTATTTCGGTGAAGGTTTGTTGAATTTTGCTGTGTATCGAACACCACTTGGTGGAACAGTTGACACTGTTGCACAGCCATATGATTCTACAATCTCAAATCTATCCATTGATGTCAATGTCGTAGCAAACACAACCTATTCCTATTACGTTCGTTCGATTCATGATTTCGGAATTGTCAGCAATCTTTCCGAACCTCTCAATGTAACAGTTCCCTTTCCACCTGCTCCTGGCCAGATAGAAAATGTCAGTGCGAGCGATCGCCCTGATGATGAGGGGAGTGCCATTCTCGTCTCATGGGATGCAGGAAATTCGAGTGTGGAAGAGTATCATATCTTTGTAAGCACATCATCATTCTCGAATGTGAGCGGAATGAATGTTGCAGAGACCGTGGATAGTTCGGTCACCAGTATTGAGCTCATCCAAGATGCTTCTGGACAAACGCTTGTGGATGGAACTGGATATTACCTTGGCGTTGTTGGTGCTGATGAACATGGAAATTACACCACGACAGTAGTATCTGTCGGACCTATTTATCCACGGAATGATGTTGTTTTAGATACAACAGTGACAATCTCCGTAACAAACACTTCTCACCTTTCCGATCAACACACTGTTGTCCTCGACGAATCATTTGAAATTCAAATCAATCTCGAATCGAGTGAAGGTATTGTGGCCTCGAAAGAAGTGACAGTTACATTGTCTCATGATTTAGGCTCACATCAAGTTGACCTTGTCACCGATGATGCAGGGTTTGGCTCCGTTTCATTGACGGACTTTTCAACCATCACCGAAGTAACTTCATTGCTTGGTCAACTCACCATTGAAGCATCATTTGCTGGCCAAGATGTTCCAACCGAGCAACCTCTTGCACCTACTTCTTCAGAATTAATGGTCCTTGGTGGAGCAATAATCGATGTATCAATGCCATCCGAATCAGAACTCATTGATGGCCAATATGCTGTCGAAATTTCATTGACATCTACACCGTCAATTCAAGATGAACTTCTATCGACAGGCACACTTGAGTGGAAACGAAAATCTTCCGACGGATCGCTCCACGATGAGGGTACTACCTCGATATCAGGCACCATGCTTCTTACAGGTAGTGCTGAAGACGGACAATTGCTTGAGATTCGTTTGACAGGTCTCGAAGAGCATCTATTTTACTCACAAACGGCGGCTGAGGTGACCTTGAATTACGCAGATGATTCCAATCAAAACAACACGACTGAAGATTGGAGTCCAACTGATATTACCGATGTCATCTTGAGTTGCCCAGATCTTTCGCTTCCGTTTGAAGTGGGTGCGAGTTCGGTAACATATGAGTGTAGTTTAGAGAATCCAAATCCATTTTCGGTCGATGTTTCATTTGTCATTGAAAGTATGGATATTGTCGGCGTTTCGTTTTCAGCAGACGGCTTGTCACTTCAAGACAATGAGACGAAGACGGTGACCATTCTTCTTAACCGAGATACAACAGTCGTTCTCACTTCTGGAGGGTCTTATGATTCGACAATCACCATTCAAACAACATGGACCGAATCAGCCGACTTGACCTCTTCTTCCGCCTCTTTACTACGTTGGAATATTGATGACCCTATCATCGATACACCAGAGTCAAGTGATACACCAGAATCGACATCAAGTCTTCAAAGCATATTGCTGTCTGTTGGAGGTGGAATACTGGCGCTCGTCGTCGTTATTCTCGTTGTTTCAAAGATTGTTTCTGCAAGGTCCGACCGTGAGGATGAAGACGATGGTGATGATTGGTATGAAGAAGCAATGGACATGGTTCAACCTACTGATGAACCCGAAGACCGAGAGAATGTACAGGTTGAGATAAAATCACTTGATGCCCTGAAAGCAGAAGGAAAAACCATTGGTGAAGATGCACCAGAAGAACGAGGTATCGACTTCAGTCTTGGCGAGAAAAGACAAATCGATGTCATCGAAGAATCAGAAGAAGAACCTGAAGAACACCAAGAAGAGGCATCGGATGATGGCATCACTATCGATGAGGATGGCACTGAGTGGTATGAAGATGAACTCGGTGTTTGGTGGTACAGAGAACAAGGCTGGGATGATTGGGCTGAGTGGCAGGATTAGAGGTCAAATTTTTGAATAAGCCACTTTGACGATGGATTGGGTGGAACAATGGATACACTGATGCCGGGTTATTCATTGATGTTGCAAAAAGACGCTGACCCAAATGCAACGGGCGGGGTTGCCATTTGTGGATTTACCACCGATGGAAAGGTGGGGGCTATAGCCACAGCTCACTTGATCAATTCACTCAATATGAGGCAACTTGGTACAGTCATGCACGCAGACTTTCCAGCCGTTGCGCTTGTTCAAGATGAAATTCCTAAACATCCTGTTCGAATCTATCAAACTGAGGGACTTGGTGTTTTCATTTCACAACTGCAATTCAAGAATGAAATGGACGTCATGTTCGGTTCGACCGTGCTCGAATGGTACACCAAAGGAAATTTCGAACGCCTCATTATCATCGATGGTGTTCCAAGACTATCGAAGGACAGTAATGAAAGTGAGTTATTTGGTGTTTCGACCAGCGAATCATCGAGAAAACAACTCAAAAGTTTGGGTATTAACACCATCCAAGAAGGAATTGTGACAGGAATTACAGGGTTTCTGTTAAGTGAAGGTGATCGATTGGGACTTGATGTTACAGCCCTCCTCGCCGAAGCGAGTCCACTGTACCCCGATGCGAGAGCCGCAGCAGTTGCTATTGAGGCGGTAAGCGACATGACAAACATTGACATCCCCCTCAACGACTTACTCGAATACGCCCGTGCCATCGAAGATAGTGTGCAACAATCCCTTGCCAATGCACAACCAAGGCTCTCTGCTCCTCAAGATATAGTTGGAGAAAGTGACACAGATATTGACCCATCATTCATGTGATTTGCCGAGGACACGAAGAATTTGTTTTGATTGTTCGATTGAAGCAAAGGTCGCAATCATTGGATTCGCATCTGGAACACGAGCAGTTTCATGGCCAGCATTCCTAAATGCAGTCAAAATACTCTCCATTTTCGGAATGTGTTTGAGTTTGAGTTTCTTTGCGAAATCGTCAATGTCGATGAGGAGATGGTCGTGACTCATGATTGGAGCAGCATCTTGGATGAATCGAACACTTCGGCAGATTTCTCGCCTCCAATATTCCCAGTCGTTTTCAGACCATCCCCCATGCATTTGATTCAAAAGTTTCTTTTCATTTTCACTCGGAAAACAGATGCTGAGTGCCCTTTCCTCACTCAATCTCGATGTGATTGCTTGATTCCACAGAGGGGCAATCCACATGGGTCCACTTGCGTTGACGAGTTCTTCTGGAGAGGGGTGTTCGACGAAGATGTAGCCACCATCTTTGTAACGCAATCTCCATCCGATCGAGGTTTGCATTTCTGAGGCCTTTTCTTTTCCACGAACAATAAGCACACTTAGCCGGACATGATGTCCATCAAAGAGGCAGAGAATTGGTTCAATGAATCGGTCATGTTTTGCAGCAGTTGTAGCTACGACTCCAAGCAGTGTCCGAATGGCATCATCATGGGCATATGCATCAACAATGCCCTTTGCACCGTATCTTCTTCGTTGAGATGAAGGACTTGAACCTGTTAAGGCGGCTGTATCTGTAGCGGTCACTTCGAGTACACCACGTCGTCCTATACCCTGTATGGCAGCATCAAGGAAGGTGATTGGGGAGCCAAATGGGTCGAGGTCAATCCACTGATATGCACCCTTATTCAATGCAATTCGGGCATCTTCTTGCATGTAAAAAATGCCCTCGATGAGTGTTCCATGAACTCTTTCGTGGTCATTAAAAAGTTCTTCATCAAAATCCCAAACATGATTCGGCGGGTAAAGTAGATTGGATTCTTGAGCCCAGCGAAGAGCGAACTCATCCAAATCATTTGCGTGAATTCTCAGCCGAGGCTGTAATTCTTTTGGAATTTCATTTCTCCATCGCCGAAATCTGACACCTGTACTGCATAGTGCATCAAGAGCACGAATGGGCATCTCTCCCTCTGTAAGCCACTCGTTGGAAAGTGCATCTTCAAGCAGGAGTACTGACCTTGTTCTCGCAGGTGCCATTGCTGGATTGATGAATCCGGGGCCGACTCGTTTCGCTGGGCCACGAGGCATATGCGATGGGCGCTCTTGTTGGTTTGAAAGCAGAATGACGGTCTTTCCTTCCATCCAAGGTTGACCTGGCCAATGAGCCTCAAACTCATCCTTTTTTTCATCGGCCATGAAGACGCGAAACGATTAGAGTTCAAGACCGCACCGATTAATACGCATCGTATGTGGAGCCCGTTGGAAGATGTGTGACTTGCTTGCCTTGGTTGTGAACAGCACCAACAATTTGTGCATGGTGGCCTCGTGAATTCAGCCATTCAAGGATATCTTGGGCAACAGTTCGTGAAACAACGATGACCATGCCCATGCCCATATTGAATGTTCGATACATTTCCCAGTCCGTGATTTCTCCTTGTTGTTGAAGCCAATCGAATTCAGCATGCACAGGAAGTGGAGAATCAATGGTCCAACCAAACGTTGGATGCAATCGCAATAGATTGGTCAAACCTCCACCAGTGATGTGGCACAAGCCGTGAACATCACTTCTTTCAAAACCGGCTATTTCTTTAGAGCAGTTGAGCATATCGACGATTGGGTCACAATAGATGCTTGTGGGGATAAGGAAGACATCTGCGAAGGAGAGGGCTTGTTGACCATTTGGAAGTGTTCGATCGAAAGGAAGATCGTCGAGATAATTGTGTTGATATCGCTTCATCACCGCTCGAACAAGAGAGTAGCCGTTGGAATGGATTCCGTTTGATGCTAATCCGATGAGGACATCATCTTCGAGGATAAATTCGCCGGTAATTTGTTGACCTTTGGCAACAAAGCCTAATGCTGTTCCCGAAACATCAACTTCGTTGACAATGTCGGGCAACGAAGCAGTTTCACCGCCGGCCAAAGTCACTCGAGCCAATCGGCAGGCTTCGGAAAGCGATGCTCCTAATTGTTTGTGAAATTCAGGGTCGGGTTTTGGAACAGCGACATAATCCACGAACGCGAGGGGCTCTGCACCAACGCACAATAAATCGTTGACATTCATCGCCATACAATCGATGCCAACACTTTCGAACCGATTGACTTCTGAGGCGATTTGTAGTTTACTTCCAACGCCATCGGTTGCGAGAGCGAGATAGTATTCTCCAAATTCTATCAGGCCTCCAAAGCCTCCAGGAACAGGCACAGGTGCACCAAATGTGCCAGGGGCTCTCACACTCTTCCCGAGCGATGAGATGAGCGAGGCGACAGCCTTTCCCTCGAGCTCAATGTCAACTCCGGAACTGGCGTATTCCATAGGTTCGCCCATGGTGTTTCCACATCGTGAACGTTGATGAAGAAACCGCATGGTTTCCAAGTCTGAAATGACGAAACGCCAAGTCTTGTTTAATCACTTTCCACATCAAATTTGAGACAATAAGGCAAGGGAGACATCAAGTCGGTAGTCGATACTAGAATGAGTGCCATCAAATTCTTCGTAGGTGTGTTCAATACCAAGTTCGTTTAATGTTTGACTTAGTAATCTTGAGCCAAAATGAATGTTGTATTGGTCAAAACGTCCGCAGTCAAGGAAAAAGACACTCAGTTTGGAGAGGTGGTGCCCATGTGTTTTCACCATCTCAAGCGGATCCCATCGTTTCCAATCCTGCCAGATTTGTTCATCGAATGTATGGTAAGCGCCAGTGATTGGAAATTGAATGTCGTTAAGGTCGTTGCTCTTTGGTGGGCAGTAGCTTGCGGCTAAGGCTATCATCATCAAATCGTGCAATGTATCATGGGAAATGGAATCGGAAACTCTTGTAGAATTCACGAATTCAGACATGGATGAAAACGCTTCAAGTCGACGAAGGGTATTAAAAAAATCGTGTTTGAACATAAAATCAAACCCCACATCCCCTGAATGGCTCGCCACACCGTGCCACCTATCACCAAACAACATAGCGTTCATCATCGCCCCATAGCCACCAGAAGATTTTCCGAGAATCGAAAATCGTCCATTGGTGTTGAAACGTTTTGCCATTTCTTCTTGCAAGTCATTGGAAAGCCATGTTGACCAATGTCCCAATATAGGTGAATCGATGAATTGATTTCCCCCAAGTGATGTGAATGTATCTGGGAGAACGAGATACACTGGTTTCATTTTCCCTTTTTTTACGAGGCGTTCATGCCTCTGAAGTATAGATTCAGAGAAGGCTTTCCAACCAGCCCTCGCAGGAGCACTTGATGTGAATGGAGCCAAGTAGACAAGAACGGGTAAGCGATGTCCTTGTTGAATGAGTTGGACTGCTTCGGGCGAAACATGTACCATCACTTCGCGAGTGGTTGGGTCACCGAGTTTGTTTTGAAGTTGTTTGGAATCAAATGAAAACCGCACAATTTGACCTTGGATGGGTTCAAATGAATGTGCGGGCATACATCGAACAAAACTCGTTTTGATATGAATTTGACTTCGGCATCATTCCAAATGCGGTGAATTTTATTTCAACACTACCACCATCATTCGATTTCAGTTCCATCGGAAATAAGGGGGGGCCTTTGAACAAGAGAATTGTTCATAAGATGTTGGCAACTGCTATTCTAAGGCGAGGTGAAGAGTATTTCAGAAATTCAAGAAGCGGACCTTGAAGGGCGTTGGGTGACTTGGCTCAGAGAAACCTACGCGGAGCAAATACATACCTTAACTCAACTTTGGCCGGAGAACCAATCGCTTGAGGTATCTTACAGAGTCATCGAAAGTCTCGACCACGATTTTGCTCAAAACATTCTTGCTCATCCAGATGCGAATTTCCAATCCGCAAATAGAGCCCTCAACCAAATTTTACTTGATAGCGGATATGGTAACCTACAACCATTTGTTCGAATTCAGGATCTCCCAAGCACACAAATTCGTCCAATTTCGGAAATTCGGGCTCATGACATTGGCTTGTTTATCTCACTTGATACCGTTGTCACAAAAATAACAGGAGTGCGACCACGTTTGTACAGGGCCACCTTTGTATGTGACAAGTGCGGTCACCCAACTATTGTTGACCAATACAACGAGCAAGAACTAGTCGAACCACTTCAGTGTAGTGGTGTCGATGGTGGTTGTGGCGGTGAAGGTAGGCAAGTTCGATTTACCTTACATCACCAGCATTCAGTGCTCATCAACACCCAATTTGTGGAATTACAAGAATTACCAGAGCAAATGAGAGGAGGTCTGCAACCATCTCGATTAATGTGTATTGCAGAACAAGATTTGACTGGTCGAGTGACCCCTGGTGATAGGGTCAAGGCAAACGGGGTGCTTTTTATTCGTTCTCAACGAAAAGCAGGGAAACAAACTCCATTGTTTGATTATTACTTCAACATACATTCTCTTGAACATCACAGCGTAGCACTCGAAGAAATCAAAGTGACAGAGGCAGAAGAAATTCAAATCAAAGATATTGCTTCAAATCCCGATGTGTTCGAAATCCTCAAAGCATCGATTGCTCCTTCGATTTTTGGCATGAACCACATCAAAGAATCACTTGCACTACAATTGTTTGGTGGTGTTCCTGGTCTGAACAAAGATACCACAAGAATACGAGGTGATATTCACATCCTCCTCATGGGAGACCCCGGTGTAGCGAAATCTCAATTGTTGAGTTATATGGCAAAAATTTCTCCAAGAGGTCGATTTACTTCTGGTCAGTCAGCATCAGCAGCTGGCCTTACAGCCGCGGCAGTTCAAGATTCGAGTGCAGACGGCAGATGGACACTCGAAGCAGGTGCTCTTGTCTTAGCAGATATGGGGCTTGCAGCCGTCGATGAGTTTGATAAAATGTCAAACTCAGACCGAGCGAGTATGCACGAAGCTATGGAGCAACAACGAATTTCAATTGCCAAAGCAGGAATCAATGCGACATTGAGTACACGATGTGCGGTTCTCGCTGCAGCAAATCCTCAATCCGGACGCTTCAAACCACTCAGTGAAGTTCCCCTTGTGCGTCAAATCAATCTTGAACCTCCATTGTTGTCTCGATTTGACCTCATTTGGGTTATGACAGATACACCCGATTTTGATAGCGATACTAGAATCGCAGAGCACATTCTCAAAAATAGGCGAGCAGCATCGAGCGAAATACTCGTCAAGGAAGGCTCAATACCCGACCCAACCAAGTCAACCTCTTTTGGTGAAGAAGATGTTCATGGCGACAATGGGTTTCCAACACTGCACAAGGATTTCCTCAGAAAATATGTTGCCTATGCGAAGAGAAACATACATCCTAAACTGCCTATTGAATTGTTTGAAGAATTTATCGCATTTTATGTTCAAAAACGGCACGAAAAAGGTCAAGCAGAAGATAGTATTACAATGACAGCACGTGATATCGAAGCGATTTCGCGTTTGGCAGAAGCGAGTGCCCGAATTCGTTTGTCAAAAATCATCGAACGAATAGACATGGACCGTGCAACTCGATTGTTCAGGCATTCAAGAGACGAATCCATTGGTGGTGACCTTACAACAATGGAATCGGGCAAGAAACCAACGACGAGAAACAGGGAACAAAGTATCCTTGAAATCATTGAGAAGTTTGCTATTGATGGCGGCACTGGCTTTGCAAATTTGAACGAAGTATTCCTCGAGGCCAATCGATTGAACATCGACAAATCGCAAGCAGAGGAAATTATCGATAAACTCGTATCAGGTGGACGCCTATACAGGCCATCGGGCTACGAAACCATTGGTCTTGCTTAAGCGTTCATCTCCATCGGCGTTCTCATGAAGGGGGATGTGTTCCAAGGTGTATGGCGGGGGCATTGAGTGAGCCAAGTGGCGACATTTCATCCCCCGAATTCCTCGATTGCGATGAACTTGGATTCATGTGCGGTTTAGAAATTCATCAGCAACTTGCTACTGGAAAACTTCACTCGCGCCAGCGAGGTGAGTTATTTGATGTGGCCGCAGATAGCGTACCTGCGGAGTGGTATCGAACACATCGCAGACTTCGTGCTCCAAAAGGAGAAAGTGGTTCAGTCGATGTTGCAGCAAAATTTGAACAAGCCCGAAAACGATCGTTCGAATATGTACAATCTCCCAATGCGGGACTCATTGAACTCGATGAATCACCACCCCTTCCCCTTGATGAACAAGCCCTTGATATCTCTTTGACTGTGTCCGCATTGCTCCAAGCCCAACCCTTGCCCCTGCTCCAAACCATGCGAAAAACAGTGGTTGATGGCTCCAACACAAGCGGATTTCAACGTACAACCCTTGTTGCGACAAATGGGATACTTTCGACCACTCAAGGCGATGTAGGTATCGATGTGATATGTCTTGAGGAGGATAGTGCACGAAAACTCGACTCCATCAAAACAGATGATGGAACAATTGTGCTCTACAATCTTGATCGACTGGGTATTCCACTTATTGAAATCGCAACGGCGCCCGATGTAAAAAGTCCTGAGCATGCTCAAGAGACGGCAATAGGATTAGGAAAAGTGCTAAGACAAACAAGACGAGTTCGTCGAGGCCTTGGAAGTATTCGACAAGACCTCAATGTCTCAATTGGATGCGGGGACAGAGTTGAAATCAAAGGTTGTCAAGATTTGCAATGGATTCCCCAAATCATTCGACTTGAGATGGCAAGGCAACTGCATTTTTATCGACTTGCAAATACACTTCGTGCTTCAATAAAAGCACCAATGTTACCAGCGCATAGGAATGAAGATGATGAAGGAATTGAACAGGAGGTCAAGGACATGGTTTCTGCATTGTTTTCTCAACCACCCAGGGATGTGTCGGTATGTTTCTCTTCATCGACTTCTGATATGGTTGTCAAAGGACTTGGGCAAAAGAACATCATGTTGGGTTTGAAACTTCCACACCTCGCAGGCCATTTAGGCACCAAAACAATTGATGCGAGTGGTGCTCAAATGCCACGGCTGGGACGGGAATTAGCAGGTGCCGCAAAATTAGCAGGCGTTCAAGGGATTTTCCATTCAGATGAATTACCTGCGTATGGTATCACCCAAGATGAAGTCGATGATGTTCGCAAACATCTCGAATTATCTGATGGAGACGGGTTTGCCCTTTGTCTTGCACCA
This sequence comes from Candidatus Poseidonia sp., assembly GCA_030827365.1. Taxonomy (GTDB): domain Archaea; phylum Thermoplasmatota; class Poseidoniia; order Poseidoniales; family Poseidoniaceae; genus Poseidonia. Next base: position 33,325 of record JAUREO010000002.1, on the reverse strand, counting down.
TCATGGCAGGCGGTACTCGCCTTGGAATCTGTCAAAAATCGAGCACAACATGCATGGCATAGAATTCCAAAAGAGGTCCGAAATGTCGTTGTCAAAAAAGGTGCACCAGAAGATGGCACAACCACCCCGATGCGCCCCCTTCCAGGAAGCTCGAGAATGTACCCCGAAACTGATGTCCAAACAAATCGTATCAATGTTGAACATTGGAATCAAATCAAATCCAATCTGCCTCCAGACGAAGATGAACGCTTCGCTCGTCTTCAATCCAGCGGGATTTCAGAAGATCAGGCACGACAATTGCTTTCACGAGAAGAAGATGACAAATTCTTTGAATATTTAGCAGACCTACCACCTAAATTCTGGGCAGCACTTATGCTCGATTATGAAGGCCAATCTTCTCAATTGCTTCAACACATAGCCCAACTTCACGAGAAGAATATATGTGCTCGTGACCACATAGACAATGTTGTTCACCATTTCTCAACTGATTCGAATGCTTCCTTTGAGTCTATTCAAGCCTATTGTGAGCAGCATGGACTTGCGCCCGCATCAGCCGATGACCTTGCCACAATTATTGATAATGTTCTTGCTGAAAGAAAAGATTTCATTCTCGAAAAAGGATTGGGTGCAATGGGTCCATTGATGGGCGTTGTGATGCTAGCAGCTGGTGGAGCAGATGGCAAGCAGGTCAGCACTTTATTGAGGCAAGCAATTCAACGAATGATAGAGTGAAGTAGCATGTGCATTCGAAGGATTGCTTTCATGCTCATCGCTATGTTCTTCATTTCCCTTCCTTCATCAGCCATCGACGTTGAAGAAATCACTCTTGATTGGACATATGAATTTGATCATGGCTATATCACGACCGCACCGGTCATTTCGGATGACACAATTTTTGTCCGCTCATCCGGTTTTTGGAGTGATGATGCTCGACCGAAGGTCGTTGCGCTTAATCATGACGGAGAGGTGAAATGGGAATACACCAACAACAACTCTGTTCAGCACGATATGTCTCCCTTGATTGATGTACAAGCCGGAGAAGGAGAATGTGGTTCATGGGATTCAATGCTCATCGTACCATGGGCAAATGGAGAAATCACCGCTCACAACACCTCAAACGGTGATGTTCTATGGACGAATCAATCCTATGTTCAAAATTGGGGAGTCACCGGTCAAGCAGTCATTCAAAACGATCTACTTGTGGCTCCGACCCGCAACGGATTGAGCGTTCTCTGTCTTGCAGACGGACATACAATCGAAGAATTTGAACTTGGGTTAGGGTGGCGAAATGGAGTCGCTGTTGATGAAAATGGTTACTGGATTGGTGATGAAAATGGCACTTTATGGCATGTTGAGAATGGAACCAAAGAATCATTTCATGTAGATGAAGGTTTGATTCGGCATGCACCAATTCTGACGTCCGGTGGTGTATTGATCCACGTACAAACCGATGCAAAAAGTAATGTTTTTTTCTTTAATACTTCATCTAAATCAATTTCTCTGCTCAACGAAAGTGGTCCTTCACCTGGCATCCCAAAACTCATCGGTGATTTTGTAGTGACCACTGACAGTTCGTATGTTCGTATTTTTAATTGTAGTGGGGATTGCAAACAAATAGATTCAATGCCATCACATTCAAACGGAGAGATTGGTGTTGACAGAATTGGAAGAATTTGGTTGCCGCAAAATGTGATGGAGGGAGGCCTTCTCATCTTGACACTGAATTCTTCAGGACACATAGAATATTCTTCACCCTTCAATACAACACTTGATGGATATTCAACTGCAGCTCCAGTGTTTGGTGACTCGATACATGAAATTCTTGTCATGGGAAATGATTTTGGTATACTTCAATTCTATTCCTCAGAGGTCTTTGAAGCGGGTGAAGACAGTGATTATCGGTATCATGACCTCTTGATTGGCATTTCATTCTTTGCCTTCATTTTTCTTTGTGGTCATTTCATTGTCCATGGTTCTGAAATCTGGGCCCTTCGATTATTTTTTACTTCTATACTGATCAGCATCTTATTACTCAGTCCAGAAATCATCCTTCTCTTGGAAGATTCCAAACCAGAAGCCTTTCAACCTACATCAAATATCGAGCAATGGTCATCGGATTGGCCATCGGATTGGCAAGATACCCAAGTGGTCATCATTGAATTGCCCAATGGCGAGATTGTTGACGGAGGTTACACAGGCTACGATAACGTGTACTCTTTGACAAGAGCAATGGCAGAACAAAATGACATTGACATCGAGATTGAAGAATTTCATTTTGGAACCTTCATCGTCAGTTTTTCTGGTGTGGAAGGAAACGGCTGGGAATTCAAAATAAACGGCACATTAGGAACAATTTCTGCGGACCAGACGACGATGCCAGATTCTGGAATTCTGCGTTGGATGCTTGCATCTTGATGGTAAGGCCTAAGTCCGATTATCTTCTCGGGTTGTCATGTTCTCTGCTATTGGCACCCATGGGCCAGTCTTGTCACCATTAGCGGATCTCATGCTCGACATTCTTTTCGTATCCTTTGCGTTCGTTCTTTTTTCAATGTCAAAGCCTTCAAAAATGCAATCACTCATGTTTGGAGCATTTGTTTTAGTGATTGTCGCTAGCCGGATATTGTTTCAACCACTCCCTAATGTTCAGCCTGTCACATTGGCCGTTTTACTCATGGGTGCCCATCAAGGAGCTCAACGTGGCGTGAGTTTTGCAGTTCTTGTCACACTTCTTTCAAATGTGTTTATCGGCGATGGTTGGTGGACGATATTCCAAGCACTTGGATGGTCAGCAGTGGCCCTTCTTGGAGCAACATTTGTTTCCAAAACCAATGAAATGCTTGATTTCAAATCTCTTCTGATTCTATCCGCAGTATCTGCAGTGCTGTTTGATGTGATCACAACATTCTCCCTTGTCGATAGTTCCACAACACCAATCGATTTTTTGTCGCTACTTTATTCTGGTCTAATGTACGATTTCTTCCATGTCATTGGCAATATGAGTTTTGTAGTTTGGTTCGGTCATACCATGCAACAATTTTTGTTACCGCTTCCCGAAATTACTGAGGATGTTCAAATGGTAGAGGACGTGTATGTTGTCCGCGGATGACCAATTGAGTATGGCACTTCTCGTGCGTACTGACCTTGAAATGTCGATGGGTAAGGTTGCAGTTCAATGTGCACATGCAGCTGTTGATTGTTCACTTCAAGCACGAAAGTCAATTCCTCAAATTTTTGAAATGTGGAGGAACACAGGTTCTCGAAAAATTTGCCTTTCTGCAATTGACGATGTAGATATTATGTATTGGAAAGAAAAATGCGAGGAGGCAGGACTTGTCCATGCTCTTGTCCGCGATGCTGGAAAAACTGAAATTCCACCAAATACGATCACCGTTCTTGGTGTCGGGCCAGCTTACAAAGCATCACTTAATGAGTTGTTTTCTCAACTTGAGTTGTACGGGGTGGATTGATGGGCCTTCGCTCCTTCTTGCACAGATTAACGGCTCCCAAAATTGGAGGCATGGTTGAAGCGCGTCCAATCAAACTCGCTCTTGTTATCAACCATAGTTTGGGGATGAAAAAAGGCAAAATTGCTGCACAGGTCGGCCATGCTAGTGTGCAAACTCTGCTTTCTGCTGGTTCATCTACGCCAAAAATGGTCGATGCATGGTTGGCTCAGGGGCAAAAGAAAGTTTGCCTGAAAGGAGTGGATGAACAACACTTGACCGAACTTCAAGCAAAAGCCCGCCAATTGAAACTGCACACGAGTAAAACCATTGACGCCGGCCACACTCAAATTCCCAAAGGAAGTTTCACCGTCCTCGCTATTGGCCCCTCATACGAAGACGACATTGACGCGATTACAGGCGAGTTACCATTGTTATAACATCAAGGAATTGATGAATGAGAAGTGTGTGGTCTCCTCATGCGGGATTTCAATAATGATAGAATTGATTTCCGCAGTGATACTGTAACACAGCCCACCTCAGCCATGCGAGATGCGATGATGAACGCCCGTGTTGGAGATGATGTTCTTGGTGATGACCTGACAGTTATCGAACTCCAACAACGTGTAGCAGCACTTTTTGGAAAAGAAGCAGGATTATTTGTTCCGTCGGGTACGATGTCGAATGCAATCGCACTGCGGACGCATACTGTACCAGGAGATGAAATTGTATGCGACAAAACCGCCCACATTTACAGATATGAAGGAGGGGGTTTTGCAGCTTTATGTGGGGCGTCTATTTCACTGGTTGACGGTGAAAAGAGTCTGATGACATCCGACCAAGTTCGTGCTGCAATTCGAAAGTCAGCAGGATCACAAAGCCATTATCCCAATGGAAGTTTGGTTTGTGTGGAAAATACCGCAAACCTTGGAGGAGGGGCTTGTTATGAACAAAGCGTTCTCGATGGTATTGCACATGTTGCAAAAGACTTTGAATGTGCAACGCATATCGATGGAGCCCGAATTTTCAATGCAAGTGTTGCTACTAAAACACCTGTTGATCGCATGACTGCACACTATGACTCAGTTTCTGTTTGCCTTTCAAAAGGCCTTGGTGCCCCAGTGGGTTCTGTGCTTTTGGGAACAACATCGTTTATTTCAAATGCACACCGCTGGCGAAAGATGTTCGGTGGGGGAATGAGGCAAGCAGGGATGTTAGCAGCAGCAGGACTGTATGCGCTTGAAAACAATATTTTGCGTTTGGATGAAGACCATCGTCGAGCAAAAGAAATCGCAACCTTCTTTAGTGGAACTGATGGTTTTGATGTCGATCTATCGACTGTTCAAACCAACATGGTGTATGTAAACACAGAACAGCCAGCGACATTTTGGGTCAACCATCTTTCAAACCGTGGCATAGATGTCTTTGATGTAGGGGAACACAGACTTCGATTCGTTGTCCATCTGCATATGACTGATGAAGACCTCGTACATCTCAAACAAGCCATTTTGTCATAGTTTATACCGAGTCATAGCATTCAACAATGCATGAATCATGACGAAATTCTCTGTAAATTATGTTCTGTTCGAAATGGGGAACAAGACCAAGAGTATTGTGAATTATGTACCTCGCTTTGTTCAAAATCGAAAACTAACGAGTGGAAAATTGAAGTTAACCCGAACACTAAAAACGAGATACTTCGATTGATGAACAATGCAAGGCAATCACCTACCAGATGGAGAAGAATCTCACCAATGCTTGAAATGGATGTCTTGTCTTGGTTTCAACTCCCGAATCATGGAGACCCGGTTACAGAACTCCCATGTAGCGAGGAAGAGTTTTCGGACATCATTGAATTGAAATTTTCGAATGGGCCATTGACAAGGCATCAAGAGGAAATGTTGAGGCGTGGAGTTTCACTTCACGATGGCTCAGTGGTATCGATCCAAGGTGATGATTGCTATATTGACCACTTTAGATTGACAAGAATCACCCCAACACACCTTCTTTTCAAGATATTATGCCAACAGGAGCAACGAATGGGATGGAACCTTAAGCAATTTTTCCTTGCATCATCTGCCTTATCGCATAGCATGAATCCCGAATTTTTGCAAAGACATCGACCAATTTCAGCAGGAAAAGAATCGTTTCATGCTATGTTGAGGTGGCTTGGTAGTATCATCTCATGTTCTATGGAGCGAACTGAGTTATCTTCGGGTATTCAAGCATGGGCTTACGATGTCAATTCATATTATCGAAACTTCCGAGACGAAAATTTCGTTGAGCATTATAAAAATGCAATACGTAACATACCAGACGGGCTTGAGCAATTGTTTCCAGAGCCCTGGTTTAACGCATGGAATCTCGAAACAAACATACACCACCAAGACGAAAATCAAGTGCATCCAATTCGTTTTACAAAAGATAAAATCAAAATCCGATGTCGAAAGAAAGATGGATCAGCATGCTGGGTTTCTGTTTTGGAACAACCTCTTCATATCGCATTTGTGCTTTCAGCTTGCTTCTATCCTGTTGACCATCCAGCCAGAGAACTTTTTTCTGCATTTCAGGCCACCTGGTTTAGTGATGAAGTTGAAACACCCATCCAAGAAACACCCTTTGGCGTTTCCATTCAATTTTTGCAAGGCTGCTTGAATGCAGCAGACAACAATGCAATTGTGTATCGTTCAAGAATTCTCATCAAAGGTAATTTTGGACATTATTATGAATTGAAATTAGGGCATGGTGCGCACGGAGCACCATACGTTTTGCGTCCACTTCATTGTTCTGGCACGACATTACGTTACAGTGGTTCATTATGTATTCACAATGGCGCAAGCCAAAGAAGATTGCCCATTGGAGATACAATTGGTTCTGTGGTGCTCGGTATGACCAATGATGCTATCTCATCACAGCAAGTAGATAGCCTTCGCCAACACCTCGTGGTGAGACCTCCGTTGCTTCTCACACCTACAAATAAGAAAGAATTTTTTGAGTGCATCGATAGTCCAATCTTCGATCAATTCGTTCATCAAAATACCCATTACGTACATGGCCACCACAGAAATGAACGTGAAATTGGAACAACCCGTTGGTTTCACCAAAGAGAAACTCAACCAATTGATAAAACCCGTCAGACCCAATTTAGGGATGAACATGAGTATGTCGAAAGATTTGGCGAACGAGTATTTGTTGAACACGGGAGATTACTCGCGAATCGAGAAACCTTATCATTGGACGTCCATCGAACTACACTTGAAGAATTTACACATCGAGAAGCAGTTCTTGCCTGGAAAAGATTGGTCGACCAATCGATTGATTCAGCACATAAGGAAAATGTTGAACCAGGTCATATGATTCATGAATACATCAGGAACATGAGAATTCATCGTGATCCTCCATACAATCGATTTGATATTTTCCGTGGCCGGGACCAAAATCGCGTAACATATCTGCATGGATGTGGAGATGTGAGGGATGGAGAAAGACGATGGTGTGAAACCTTTGCACGAGTCTGGGAGTGCATGAATATTCAACCAATCGATTCCACACTTCAGTTCTTTACAGATGATGCTCAAGTGGTAGGGTTTCAACACTTTGAATTGAAAGTCACCATACGTGATGGTGATGAACGAAATTTCATCCAAAAAATGGCTGAACTGCTCGGATATGAACTCTTAGTCGATGAAGGACAAAACATTACAATGATCAGGCGCCATCCACATCGTACCGACGCAAGAATTGAAATTGCCAAACTGTTGAATGTACTGCAACAACGTCAAGGTGCTGAAAGAGCACCGCCCCGTTGGTGGAATTACATCGACCGTGAAAATGTGCCACTTCAGGCCGAAAGAGGACGGTGGCAATTGCATGAAGATTTGAGAGACAATCCTAAAGGTCAACGACACCGGATTCAATTTGAAGATTTGTGAATCGAGACTACTCGCTTTCGATAAAAAATCGACAATTGAATTACAATAGCCGCTTAGACTTTAGCGCCACAACGATGGCAATGATGGCAAAAATCTCGATGAGGCCGAGATACGGCAATGGATTGTCCGTAGAATCTTCATCAGAAATTATCGGTTCATCACAACACACTTCAAGAACAATAGGTTTGAACTCGTACATCAAATGAACTTCAACATCATCACCGTCAAACGCAACTGGAATGGGTAAATTTTCTGTGCCATTTGTAGCATTTCCTAACGAATGAATTTCTCGTACGATATGAGGGTAATATCCAAGTTGATTCGACCCTTCTTCAAATGTGGCCCCGCTTTCGACAAACCAAACTTGAACATCGAGGGAATAATTTGCAAGAACACTTGAACTTATGTCGACATTCCAGGCGGCGATTCCTGATTCACCTGCCGGTGTCCAGACAAATTGTGTCGACCCTTCATCCATAGGGGGTGTTGAATTGGTTAACTCATCATAATCGTCCTTCAATGATTCTCCATCGGCAACACTACCGATTTTCTTGAGGTATCCATTGAATACAACTGTTGGCGGGATTCGAAGACCGTAACGGTCTTCCCACCGCTCATCAAGAACTACAGAACCAAACGGGTCTTCTGTTTCTCCAATCGCTCTGTGAAAATGGTATTGTTGAAGATATCGAGAAGGGATTTCATTTAATGCATGCTCAACATCGACACAATTGGTACACCAAGTTGCCGTGTAATCTTCGACCAGCGCGGGTAAGTCCACAAAATAATCGGATGCAGTTGATGAATTTGAGGCGTTGGTCCATTGACCACCGACGATGAAACCAACATCCAATTCTTCAACAGGAGCGGCCGTATTTGAAGGGACAACGATGAGGAGCATCAGTCCGAGAGCAACAACTTGCCATCTTCGCATGAATCTTCGATTCACACCTGTGGTTTGACTTTTACCCTATTTTTCTTCAGAAATGTCAGCATCATCATTTGTTGTGTTGTTGTTTAATGATGCAATTCGTTGTGCGAGAACAGCAACAAGATACGCAATTGGCAATAAAGATCGATCCTCACGAACCATACGAATGAAGTTTGTAAGGCCTTGTGCAGTCATGGATACCTCCTCAGCAATGAGTGTGAGGTTACGGTGGCTTCCAACATGAGCCTCAAGGGAGACGCACACTAGCATTGCCATGATTTTCTTGGCTGGATGATTGGTCAATGGACCATAGAGTGAAGCTTCTTGGAGAATGTTCATGCGTTGTTCGATGTCATAGTTCATGCTTTCAAGGATATCATCGTCTATACCGTGGTCCGATAATGCTTCGATGAGCATCTTCAAAGCAACGGTGAAGTCATCATCACGGTTGGCGACCACTAGGTCTTTGTTATGTCTGTCAGCAATGAAACGAAGTCCACTGCATCGTAGGCCATGTCGCATCTGGGCCTTCAAACACTTGTCGACGATTTGTTTGGCCTTGTTGACCAAATCCTCTGGGAGACCAAAGGACTCACGTTGACCATCGAGTTGAACACGTTGAATAAGTCCTAGATTTGAGGCCCACTCCAGAATGGCCATGGCGAGTAAGTAGTTGTTTAGGGGCCCTGCTGTTGAACGATTTTCGTCACCTCGTTTTGAAAAGAAGTCATCTGAGATACGATTGACACTTTGAGCGACATTCTTCAGGTTTTTGTCTTTGCGACGAGACTGTTCAAGAGCGCGAATCTTTGCATCATCCTCCTCGCTATAAGGTTGAATACATGCATCAATAATTCGTTCGATTGACAACATTGCATCTTCCCCAACAAGGTATGTGACGGCTTCTTTCACTTCTCGAAGCTGTGGATTTCGTTCTCGTTCCTGAGTACGTTGGCTACCATAATTCAAACTTCGTCGAATTGCGGGGTTGATTCTTTGACCTGCGTGGTCAAATTGACTTCTTGTACGCTGATAGGTGCCTCCGAGGTCCGCCCTTGATGTTACGCGTTCATGGGTTCGTTGTTCCCCATACAAATTTGAGGAATTATTCATCTCGTTGTTTTGTGGTGCTGGCATCACAAAACCACAGTTTTCGCAAACACATTCTGCTTTCTCATCATCTGTTCGGAAGTTCTCACTCCCGCATTCACTACATTTTTCGCTCATTTCTTTCACTTCACTTGACTTTCCACACGCAAAACATGAATCTCATTCATGATGTTATTTGGCTCTTTAATTTGCACAAATGGTCAGTTTTTGCCGCACGGAAATTGAATTCAACCATAACCAGTTAATTAACATTACCCATGAAAGATAAGATATTTGGGCACATTTTTGAAATTTAAATGCCCCCGAATCAACTTCGTTCACCGGACAGAGAAACTTAGCACTCAATGTTCATAAAGGCTTGCAAACGGTAACTCAAGACAAGGAAAACGGTGAAGAGAATGATTACATCAGAACCAGTTGAGTTAGGCCGTGGTGCCCCTCACTGGTTGAAACAATCCCTGCTCAACGGAGAACTTGAACGGGTCCTCATCATACATCCGACGAGTGAACATCGACACCAATTCGTGAACCAATTGAATCGGGAAAGCTCAATTGTTCACCCAAGTAATCATGTGACCTACAGTGGACTCTTACGTCAATTGGCAAGCGATCTCAGGTTGCCATCGGTGATTGAACTTGACATTGCAACCTTGCAATCCATTCATTCGTTTCTTGAAGGTAGAGCATCAGAGTTGGCATTCCCACTTCTCCACAGTGGAGCACATCCTTGGTCGTTTTCGAAGACACAACGAATTCTATCAACGCTCAAGGTGCTTCTTCGAGGTGAGCAGCCATGGAATTGGAGCGAAAATCCTGGATTTGATGACATTGTGACTGAATTACAATCTCTTGAATCACAAATGCAGCGAACATTCGCCTTCTTCCTTGAACTTCATGTTCTTCAAGCATTGAAAAAATTCAAGAGCAAACCATTCCATTTAGAATTGATTGACGGTATCATCATCCTTAACCAGCCACCCGATTATACCCCAATGCAGGCGAGCATTCTCCAGCACCTAGCAGAATGGGTTCCAGTTCATCAACTCATAGCAGAGGGGTCGTTTCGACTTGGTTTTCACGGACGATATCTTGTTGACCAAGCATACGATGAACAAGAAACATTGCCCTTTGGCCTTCATGCCATAGAGCGTCCAAAGCAAAATGAATCGGGTTGGCAAACATCGGTTGGAAAAAGTCGGGAGAGCAAATTCGTGCGTGTGCTTCTATCAGATAAAAAGGATATTTTTGAGTCGGTCGGCCAATGTGTTGCTGAATATCTTCAACAGCACGAGGGTGAAATCATTATCATCGATCCTTGCGGTGATCAACATCAAACATTATGGCAACAACATCTTTCTCCGAGCGGAATTGATTTGGATAAACCAGGCATCTCACTTCACTACACACCACACGTACAGCAATTATTAGGCATTGCAAGGATTGGTTATGGTGTGCATGCTTGGTCATTTGCCAACATCTCGAGACTACTTCATTCAGGGTCGCTCACACTTCTTGACGACATATTTCCTGAATTGAGGCACCCCACTGTGAGCAACTGGCGTCCATGTTTGCACCAACATGTCTTGGAGAAATGCTCCTCAATTCATCACCTCCTTGGTGGCCCTGGAGCCCTTGCTCGTTGGCGAACCAATCTGCAGAGAATGCAACCCATAGAGAATCAATATGAGGTCATCACCGCTAAGGAAATCGAAGAAACACAATGGGCACTTGCTGCGTTTGCAAGACTCATGGGGCCATTGTTATCCCCAGAGGATAATTTCATTGCCCAACTTGATATTGAAGGGGCGGCTACCCTTGCTCAACTTCCACTACCTGAAAGCCCGCCTCACGTTTTTGCATGGTTTGAAGAATTTTTATGCAAAATAGATTGGAGTCGACTTCTTTCCTCTCAAGTTGAACATCATCAAGAAATACAAGGCTTAGAAAAATTGATTTCAAATGTTCGAGAGTTGGAAAAAACCATTCCTCAATCCTCGCTCAATAATTTTGGAATTCATTGGTTTTTTGAACGACTCACTCACATTTGCTCACACGTAAAGACGACCGGTTCGCCAAGTAATTCAAATAAAATTCGTGTGCTACAACCGGACCAAGCCTTTGGGCTTGAGTGTGACTTCCTGATTTTAACCCATCTGGATTTGGAATCATGGTCAATGCGTCAGCCTGTAATACCTTGGTTAGATGAATATTCAAAGCAAGAGTTGGGATTTTTCTCAAACGACCAAAGAATAAGGCAAGGACGACATCAGTTGCGTCATCTGCTCAATTGCTCACCCCAAGTAGTCATTTTTGACACAAGCTTGGAAGAAGGTGGAGAACCTTCCGCCCCACTTTCAGAATGGTTTACTAAACTTGGCCATTCTGGAATGTCTGAACTCACCACTCCATTTGAATGGATGGAGTTGGGTACTGAATCCGACACATCGTCGTATTGGGGGCAATGGTATGATGAAAAAAAGAAATTGACTTGGATAACACCCCGCCCCCTTCACATTCGACAAGATCACGGACGATATGTCATCCAAAAGAATGGAATCCGTCAACGAAACATTCGACAGAATCTTGGTTTAGAGTTGAAGTATGGCCTTGAACCTTCACAGCCACTCAATAGCATTGAATCATTTTTGCCTCAAATAGAACGACAACTGCATCAAGATCGAATATTACGACAACCATCAAAGAAGAATTTGGCCAAAGGCGAAGTGTTGGACTGGGACTCTCGAAGTTTACGAACATCAATTTCAGACCTGAAATTCGGTCTGAATCTAAAGCAAGCGGAGAAAGAAGACACGGCAATTGTAGCGTTTCCACATCTTGGAATTCGAGGTAGTAGGAGTATTACTCCATATATCGACCCAAACCCTTTGCCACCTGCCCACCTCATTCAGCCTGAGATGGAACCCTTTAGCGGGATCATCACAAGTACTCTTGAACGTAATCGATGGTCACCATCGCGTATTCAAGCATGGTTAGAATGTCCAAGAAAAGGATGGGCAAAACAATTCTTGAATCTTGAAGATGAGCCATCAGATTTGGAGGAAGACATCAACCCATTGAAAAGAGGTGACATGATTCATGAAATTTTGGCTCATATCCTTGAGCGTCATGGAGTAGTTGCTTATGGTGATGAACAATCCGCCCCACTTCCACTTCATTGTGGTGCAATCCCCTCTGTTGAACACGGGTGGGAACTCGCCTTGTCCTATCTTGCAAAACATGTCACTTGGCTTGAACAAGATTACGCCATTTCCGTTCATCGTTGTCGTAGCCTTATCGGCGCTTCTCCCCAATCGTGGCGAGAGCATTTGGAAGGCACTCTACTTCTGCCTCTTGGCGGTAGCATTGGTCAACTTATACAGCAAACCTACTCGCTCACATCTTCTGCTCCGGTTGCGGTTGAATGGCCGGTGTCGCAAGATGACCTTGGATACGTCAATATCATCACGCAAGATGATGTTTCCTTGTGTGTCAATGGTTTTGCCGATAGAGTTGACCTCATCACTTTCGATGAAGTCTTAGAAGACGCATTGGTCGAAATTGGTTTTCTCAACGAAACAGAATTTACTGAACCATTTCCAATGGACTACTCAGACGGAATTCGACCAGCACAAAGGTATGTCATCATTCGAGATATCAAAACCGTGAACGGTCCGAAAACAAACAAGGTGGGAGAGAGACATTTCAAAGGTCTCATGCGGGAATTGCAACTTGCGTTGTATGCTCGAGCGTGGGAAATCACTCATCCAAACGACAGAGTCGTGGGCGTTGGCATTAGTGAGGTCGGAGAATGGTCAGAACATTATGTGGAAATTGACGGCTCGGCATTCCCTTCGAATGTGTCTCTTGCAGGTATTGGCAGAGTAACTCAGATTTTGAATAAGTTCTATCCTATATCAACACTTGAAGAGCGAACCATGACACCATTCCGAATGTGGATGAAGGAGAGAATTCAAACTGCCTTGAGAGTGCTTCAAACCGCCGCACAAGGGCACGTCAATCCAACTCCAGGCTCATATTGTTCATATTGCCCAATCAATAATATTTGCACTCTTTTTGACCTTGCAGGAGGTGAAATGGATTGACCAATTTTAACAATAGCCAACGACTTGGTCTTGATGTTGACAAACACATTGCACTTGATGCTGGTGCAGGTACTGGCAAAACCACAGTGATGGCCCAACGATATATTCAACATCTTTTATCCACATTTCAACGCTCCACACTCGTTACACCAATTGGCCCACGAGATAACAAAATTGCTCCGAGTTCGTTGACATCTCTGCCTAAATTGAGAACCTCAGTCGAAGAATGGCCCGGATTGCTTCCTTCAGAAGTTGTCGCAATCACATTTACAAGAAAAGCTGCGGCAGAATTGAAAGCCCGCATTCGTGATGCGTTGTCGCTCTTACGAGATACTTCATCCTCAGATGAGGACGATGGTGTGTTCGACCCGAGAATTCAACAGAGCGGGGACGTTGAAATGTTGCTTTCACAACTTGACAATGCACCTATTTCGACCATCGACAGTTTCCTAAATCAAATTATTCAACCGTACCTTGACATTGTTGCTACGACTCCACCATCAGAGCAAATTTCAGAAGAAATGTCAAAAATTCTCATTCAAGACACGTTGAGTAGCGTTTGGCGACTAAGGCATGTTGATGATGCATTGAATGCTGGTTTGCTCGAAAATCCACAAGAATTTCTCGGAGCAAGAGATAGACTCGCAATTCGTTTGGGAGGACAATCCAATGCAGAGGTTGTTATTCAAGGATTGATGTCGAAATCGATGTTTGTAGAAGAAGCGCATCGAAATTTACTCAGGCGAGCCCAACAACAGAATATTGAATGGAATGGACATGATGCTGGGCCGGTTGAACTTCTCTACGATATCATGTTAGATACGATTGATGAAGAAGACCTTGACAGATTTTTTGTAACCTTATTTGTTCGTATCACCAAATGGGTTGACCATTTTAGGGGATACACTGCACAGTGCATTCCTGTTGGTCAGGCATTTACTCAAAGTCGGATGCATCACCTCATATATTTTGGTTGAACATCCTCCTGAAAAAGAACCGCTAGCTAAACTTCGATGGATTTGGCGAGCGTGTTTATCCATTGCAAGCCTGTCAAGTCTTAAAGAAGGTGAAACACCGACATTCTTCCCTCGAGGTACGCTTCCGAGCGATGACTGGCAGGCAGGCCTCTTTAAAAGAGGCGAATCGGGATTTACCGATAAAGATCTCAAAAAACAGGTTTTCGATGATGGGGCAGATTTATCTGACCTCATTAAAAAGCACTTGCTCGATCGAGAATCGTCAATTTTTTTATTGCTGGCGAAAAGTGTTTTCACTCTTCAACCGGAAGATGGTTATGCATTCATGCCTGCAGGAGTATCTTCGTATTTGTACGGATTGAATGTAGACATACCTCATCAGCATCAAGGATTCGGTCACTATGTAAGTGAAGAACTCCAGATGGATGTTTTACGAGATTTGTTCTTTGTTCACAAAGGAACGCAACAAATTCATTCACATCGAAAGGCCATGGATGGTTTCAATGATTTTGATGATGTCTTACGATTTTCCGCAGACGTCTTGCTTTCACGTTGCCCAGATATGTGCCGCCACATCTATCCGAGAGAGGCTGTCGATGCTCTTGATTCAATGACTTCTGAACCCTGGACTGACATGCACATTGCAAGGGCTATGACAATCTTGCACGACAATGAAGATTGTAGAAAAGACCTACAATATCGATACCGAATCCTCCAAACACTTCGACGACAATTTAGAGCATTCATCATCGATGAATACCAGGATACAAATCCGAGTCATGCAAGGTTGTTAGCTCGTTTGTGGGGTCGCCGTACTCGAACTACAGACGAGGTCAAAGGACCACTTGGATATTGGGAGCCCACCATTTGTATTGTCGGGGATATGAAACAAAGCATCTACCGATTTCGGCAAGCAGAAGTTTCTGTGATGAGAACAATGGTCGAACAAATTCGAGAAGCTAATCGAATGGAAGAAGATGATGAACGCTTTTCAGAAATTCGTAGACAAGACCATGGAAGAGATCCGAGGCCCGTGGGCGATGGAGCATCAGGAACGGCGTTTACAAACAAACACTCCGATGGCAAAAAAAGTGCACCTTTTTCCTATGTGCATGTTGCTGCAAGAGATGATGAAGAAGGCAGTTTCATGACCGACCTTGAGCGAGTCCAAAGGCGGAGGGAAGGCCATATCGATTTAACAACCAATTATCGAACACGTTCCCATTTGCTTGAATTCATGAATGATGTGTTTGATGATGTTTTTTCACCCCGACACGAAACCATCGTTGGAAATTGGTATGCTGACGCCCAGCGTTTGCGTCCTGGAAGAGAGGATGACGGCGGATACCTTGAATGGCTCATTCCAATTCAAACACAAACTGAACCAGCAAGCATCGATATGAATGACAGCTTTGACCCATTTCTTGATTCTCGTTCATCTCTCAAACAACTTGAAAATGAGCTCATTGCCCAAAGAGTTGCGTCTCTACTATCTGGCCAAAATACGAGGATATGGGATACTGAGAATCAAATTTGGATAGAGATAGGAGACCGATGTGAATATCAACCACGAGATATTATGATTCTCTTTCACGCAAGAACACATGTTCCAGATTTGATTCAACGACTCTCCAATCGTGGGATTCCAGCAGTCTCTGACAAACAAGGTGCATTACTTCACCAACCCGTTATTCAACCATTATTATCAATGCTTGAATTCATTGCCTATCCAGAATCAAGAAGGGCTTTGTTCGGTGTCTTGCGGTCGCCACTCGTTGGACTCAGCGACGATGAAATCAATACTCTATTCACATCTGAATTGAATAAACAATTATTTTCATGTTTTGAATCAAACATTTTTCCTAAATCGATTCAAAAGATATTCAGTGATGTAAACTCATTTCGATTGCAAGGGCGATTTAGTGATATTTTCACATATCTTTTGGATTATTCCGACCTCCTTGTCGTCCATTCCAATGAGTCTGAGCGAAATCATGTTGAAGCGTGGTGTACGTTGCTCAATGATACATTAGCCAATTTTGGATACAACATCCTTGCAACTCAAAGGCATATACGTTCATTGAAGGCATTAGGTAAAGATGGGCCACCGGCTGAATCATCTTCATCTGGAAACGCAGTTCAAATTATGACGCTCCACAAGGCAAAAGGTTTGCAGGCAAAAGTTGTCATCGTAGCAGGTATGTTTGGTGCTGGGCAACAAGATGCATCCCAATCTGTACGTGACAATGTACTCGTGACTCCACAAATTGTTGCTGGACGAATTCAACCATGGACTGACCACGAACGGCCTCAAGATGGGCTTTGGGAATTTACGAAAGCAATTGAAGATGCACAAGGTCGCGCAGAACGACGAAGACAACTTTATGTTGCACTCACAAGAGCCGAAGAGCGGTTGATTTTGGTTGGCTCACCTTCCTCGAGTGAGTACGATGAAGAAAGCCAAAAGTTCAAAATTAAACGTAGCACGAGTGTCCGTTCCTTTGGAAATATGTTGATTGATGCCATGCGACAGGTTGCAAAATATGGAGGCAATCCTGATTCCCCTTGGCTGCTCGAAGGCGATCTCGAGGCGGAGGTTTTGGCCCCAGTCGATGAATCGCCTTTATTCATCAATCCTGCTCAATTGTTCATTCAATCGACATTTCGAGAATCAACTCTTCAAACATTACAGGTCTATCATCACCCTGATTGTTTTTCGACTTCACAACCTACATCGGTTTTACGACAAACACTTGACATGTATTCGAGATTACAACAAGAATCCAATGTTCAAGATCATTCAAGACAAATTCCACACTTGCACTTTGAAACCAAAGGAACGGTTTTTGACCTAGATAGTTCATTTCGTTGTCGAAGGAGGCATTGGCTCAGTCATGTATTGGGATGGCAAACTGAACCACTCAACATTCGAACTCGCCAACGGGATGAATCACAATCAGTATACCCGAATCCCACAGATTTTGGTCTGATTATGCATCGTCTGCTCGAAGTTGGTTTACCAAATCCATGCAAACATGATGACTCCACACCCTCTTTATCGAATGAATGGTTCATCGAAAACGAAAGTAAGTTGCTGGATGAAACAACCATTGCGGATGTTCTTTTGGAATTTGGAATTTCACCATCTGACGCTAAGTTTTCATCGACAAAACAACGAGTCAAAGAAATTTCAACATTGATGACCCAACAACGATTAGGAATCCTCCTGCAAGGCATTGAGTGCGAAGGTTTCACAGTCGAAGCAGTTCGAACGGAGTTGCCTTTCCGACACATTCACAAGATTTCTCAACCATGTATTGAACATACAAAAGAAACACCCTATGGCTCAGAAATCATGTCGATTATTGATGATATTTCGATGATTTTTGAAGGGCGGATAGATTTAGCAATTGCCTTGCGTGATGGACAAAACAATGGATATCTCCAAGTTGTTGATTTGAAAACAAAAGGATGCCTCGATGAATTCTCCCATGACAAAGAAGATGCTCACCCGTTACAAGAAAACAAGCAGAGCGTAGAGAATTCAATAGCAGTAACCCCTGCTGAACTTGAACTCCTCGAGCAATACAGATTGCAGTTAACGATGTACTCAATAGTCCTCGAATCCATCGAGCAGCACAAGAAACCGAGCCAACGTAGAACAATCCTACCTCCTTCAATTTTAGTTGGTGCATCAGGGCGAATGATACAACTTAGTGACGAACAATACACGAAAAGCAAAACCGATATTCTTGAACATCTATCTTGGCGGGCATCAGTGCTTGTGAGTTCAGACACTCTTGAGGCTCCCCCTCGACTTGAATCAGACAAAGAGTGTCGGTCTTGTCCATTTTTCATCGGTGATATTCGTCGTTGCGGGCCCGTCTCTGAACCTTTAGGCCTTAGGGCTTTTGACCCATCACAATAAGTGTTCCAGCCCATACATCCGATGCTCCAGTTCGGCTCGATGAAACATGTTGAAAACCAATGGATTCCAAGCAATTTTTCCAATCTTGTTCACTCAAAGTTGTCATGTGTACGCCTAATTTTTTTGGCCAAGTGTGGCTTGATTCGTTTTCAAGGTAGTGGTCGATACCAAAAACAAGCCAGCCGTTTGAATTGAGCCAATCACGAAAAACCGTTGTAAGAAATTCTTGTGGTTGATGGAGATAATACATGAATTCCATACTCATGGCAAGGTCAAAATTCTCATTGGGGGACCACTGAGGCAATTGGGCGTGTACATAATGACCTTCTGGGTCAATGTTTTTGGCTTTATCAATCATATTTTTTGCTCCGTCGATGCCAATGGCCTTCGAACACTGAGCATTGGATTGAAATTTTCGAACAACCCAACCATTTCCGCAACCAATATCGATGAAGGTAAAATTTGGCTTCATCAAAGGAAGAGCCATATCAATCATTTTGTTCACTGAAGGACTATGACCTTGTTCCATTCCCTCATCTTTGCCTATGGCTGCCCAATCTGAAAAGACATCAGTTGCCTTTTTGTTACCCATGAGAAATCCCAAAAATCACTATTCAATAAATATCTCCACGATAGAAAAAAACTTGTTCTCATCACTCTTGCATTGATTATGCAAATCTCAACAGAGCCAATTGATGAGGTTCTTTATCCTCAAATCGAGCCACATACGACCGGATTTTTAGAAGTATCAACACTCCACACTCTATATTACGAGAGGTCTGGAAATCCCGATGGCCTACCCATCATCGTGATACACGGTGGACCCGGTGGAGGTAGTCAACCTTCGTACAGACGATACTTTGACCCAGAGAAATTTGACATCATTCAATTTGATCAAAGGGGTTGCGGCAAATCAACCCCTCATGCCGAATTGGAGGAGAACCATACCCACGCCTCTGTTTGTGATATCGAATTATTGAGGAATTTTTTCGGTTTTGAAAAATGGCATGTGTTTGGAGGTTCTTGGGGCTCCACTCTCTCGTTGATTTACGCTCAACATTATCCAGACAGGGTGCTTAGTTTGGTGTTAAGGGGCATTTTTATGTGTCGAAAAAGTGAGTTGCATTGGTTTTACCAAGATGGTGCTAGCCATATATTCCCAGATGCATTCGAGACCTACCGAGACCACATTCCGCTTCAAGAGCAACACGACCTCATCCAAGCCTACTATTCTCGATTGACAAATGCTGATGTCGAGGTTCGAAGAGCTGCTGCCCGTGAATGGACACGGTGGGAAATGGCAACCAGTCGATTGTTTCCTGACCCAAGTTATGTTGAAAAAGCAGAAGACTTGGATTTTGCAGTTGCATTTGCTCGCATTGAATGTCATTACTTCATCAATGGAATTTTTGTGGAAGAAGCCCATATTTTGAACAACATCGAAAAGATCAACCATATTCCAACCGTCATTGTTCAAGGACGATACGATGTTGTATGCCCTGCAAGAAGTGCATGGGAGTTGCATAAAGCATTGAACCACAGTGAACTCCTCATCGTTCCAGATGCAGGTCATTCAGTGGGTGAAGTCGGTATTGCTCGAGCATTGGTAGCGGCAACTGATAAAATTTGAACGTCGGAAATACGAGAGCAACACGGCATCTTCAAGCGTCGGCTTGATATGTAAGGCCAATGTGGATAATAAATAGGCGTAGCCCGAGGTGAGCAAAATGACAGACGGCACAATGAGCGATGAGGTTCGAATTAAGGAGTTAGAAGACGCTCTTGGAACAGAAACCGACCGACTTCAGAAACTGTTCGCAGCATACGAAACCCAAGAAAAGGAACTGGTCGATGCAAGGGCTGAAATTGAAGTTCTCGAAAAAGAAATTATTGATCGGGAAATCGAAAAAGAATCTCTTGAATCCATTATCGCTGAAAAGGATGTCCGACTCCGTGACTTGGAACGAAAAGCAACGACCTCACTGAAAAGAGTCGAACATCTTGAGCCAGAACTTGAGAAAATGGAAGAAAAGTACACTCGAGAAAAAGACCGTCTCGGTAAAGTGTTTTCAATTGCTGAGGAGTTGGATAATGACCTCCGACTCGCAGTTGCTGAAATGTCAGCAAGAGATACATGGTACATGGACCACATGGCACTCTTTGAAGATTTGAACAAGGCCATTAAAGTCCGTTACGATATGATTGAACGTGCGGTTGAAGCAGAACGAAAATCACAGCATTTGCGACGAGCGTTTACCGAGCGTGTCGAAGAACTCGTTGAGGCACGTACAGGCGACGCAGCAACCGAAGAAGAAAAATCAGAAGACGTTGAAGAAGAAGCACCTTTAGAAGACGAGGTTTCATCAGAAGAAGTAGGTTCTGAAGATGCAACAGAAGATAACGCATCAGACGAGGAAGCCCCCGAAGACGAACCATCAGAGAATGCGGCATCAGCAACATGGTCAGATGGAGAAGACCCCTGGGAATCATAATTGGTGAGGCAATGGGCGGATTAGCCCCTGGAGGTTTAGTGCCAGTTTTGACGACTGGTTGTATGGGCATAAGTGCCCTCATCGTTGGCTCAATCGTTGACCCAGTTGCAGGTTTGGTTCCTTTTTTTGGCGTACTTTGTATCATGATATCGTTATTCTTTGCAAATTTTTGGAGAGACCCCGACCGACCAATTCCAAAAGACCGAGGTGTTGTTCTATCCCCTGCAGATGGACATGTGATGTTCATCAAGCGAGAACGTGCAGTGGGTAGGCGACCATCTCAATCCGAATTAGATGAAGATGACATCATTCGTGACTCATTGACCGGTGATTGGTACCCTCAACCATCGGACAATCCTCTTCGATTTGAAACCGAACAACTTTTTGAAGAAGTTCCTCAAGGCGAAGAATCAGAGCTTGATGTGTGGCGAATTGCAGTCTTTATGTCTCCACTTGATGTGCATGTGAACCGAAGCCCTATCGAAGGAGAACTGGTCATCACCGAACATAGAAAGGGAAAAGGCCTCAAGCGTGGCCCGTTTTTGCCTGCGTTTAAGAAAGAAAGTGAATTCAATGAACGAGTGCGAAATGTGTTTGAAAATGGTGAAGGAGAACGTTTCGAGGTATCTCAAATCTCCGGCGCATTAGCACGTACAATCGTTCCTTGGGTCATCGCTCCTTTTTCTCTTCGCCGGGGCCAGAGAATTGGCATGATTCGACTTGGTTCGAGAGTCGATGTTCGAGTAAAAGCAGATGATTATCTTCCCAACGTGGTTTCAGCAGAGGAAAAAAATGCCTCACATCCTAAAGGAGAATTTGTACAAGCCGGCTCAAGCATTCTTTTTGTACCAAATCATGTGGAGGATGATGAATGAAACGACTACTTCGTGCCCTTCCAGCTTTGATGGTATTGCTTTTAGCTGCAGCACCAGCATTGTATTACCAAGTCGGATTGTATGTGTATTTTGAAATTGCAAAAACGGATTTGGATTGTACCAATCATGCCCCATACAATACTCCAGCAAATTTTGAACCCCATCTTTATCCAGAAAATATCGAAAGCTACACCCATCAATGGAACGACACCATCGTATCGAATATCGATCAATATTACATGGAATCATGGGAAAATGCGACAATCTATCTTAAAGATGAGCCAATCAGCATATCTGCGTGGTATGTTGAACAAGATACAGATTCACCATGGGTGATTCTCATCCACGGCATACGTTCCTGCAAAGCCAATCACGAAGTGCTCATACCTGCTGGAATGTTGTCGAAAAATGGAATCAATGTCTTGATGATTGACCTGCGTGATCACTGGCAGAGCACAGTCGAAGATGAGTTGGTTTCAGCAGGTCAAAGAGAATGGCGAGATGTGCTTGCTGCATTGTCTTGGCTTCAAGATGAAAAGGGCGTTTCGCCACAACATATTGGCCTCTACGGAGCTTCGATGGGAGCAGGTACGGCTGCCCTTACATTTGCCCAAGAACCTTCAGTTCAATCTGTATTCTTGGATTCTGTGTACTTTTCAATGGACACCATCTTACGAGAAGAACTCGAATACCAAGGCCTACCCCCTGTGTTGGTTGACGCTGGAATTTTTGCAGGTAAAGTGTATTCTGGCGATGATATTGTAGATATTGAACCGTATGAGGCTGCAGAAAACCTGAACGGGCGTTGGATGTTTATTGCACAATCAAACAACGACACTCGTATTCGATTGCATCATGGTAACAATATGTGCGAAGCAGCCATGGAGCACAGTGAACATGTCGAGTGTTGGTTTGCTGATTCTGCTGTACAATTTACCACAGATGATGGTGATGAAGCAATGCTTGCCCACGTGACATTAATGCTTACACAACCTGAAATGTATGAACAAAAATTGGTTGAATTCTTTACGCAATCGCTTTCAATGGAGGTTTGAAGAAGATGACTGAACAATCATCATTCCTTTTGCCGACCTCCAAGCGATTAAGAATTCATGACTTGGTCAAAGCTCCAGAAAATACGCCTTATGCACAAAAAAAGAAGCACGCTTGGGATGCAAGAGACCCTGCTTTGGTGTATCAAACGCCTGAAGTGACGGCTGATGGTTCAATTTGTCAAGCTGCTACAATTATTTTGAGAACCAAAGGCTGCCACTGGTGGTGGTCATCAGGTTGCACGTTTTGCGGCTACTTTAATGATACAAGGGATGATGTGACCTCAGCAGATTTGCATGCACAATGGGAAGCAGCAAAGAAGAAGTTAGACCAATTTTCCGAAGTCGATATGGTCAAAGTCTACACTTCGGGCAGTTTGCTTGAGGACAGAGAAATCCCTCTTGACTTTCAAGAGACCGTCCTAAGGGATTGTCACACCTTTCAAAAAGAATTGATTATTGAAAGTCGATGTGAGCAACTGACCAAAGAGAAACTTTCGTGGGCAGTATCTCACAATCCGAACTTCACAGTAGCGATTGGTCTTGAAGCCTATGATGATGAAGTACTACGGTTTCATGTCAATAAAGGATTCACGACGGCTTCCTGGCATCGTGCAGTTGAAAATTTGAGAGCGTACGGACTCCGTGTGAAAACATATCTCATGTTCAAACCGCCATTCATGAGTGAAGCCGACGCTCTATATCATTCAGTGTCATGGATTACTTCCGTAGCCCCATTGTCAGATGAGATTTCCATCAATCCAATGAATGTTCAAAATGGAACTGTCATCGACAGACTATATCGAAATGGCGATTATCATCCTCCGTGGTTATGGTCTCTTGTTGAAATGATTCATTTGAGTCATTCAGCATTGCAACAAAACAACACAAAGACCCGGATCATTGTTCACCCGACGGCAGGAGGGAAACTTCGGGGTTCGCACAATTGCGGGCAGTGTGATGCAGAGGTTGTTGCAGCCATTGAACGCTATGCAGTATCTGCATCGCTTGAGGAATTTAGTGGTCTTACTTGCGAGTGCAAACATCGTTGGTCAATGGAGATTGAATTGGAACGAAAGATGCCATTGCCGTTAGGTATTTCCAAGCATCGTCGAACATCAAAAATCGATAAACTTCGTTCACCTTAACATCAAAAATTTCCAACTCTTACTTGAATGCTATAACTGAATCTTTATGGATACCCGTCAAGTGGCGTGAGCATACCTCTATGGTGAGTGAGTACGATGACAGAAACATCCGTTCTTCCAGACACAACAGTCGGAAACAATGAACCAACCACATCGAGAATGATCTTGGTGCTCATGGTCGTTGCAATTCTTGGTTTTTTTGCTCTTTTTTCAAACATTTTTGGCTGGGATAATATCCCTCTTCTCGGCGAAATTGTACCCTTAATAGGCAACCTCGGCGGAGGAGGAATTTGGTATTACCTCTTGGGATTCATCATTGGAATCGGTGCAATTGTTGCCACCCTTGTAGGAGAAATTCTTGTCGATTGAGGTGTAGAAATGGATATTATTTTCTTCTTTGGTTTCACTCTTCTCCTCTCTTTGTACTTTCTTTCCCAATCTCTCGCTAAAGGAATCGGTGAGATGAAGTCAGTCTTCACTCAGATTGGTTTGTTCATTCTGAAAAAGAATCCACCTGGCCTTGTTGACCTCTTCAACGATGAAGATGGTAGTGGTTCTAAGACTTGGATGAATTTCGGTATGCTTTGGTTCTTCTTTGCAGGCATTCTCGGATTCCTCGTTGGCTGGCACACCTACGACCCGTCAGCACTCAATTCCCTGTCAAGTGTGGGTTGGTCGTACGATGACGGCTCTGCCCTGCTTGAATTTACCGTCAATTCACTCAACACCGCATTACTCCTTGGCCTTGTTGGTGGTGGTATGGTGGTCGTTTCTCGAAACGCAAATGGTCGTTTGGCAAGTGAATCCAACGCTTCGATGGTTGCCGTTCTCATTTCGGTGCTTCTCATCGCCCGACTTATTCTACCAGGTTTGATGGGTATCTTTGATATTGATACATCATCAACAGGTGTTGTGATTTTTTTGCTTTCACTGGAAACACTTGCCATTGCCGCATTACTTATCCCAGTTCTCATCAATCTACTTGTGACCATTGGGCAATCAAACGGTTCGTCTCTTATGACAGGTTCATGGTTTGTAATTATGGCCGTCACCGTCAAGATTTTCGGATTGATGTTCATCTTCTTCGGTGAACTTGCAGACTCCACCCAAACCGTTTGGCTTGGAGAACGAGTTGCAAATGGTTGGGCAATTCTTGCTTTGTTGATTGGAATGGGTTATTATGTCGTTCCCAAAGTTTCAGAGGCCCCAATTTGGTCCCCTTCGCTGCGAACTGCGAGCATGGTGCTTCTCTTCGTAACTCCAAGTGTCTTCTTTATGACGTCATCAGACAGCAGTAATTTCTTGTCTAATGTAGGTGCCATTCTCCTTACATTATCGATGCTACCACTCTTTGCAGCAAGTGTCAATATTCTCATGACTGCAACTCACGGTTTTGACAAAGTGATGAATCATCCTGGTGCGCTTGCTGTTCTTCTGGCATTTTTCCTTCTACCGTTTTTCGTCGTTGGTTCCTATTTCACAGCGATGGATGTCTTCGTTGGGGCAGGTGAAATGACAAGCCTCGCAGCCGTTATCGATGTCGGAGCAATGTTCACCATCGGAGGCTTGGTGCTCGTTGGAACTGTTTACACAACCTACCCCTTAGTGTCTGGTAAAAAGTTACCATCTTCATCGACTGCACATCTATCTGTCTACATGATTTTTGTCGGCGGACTTGCTTCAACAATTGCTTATACTATTGGTGAGTTTTCAACTATGACCGTTAATGCACTCGCTCTTGAAGATGTTACTGCTGATGTTGGTGGATACTACCTCACCGGGTCGGTGTTGTTCTACATACTCCCCATTGGTGCGCTCTTTGCAACACTGCTCATGATTCGAACAGGTATTTCGAGGTCGGCCCAAGGCGTCATGGCCAGAGAAGCTGATATCAAATCGTACACGCTGGTTTCAGGCGCAAAGACAACGATTCGAGACCTCATTGGTCGGGGCGTTGGCATCGATACCGTTCTAGTGCTCGCTGAAGATGGTAAAGCAGAAGGGGGGACAACGCTCATATCTGTTGGTGCAACTTTGCATGACGATGAAATCACCGAAATTCCAGATAAAGAAGTAGACCACCTCCTTGTTCTTCTTGCCAATCATCTCGTTGATGAAAAGAAATCTGTTTTCGATTTGTTCCGCCAATCCGACAAGGATGCAAGCGGTTCGATTGATGATCAAGAATTGAGGGATATTTTTACAGGCTTGGGACGAGACCTTACCGATGCACAAACTACAGCATTAGTACGCCGCTTTGATATCGATGGCGATGGTTCAGTCAACCTACCTGAGTTGGACATTCAAATCGCGCTTACCAATGCGGCATACAATGTATCATCATCCTCAGAAGAAGAAGAATGAGGGTCTCTTGTGAAAATTGGTTTGGTTGGCAAACCAAATGTCGGTAAATCGACGTTCTTTAGTTCCTCTACATTAGCCCATGTTGACATTGCGAATTATCCTTTTTGCACCATTGACCCCAACATAGGTATTGCTTACGTACGTTCACCTATGAAATGTCCCTGCCTTCAATTACGAGAAAAAGCAGAATCTGAAGGGCGTGGCCATCAATATCCATCGAGTGAAGAGCGAAAAGGCAGTATTTGTCACCCACGAACTGGTTTTTGTATAGGCCACCAACGGTTTCTTCCAGTTCAACTTGTTGACGTCGCTGGGCTTGTTCCAGGAGCCCATGAGGGAAGGGGAAG
Organism: Candidatus Poseidonia sp.; assembly: GCA_030827365.1. GTDB lineage: Archaea > Thermoplasmatota > Poseidoniia > Poseidoniales > Poseidoniaceae > Poseidonia. The sequence continues at coordinate 6,620 of JAUREO010000002.1, read as the reverse complement.
AGGAAATGCATTTCTCGCTGATTTGTCTCATTGTGATGCTTTGATTCACATTTTCGATGCATCGGGTTCGACAGATATAGAAGGTCAATTCCTGGGCTTTGACCAATCGTATCAAAGTATAGTCGAACGCTCCATAGAAGATATACAATTTTTACAAGATGAATTAGATTCATGGATTTTTCAACTCCTTTCCCAGGGTTGGAGTCGAGGAACAAGAAGAGTTCAATCAGAAGGTGAGCGTGGTTTTGCTTCATTTTTGCTTGATAAATTGAGTGGTATTGGAGCTCAATCGACGCATATCAATCAAACAATTCAAGACTTCATACAACAAGGTGGAGATGTATCAACACCTTGGTCGTTGAATGAAGTTGAACAGAAAAATCTTGCAAAAATGTTACGCAATCGGATATTTCCCATTGTGTATGCAGGGAATAAATGCGATAAATCATCCAATCTCCAAAGTCTAATGCAAGACCTTCATGTTCAATTTACACCTTGCTTATCCGATTTAGAATTGGCACTGCGAAGGGCTTCAGAATCCAAAATCATTGATTATATTCCCGGTGAAAATACGTTTTCAATCCGAGACCGATCTGACCTCAATGATGGCCAAAAGAAAGCACTAGAACAAATGAAAACCCTTCTTGAGAAACATGGTTCTACAGGAATTCTTCCGTTACTTGAGCACATAATTTTTGATATTCTTCATCAGGTTGTTGTCTATCCCGTACAGGATGAAAATTACTGGGTTGATGGGGAAGATCGGATTTTACCTGATGCCTTCCTCGTTTCATTAGATTCAACTTGCAAAGAAATGGCGTATAAGGTTCACACCGACCTTGGGGACGGTTTCATCCGAGCCATTCACGGAGTGACAAAACGTACCATTGGTGCAGATTACGTTGTTCAAAACAACGATGTCATCAAGATTCATTCAAAATGATCAATGACCTTTAGGACGCTCATATTGAGGCGTCAATCGAGCCATATCACCTGAGAATTTTCCACTTCTGTAAATAAACCACACAGGGCCGAGGGCAGTTAAGAGAAGAATTAGAATGAGGAAATATGTTCCCCAAGGGTCAACATTGGAGAGGAACATCACCCAAAGTGTCCAAAGAATTGGAATGTAAAGTAGAATGCTATATCTCCTTGCAACAATTCCAAATCGTGCGTTTGCAAGGTCGCCATTGTACATGTTGAGTGCATCTTCTTTGGATATCAGTCCTAGGTCAAGGCCACAACGAACACATACCTGGGTTTTTGGCCCATTGCCATGAATAAATTGTTCGCGCGGATATGTACTGGCACAGTGTCTGCACGTTGGCATAGTCTCCCCAACCTATCGGAATTGAAACTCATTCTTCAACAATGCGTTTCCTGTTTAAGAAATTTGAGAAAATAATCTCTCCCGATTGGGAACCAACGGACTCTGGGTGAAATTGCACACCATAGACCGGTAATTTTGAGTGTGCAATCGACATGATTTCTCCATGTTCATCAGTTGATGTGATAATGAAATCGTGTTTATCTTTTGGTTGCAACACAAGAGAATTATACCGAGTAAATTTCCAAGGTGATTGAATTTTATTGAACAAACCTGTAGCATCGTGATGCATTTCGCAAGGCTTGCCGTGAACTGGCCCAAATGGTGACTCAAGAAGTTCAAATCCACCATGTAGTCCAATTGCTTGATGACCCAAACACACGCCAAGCACAGATTGTTTAAGTTTGCCTTCCACTGCAAGTTGTGCAATAGTGTAACTAAATGATACATTTTCAGGTCGTCCAGGGCCTGGACCGAGAACGATAAAATTAGCCGGATGACTTGTGATCCATTGCAGAATCTCATCTTGTTTCATATCTGAAAAAGGCGGTAGTCGCGCTTGCACCATTTGAACAGAGTACCCTGTAGCAGTGATAGAATGCACAATATTCATAGAGAATGAATCTAAATTATCTACAAAAAGAACCTCAGCGTCGATAGGGTCAATATCGAGGTGTACCTCTCCTGCGAGATATTTAATTCGCTGCCAATTCCTTTCTCTTGGCAAACTGAAAATTTTGATAGAGTGTTGTGATGATTTTTGCTGACTGGGAATCCAGCCAGCTGCATGCAGTAATGGTCTTGCCTTTTGAAATGCCTCATCGACTTCAGCATGTGGGTTTGAAGAGATTGTGATTCCACCGCCAGCAGCGATTTTTCCATACCATTGTTTACCATCAAATGTTGCTTCAATGGTTCGAATGAGGATATTCCATGCGGCGTTGTTGGAACATGGGTCGAACCAACCGATTGAACCGGTCCAAAATGAACGTGCTTGTTGTTCGATTTGATTGATGACGTGACATACCATGGTTCGAGGACAACCAGTAATTGAACCACCAGGGAATACAGCCTCAATTGTGTGTGAAGATGATACATCTCTCTTGAGTTTGCCAGATATTCGACTTACAAGATGTTGAACGCTGGAATACTGCTCAATATCAAAGCGGTCAACTTTGACACTTCCAACTTCGCAAATTAGTCCGAGGTCATTCCTCATGAGGTCAACAAGCATGCGATGTTCAGCCCGTTCTTTGTCATCATTGAGGAGCATAGAACGAGCAATTTCATTTTCATGTTCGTCGACTCCAGTATGTATTGTCCCTTTAATTGGAGCAGTATGGATGTAATCGTCAATTGATTCAAGCAAACACTCTGGCGAACTTGAGACAAGGGATATACCCTCATCTTTAATTTCAAAAAAAGCTGAATATGGTGCAGGATTCATATCGTCTAACGCACAAAAGGTTTGCCAAGGGTTGCTTTGTAAACGACCTTGCCAAACTTGACCAATGTTGACTTGATACACGGTACCTTCGACAATTTTCCGTTGAACATGTTCAATATTTTCAACATAATGAGCATCGGTTAATCGGGTTGAAAAATCCATTTGCTGGAAATTTCGCTGAATGGTCTCTTGTTTCAAATCGAATTCAAGTGGCGGGTTCCAATGCGATGAGGCGACTTTAAAGATGGAAAATTTTTGTTCAAGACAATCGTAGACGCACCCTTGTTCAACCAAGTAAAAACAAGCAAGAAGATTTCCTGCGTTTGGGTTGTATTGGAGGTGAAGTGGTTGAGTCCATTGTACAACATCGTACGACAATGCAGCAACCCAGAACGGTTGTGCAGGTAACTTTTGATGTGGAATCGAATCAAAAAGAGAACTTGGTGTCAGCAGCCGTAATTCATCTATAGCCTTCGAAAGACAATCAAATTTAAACCGCTGTTTGTGATACCAAGCACCATGCTTCCATTCTTCAATTTCTAAATCAAAGTTCATTGATTGTTGATTGATATTGATGTTTGAGAAGTCATGTTTGGCTTCTTGATTGATTGATGATGCATCTGGTTGGCGAATCGTTGCTCTCAATCTTGAAGGGCCACAAAGCAAAGAAAAGGTTGCTAAATGTGTTGCTGGGCCACCCGAATGAAGCAGCACACAATCTGGGCTGCCGAATCGGTTAGCTTTTTCCCCCAGCCAGCCTTGATCTTGCCACAAATTTTTGAGTTGTAATATTTCATGCACAACCATCACTCCAATGAACTCCAAGATACCTTGTTGTTTTGATGTTGAATGTACAGTTGATGAATTTCATTGGTGATGCTTTGACTTGAACCAATTGGAATTGAGTCGATTTCGATGATTTGAGCAAAACCCACCCCCGTTCCGCACACAAACAATTCCCTACAACTCCGAATCATTCGCTCGGTTAAACAACCAAATTGTATCGCAAATCCATGTTGCTCCAATTCCTTTTGGATTGCTTCGAAGGTTATGCTTGCAACTCCACCGAATTGTTGAGATGAAATCCATAATACACCGTCTTCAGAAATGAGGCATGGCGTTGCTCGGTCAGCATCAACAACATTGTTTTCATGCATGAACAATGCAATATCTAATTGGTGCTGATTTGCAATATCTCTGGCTTCCAAATATGGACGCCATGCTCCATGCTTGCAACCGGTAATCGCTCCAGACCAACGTGGTGCTGCAATACTCATTGCCCGCAAATATGCTTGATAAGGTGGCAGTGTGCGTGTTGAAATTTTTACATTGCCATCGGCATGGACTTCTATTTTGAGGAGTTCACTTGGTCTTTGTGGTTGAGATTCGTTCTTGAGATGTGGTTGCAGTTGTTTGAAGACTTCTGATTCTAATGAAGAGGGCAATTGAATGCCTAACCGGTCTGCATGATGGTTCATTCGATTGAAATGAAGTCGACCATCAAGAAGATTTCCACACCCATCCCAAACGCAGGTCGTGAACACTGCGTCAACAGGTTGCATCTCAGCCAAAGCCATCGAGTATGCCCTCAAAGTAGGTCATCCAAAAATGATGTGTCAATTGTTGATGGTGTATTTTGTGGAGAGTTTTGCGTTGGTTGCCTGAATTGTTGAGTTGGCTGTTGTACCGGTTGAAGGACTGGTTGAGCGGGTTGGTACACTTCTCTTCCATATACACCTACTTGTTGGTAGGATTGTGTTTGCTCCTGTACTTGTGTTGGTTGTGGCGTACCATATCCTGTCTCGTTCCAATTGGAATCGGTTTCAATGCCCCATGTTGATTCTTGTAATTCCCAATCTTTCGAGACTCGACCTGAACCGGCAGAACCTCCACGACCACGAACGACCATGATAAGAATGATGAGCAGGAGAAGAGCTAAGCCAATAGCAAGAAGTAATTCTTGGCTCATCAAGGCATTGATTGAAAACTCGGTCTCGTCAGAATTTTGGTTGGTCGAACCTGTAGAAGCTTCAAAGCTGTCCAGTACGACTGGAATCACATCTTTTGCCATTCCTAAGGTATTGAACGGTGCAACAGCAATGTACCACCGTGATGTGTTGACTAAATTCGGATAGATTTCATCGTTGATGACAAATGATGTAGCACCTGCAATTTCAATGACAAAATCAGCTTCATCTATGGTTGAATATTCTTCATTCAAAATGTAAATTCTCATTCCATCTACTCTGTCATCAACTGGATTTTGCCATTGCACTAAAATGTCCTTTTCGTTGACCCAAGATACTTTCACATCTGTTGGTTTGCTGAGAGGGTCGTTGGCTGAGAATCCACCGTTGTCGATGGATTGACCTTGGGTAACAAGAAGGTTTGACTTGTAGGCGTTTCCAGAGGCGTCAACTGCCACAACAGCAATCCAGATATCTAAGCCAGCAAGTATTGGAGTATCGCCTGCGAGGAGTTCAATTCGCACAGGTAACTCAGGGGCCCGATTAAGAACAAAGAGAGGTGTTGTTGGTCCATCCCCACCAACGCTGACATCTGAGAAAGCCCAAGTAGCACCATAGATTTCGTAAGATGAAATATCGGATGCATCAGAGAGGTCAAAATCAACAAATATCGCACTACCATCATCGTTTGGCACGTCAGAAATTTCAACAGAGTCGAGTCGATTAGGTGGTATGTTATCATTGATGTTGTCGATTGGCGTTACTGTTGCTTGTATCAAATCGTCGACATGGAGGTTTCCTTTCAAGTCATGGACTGTCACCACAACGTAGAGTTTGATGTCCGGTTTAATCAGCTGAGGCGTTGTAGCAAGTAGGTCTTGACCACCATAGAGGCCGGTGGAAATTGTCAATTCAATTGGATTTGTTTTTTCGTCGATCCACTGCTTTGAGAAGGTAAAACATCCACAGGTTTCAGCATTCGTGCCACGTGATGCGTACAACCATGAAATATCATTCAATGGTTTATCAGCGACCCAAATCGTGTAGGATGAGAAGTCATCTGCTTCGGAAGGAGACCATATGACATCGATGGCCGTTCCGTCGTCATCGGGATGGTCAAAGGCCATGATATTGGTAATTCTATCAGGAATTGAGCCCTTACCCACTACATTTTGCAACGGTGTAGCCGTTACGAGAGTCACGGCAGTGAGGTCGGCATTGAGCCATGCATCGAAGGCCACAACACCAATTGCATACATTCTTCCATCCACCAATGGAACACCGTCGAGTTGATTGATGATGACTTCGGTTTCATCGCAAGGACTGACGATGGTCGCTTGTGAAAAAGATGTAACATCTCCTTGTTCAATATCCGGCAGTTCAACATCAGTATCCCATGGAGACATGTACACGGCATAAAATGAACAGTCTGATGCTGTGCTTTCATTCCAACGAACGACGATTCTTCCACCTTCGTCGTCAGGAACATCTTCGGCTGAAGTGCCTTCAACTGGTGGGGGGGCTTGTTCGTCATTCAGGTCTCCAGTCGGAACAATAGGTCCGATAACTGTCACGTCTGATTTGTTCTCTTGACCAGATTCATCTTCACATGTAAATCCAATCCAATATGGTGTTTGTGGGGTAAGTGTGATGATTGAAGTATTACCTTCATTGACATCAAATGTAGAATGAGCCTTCAAACCGACCACGTCACTAAATTGTGATTTCGACACGTAGACATTGGTTGATGCAAGGTCCAAAGCGGTACATCTTGCCCACTCTAATTCTATTTCACCATCTGCTCCGTTTAAGTGTGGTTGTGCCATTGCCCATAAAGGAGGTCGTGGGATTTCATCGGAAGGTGATGCTGGACCAATTT
>JAUREO010000029.1 GCA_030827365.1 Candidatus Poseidonia sp. | reverse complement strand
GGTGGTCAGTTAATGCTTACTAGCGACATAGAGAACTTCCCTGGCTACCCTGAAGGCATCGGCGGACCCGAGATGATGATGCAACTTCGAGAACAAGCCGAACGCTTTGGCCTTGAAGTCCAAGACCGCAATGTCGAAAGCGTCGATATGTCAAAACGCCCATTTTCCGTTGACGTTGAGGGCGAGGAATTCTTGGCCCATTCACTCATTATCTGCACTGGAGCAGAATCGATTTGGCTTGGAGCACCAGGTGAGCAGGAGCAAAAAGGACGTGGAATTTCCACTTGTGCGACCTGTGACGGGGCATTTTTCCGCAACGAAGAGGTTCTTGTCATCGGTGGTGGCGATTCAGCGTGCGAGGAGGCAACATTCCTCACTCGATTTGCAAGCAAGGTAACTTTGGTTCATCGAAGTGAGACCTTCCGTGCTTCAACCATCATGTACGATAGGGCTGCGAACAACGAGAAAATCGAAATCAAAACATTCCGCCAAGTCAAAGAGTGGCTTTCGGATGACAAAGGACTTTCAGGGGCCATTCTTGAAGACCCAAGAACCGGTGAAACCGAAGAGATTTCAGCAACAGGAGCCTTCATTGCTATTGGCCATAAACCCATCACCTCATTCCTCAAGGGGCAGGTTGAAACCGATGAAAACGGCTACATCATCCACAAATCCCACACCATGACCTCCGTGCCGGGCGTGTTTGCTGCAGGTGATGTGGTTGATACTCGCTATCGTCAGGCGATTACTGCCGCTGGAATGGGGTGCCAAGCCGCTATTGATGTTGAGAAATGGCTTGAAGAACAAAACATCGGTCACTGAACCAGCATCGGTGCGTTCAAGAAAGCGAGCCCCGAGGCTCGCCCATGGTCGATATGGTTCGCTTTGCCCGCCACATATCGCTTCCACAAGTTGGCATTGAAGGACAGCAGCGTTTGCTCGACAGTCGAGTGCTCATCATCGGAGCGGGTGGACTTGGCTCTCCTGTGGCGATGTACTTGGCAGCAGCGGGAGTAGGTTGCATTGGACTGGTCGATGACGATGTGGTCGACGTGAGCAATTTGCAACGCCAAATCATGCACTCCGAATCGACCAAAGGTGTGCTTAAAGTTGAATCTGCAAAAGAGCGTTTGCTCGGTCTTCATCCTGCGCTTCATGTTGAAACATTTCCAGTTCGTTTTCACCCCGATACTTTTGATGTGTTCGATTTTGAATCATGGGACCTTATCATCGATGGCACCGATAATATCCCGACGAGGTACTTCATCGACGATGTATGTAGGCTTTTCAATAAGGCTTGGGTTTATGGATCCATTTTCCAATTTGAAGGACAAGTGAGTGTGTTCAACCATCATGATGGTCCAATCTATCGTGATTTATTTCCGACGCCTCCGCCTCCTGAAGCGATCCCTTCGTGTGCTCAGGCAGGTGTTTTTGGGGTGCTTCCAGGTGTTGTTGGCTCCCTTCAAGCGACGGAAGCCCTCAAGATGCTGTTGGAGGTCGGGGATGTCCTCCGAGGTGTTTTGCTCGTGTACAACGGACTTGAGGCAACATTTCGAAGGTTACAATTTGATGTTTCTGAAGAAAGGCCTCGTGTCGCAAGTCTTGAAGCCGCACGTCAATTGTTTGACCAAGCATGTTCTCCAAGCAGAACCGCAAACGATAGAGATTTAGTACAAGAAGCGAAAGCCGAGACCATGTTCAACCAGATTACTGCAACACAAATTCGCGAAAAAAGGGAAGCCGGTTGGGATTTCATGCTCATCGATACCCGTTCTCCTGGAGAATATGACCAAGCAAGAATCAAAGGCAACCATGGAAACATCCCCCACGACGCCATTCTTTATCACCTCGATGAATTACCTCGTGACAAAGACATCGTGCTTCATTGTCAAGCTGGTATGCGTTCAGAGATGGCTATCTTTGCTCTTTTGAAAGAAGGGTTTGACGGTTCACGGTTGTATAATCTCCAAGGTGGTATTATGGCTTGGGCTCGCGAGTGCCCAGAAGAAATCGAACAATAACATTCAACTCGGGCGCGAAGTTGAAGGGTAGGTAAACCCTCCTCGCTGATTGGAGGTCTGTGATGTCTCGTATTATCGTCGCCGACGAAAATGATGGGCGTCGAAACTTGCTCGCTAACACCTTTGAGCGAAGCGGCATGCAGGTCACCCGTGCATCCACCTTACAACAAATGCAAGGTACCGCTTTGAGTGTCATGCCAGAAGTTGTCTTGCTCGAAGCGGAATGGGCGGGTCAAGACATTTTTGATGTGTGCCAAAAAATGAACTCGAATCCACAATTCAAAACTCAGACAAGAATTGTCGTGTTATCGAGAACCACCGGACCTGATTATCTTCAACAGGCTGCAATGGCTGGTATTGCCGAGGTGATAGCAAAACCGATTGACATGAATCTCCTCATTGCACAACTCCAACGTCACATGCAAAAGCAGTTTGTTCCGCCACCAGTACAATTGATGCCGCAAGGTCAAGCCCAAAGTGGAGGCATGTTCGGAACACCAATGCCCATGTCTCAAGCAACCCAAGTTCAAGACACAGATTGGGCAATGCCGATGCTCAAACAACTTGTTGAGGGAGGCAAGGTCAACGATGATATGATTGCTGATATTTTTACCCAACTTGAAGAAGATGGAATCCTATCAGGCGATGAAGAAGAAGCCCCCCGACTCAACGTATATATTTTGCAAAACGCACTACGATTTGCCCTCAACAATCTCGTTGGTGCAAACCCAACTCCTTCCAAACCCTCAGAGGAACCAGCACATGAGGATGCTCCTGACAACCAAACAACTGCGACACAGCCGACCATCGAGTCACTGAGGAGAACAAAGAAACTCGGCGATACTTCCGTTGAAAATGCAAGTATGGATAAGGCGGGCCATAGCATGGAACGAATCCTTCAGCAACAAGCCGATGAAATCGCCCGCGAAGTTGAAGAAAAAATGGAAGAAATCCTTGAAGAAAAACCAGACTACATTGCCATTCTTGAGGATGACAATCGAATTCCTGTCGACCCCGAAGTCTTGAATCTCAGTCGATTGACCTATGATTACTTGGAGTCATTGTTTGAGCAATTACAAAGAAAAGGTGCTGTTTCTGACATTAGTTTGCTCACCCAAATCGAAGACGGGGCAACCATGATACGAGATGTCCTGTCCTGCATGCCTCGGGGTGAAGAAGAGTGAGCAAGAACATCGAGCGTCGTCGCAAGTTGGCTTATACGGCGTTGTTGTGGGCATTCTTCGTTAATTTCCTTGGCTACGCTTTCATCGTACCCATCTTACCCTCTTGGCAAGCTCAATTCGGATTCAACGCAACCAAAGCGACCCTTCTCGTCTCACTGTGGGCTGTTCCGATGTTTCTTTTTGGGCCACTCACTGGTCGTCTAACCGATAAGATTGGGGCTGGCCGTACGGTGTTTTTCTCGATGGTGTTCCTCTCTGGCTCAAGTGCCTTATACCTCATTGCTACAGAAGAACTCCTCCCTAACGCCTTTGGCATTCTTGCCCTTGCACGTCTTATCCACGGTGCTTCAGGTGCAGCCATCATGACCGCTGGTCTTGCTTCCGCATCGCAATTGTGGCCGACAAATTTCGGTGAACAGGCGGGGAAATTACTCGCTATTGCAACCATTGGCGGACTCCTCGGACCCGTTGTTGGTGGAGTGACCTTCGAATACATTGATTCTGGTGCATTCGTATTTCTTGCGATTGCTACCGCTGCAGTCATACCACTCACGTGGTATGCTATTCCTGCGATTGGTAAATCACAAACCCCCACACAAGGTAACGTTTCAATCAAGGTGTTCATCACCAATCCAGTTCTGCTTCGCGTAGGTATTCTGTTGACCATCACGACCATTGCAACTGGTGCACTCGAAGCAGGCGGTCCGCTGTTTCTCCACGATGAACTCAAACTTGGTTCTGCAATGATCGGTGGTGTTTTGCTCGTCATGGTGCTTATGCAAGGCATAGGTTCACTCGTTTGGGGCAAACTTGTCGACAAACGTGGTCCAACTAGATACATGCTGATGGGTTGGACCATGGTGGTCATTTCTTTAGCGGGCGTTGGTCTATTTGGCTGGGGGCTGAGTGGAATCGTTGCCGTTGGAATAATGATCGTTTTGCTTGGTTTGTTTCAATTTTCAATCGCTGCGGCTCAAATCCCAATGCTTCCAATGATCGATACTGCAGCGACGAGAGCCTACGGAGAAGGAAATCCGGGCCTCGCCTTTGGAGCGTTTGGAACAGCGTGGGCGGCAGGAACAATTCTTGGACCGCTCCTCGTTGGTCCAATGTACGATTTGTCAAATTCGTGGCCGCTTTCCCTTGGATTACTTTCATTTCCTGCAGCCATTGCCCTCATCATCACCATTCGAAATAAAGACATGTTGCATGAATGCTATTCTTCAGTCATGCAAGAACGCGTGAATGATTCCGACTAATGCACATTCTCCTTCATGTCTTTGAAGGGTAGTTTTGAAACGAGCCTCCACTTGGCCACGATGAGGTGGGATGATGGAACCAGGTAGAATGCCTCCCCTGTTTGGGAAAAATTGGCATCCAGAACACCCCCTCCAATTCTATAGACCGCTTCACAAAAAAGGTGCTAGAGAAGAATGTCTTTCTTTTGTATCCCAACAATACCCTTCGTACTTGAGTGTGGTTGCAACTGTTTGGGACCATCAAGAGAAAAACGCCCCTGACCAATTTGAAGGCGATTCTTGGCATGAGTTTTCACGTCGTTTTACCGAAGCACTTGGGAGGGAAGCAATATTGCAAGTGACCTCCCATGTTGAACAAATGTTGCAGGTCGAAGTGATCCCACGAAGAAGTATGCAAGAGCATGTTGAGCGTCGACTCGCTTACTTCTTGCTCGATGTTCGCTTGATGCTTCGCCGACTTGCCCATTACATGAGCGTCACAATTCAACAAAGAATGGAGTGGCAGCGATTGATGGTGCGTACTCGAGAACTTGATACTGCGCTCAAAACGATTTTTACCGAAGGCATCGAAACGCCTGATGGTTCAACATTCGGCGGCAAAGGCTTTCGTTCAACTTGGCAAGAAGGCGTTGTTGCTGTCGGCACTGCCTTGAAGCGTTCGATTGACTCCCCTCGGAATGCTACCCCCTCAAGTGGATACGAGGGCGACCTCGTCGCTCCAATGATTCGAGATATTGGCCTGAGTTTGGCTATGGGTGACACGCCACTTGATGTGATGGCTGCTAATTTAGGCAAAGTCGGCTCAAATCAAAATGGTGGTTGGGCTGATGGAGGAGGACGAGATCTACACATTGGAGCGTGGCATGTTGGCGTTCTACCACCAACCGCTCCATTGCCCATCGCAAGCTCGACCATGACCGGCCTTGCCTTTGCAGCATGGCGAAAGGGTCAGCAACGCTTCCATGTCGCCTGTATTGGTGAAGGAGCTTCCTCAAGTGGAGAGTTTTGGGAGGCCATGAATTTCGCAGGAACAAGAGGTCTACCTATCACCTACATTCTTCAAAACAATCAAATCGCTCTTGATACTCCTTCTTACAACCAATCTGGTGTCGAACTTTGGGCCGATAAGGCTCGTGCCATGGGATTCCCTTCATGGACCATCGATGGTTCTGACCCAGCGGTATGGTACGCTTCTTCGGCTCTTGCCCGAGAATATGCCCTCGGTGGAGGAGGCCCAACGCTTATCCACGTTGAAACGATGAGAGGCTGTGGCCATGCACACCATCACGATGATTTGTATCTCGGAAATGAATCCGGAACGCCACCAGGATATGTCGACAGGGAATTGTTATCGTATTGGGAAGCAAAAGACCCAATTCCAAATCACCGCTCACTGTTGCTTCAACTCGGTGTTAAGGACGAAGCTCTTCAAGCGATAGAAAAAGAAGAACATGAAGCGGTTCAACAGGCCCACCAATCTTTGCTTGCGATGGAGTGGCCACAACCAGAGACAGTCACCAAAGGCGTGACCACGATCCATGACGCAGATACTCATGACATGCACTTGGCTCGTATTCAATCGGATGTTCCTTTAGCCACAGTCGAAATTGAACTTGATGAACTGAAATATGCCCCAAAAGGTGGTTGGACCTACGCAAGAGCAATTCAGCAAGCCATGGTTGATATTGCGACATATTTTGGAGAAGATTGTGTCTTTATTGGTGAAGATATGGAAGTGGCAGGTGCCTTTGGAATGAATATGGCCCTCAAAAATGCAGGTTTCCAACATCTCCTTGTCGACATGCCTCTCTCTGAGGCTGCAATTGTCCACACGGGAACCGGAGCAGCGTTGAGCGGTATGCGTTCAATGGTTGAAATTCAATTTGGTGGATTTGCTGCTTTAGGCTTCAATGCCCTTGTCAACAATGCGGCCATGCTCCGTTGGAGGTGGGGGGCAGATTGTCCGATGACCGTTCGAATTCCACTAGGTGCTCGAACAAGGTCTGGTCCATTTCATGCAAACATGATCGAATCATGGTTTTCAAACGACCCAGGTTTGGTGGTTCTTGCTCCAGGTACTCCGCAGGATGCCTATGATTTACTTGTCGAAGGGGCCCATCTTGACGACCCGGTTTTGTTCCTTGAACACATTGGATTGTATGGGCTACGTGGAGGTCGAACGGGATGGGGTATGAACATCAATCAAGTTGTTGATACAGAATCGGTAAAGACCGCCCTTTCAAAACAAGCGAGGTACAAAATCGGTAAAGCTGCATGCATTCGTGAAGGTACGGACCTTACACTTGTTACCTGGGGGGCTATGGTGCACATCGCACAAGAAGTTGCCAATGTGTTGCAAGAAGATGGTCATTCGATTGAAATCATTGACTTGAGAACACTACTTCCATTTGATGCACAAACATGTGTCTCCTCAGTGTTCAAGACTGGGCGACTTGCGATACTTCATGAAGCACAATGGACAGGTGGACTTGGACATACGATTCAAAGCAGAATTCTTGAAGAATGCTTTTTCAATTTAGAATCAAAGCCTGTTGTCATTGGTGCCCTTGACACACCCGTGCCATTTTCACCCCCGCTTGAAAATCACACGATTCCTTCGGTTGAATACATCACTAAGGTCCTTCAAACCCTCTTAGGTATGGAGTAATTGTAAAAAGAACAAGATAAGAATCAATAAGGACGTGACAATCGAATGAACATGGAGAAGGAAACTCTAGCAATGGGCATTCCTCAACTTCTCCTCAACAAAGTCATTCTCATCAATGGCACACTCTTTGTTGCCCTTATAGCGATGGAGCAAAGTGCGAACGAACACATCTTCATGTCCCTCATCTTCCTTGCACTTTCACTCGTTTTACTGATTAAATCGGCTGATTTCTTTATCGAAGGTGCGAAAGGTCTTGCACTCAGAGCAGGGTTACCCGAGGTCGTGATTGGCTTGACCATCGTTTCCATCGGCACGTCCCTTCCAGAAATACTCGTGACCTCTGCAGCAGCGGTTGATATTCCAAAGAACCCTGAAATTGCTGATTTGGCTATTGGTGGCATTTACGGCTCCGTTCTGGTTCAAATTTCGCTTATTCTTGGAGTCGTGGTAGCTATTCAGGGTGTGAAAATAAGACCCTCATGGCTCAAACGAGACGGCATGATTATGCTCGCATCCATTGCTCTGCTCACAGTTTTCCTCGTGACCGATTCCACCATCACCCGGATTGAAGGATTTATCCTTGCACTTCTGTATTGTGTGTATGTTGCATGGTTGCTTAATCATCGTGGGGAAATTCTTGAAGAAGAAGGGGTGAGTTTTGAAGGAGAAGTTTCTGGTTCAAAATGGTCCACGGCCTCGTATATTTTTATGGTCGTCGTCGGTCTTGTGCTCGCATTATTTGCTGCCCATTATCTCGTGACGATTGCAAGCGATATCGCTATCAAACTCAAAGTACCTCACGCTGTGGTAGGCACAACAATTTCGGGCTTGGGTACATCCCTTCCAGAGTTGACCATTGCCCTTCTCGCTGCAAAAAAGAGCGAGGGTGTCGCCATTGGAACCCTCATCGGCTCAAACATCACCGACCCACTGTTTTCGATAGGTATTGCTGCAATGGTTCATGAGTTGCCGCTTACATCAGCAAGTTATGGACTTACCATGTACATCATCGTTCCAATGACGTTTATTTGTACGCTCTTTGCATTGTATTTTATGCGTTCAAAGTATGAACTTAAGAAAACGGAAGGCTATATCCTCATTCTGGTTTATTTGGCCTTCCTTGTTCTTTTGTATGCCGCTCATCAAGACATTATTCCTGTATGATAAGTTAACAATGGAATGAACCGTATTCAATAGAATTCGAGTGTAATTACTCATAAACGAGTTCCTTGTAGCCATTGCATGGTCGACTTCCAATTGGATGAAACCCAAGCCATGCTTAAGGAACTGGCCCATGAGTTTGTTGTTGATGAGGTTCGACCACATGCAGAACACTGGGACCAAGAATCGACATATCCACTAGATGCTATCAAATCCGCTCACGAGAGGGGTTTGCTCAATTTGCATATCCCAGAACAATATGGTGGTCCAGGTTTTGGGTCTATGGAAGAAGTCGTTGTGAATGAAGAACTTGCATGGGGCGACCCTGGCTTTGCAACCGCTGCGTATGCCACTGCACTGGCCAGTGCACCAATCCTTACTGGAGCAACCGATGCTCAAAAAGAAGTATGGCTCCGACGAATTGCTGAGGAAGGCGCCCTTGCGTCCTACGCGGTCACCGAGCCAGAAGCGGGTTCAGATGTTGCAGCCATCAAGACAACGGCAATCAAAGACGGTGATGAGTATGTTATCAACGGCTCAAAAATGTGGATCACCGGTGCAGGGTACGCCGACTTTTTCTTTGTCCTTGCGAAAACCGACCCTGAAGCAGGCTATCGAGGCATGTCAGGATTCATTGTCGAAAAAGACGCAGAAGGATTCTCCCTCGGAAAGAAGGAAGGCAATATGGGTCAACGATGTTCGGACACACGTTCCATCACCTTCGACGATGTTCGAGTACCGGCCAACCATCTCATTGGAGAATCCGAATCGGGTGGATGGATGAATGCGATGAAAGCATTTGATATGAGTCGGCCAAACATTGCTGCTCATGCAACTGGTCTTGCTCGTGCAGCATTCGAACACGCCCTTCAATATTCAAACGAAAGAACGACCTTCGGAAAACCACTCCACCAACATCAAGCCGTTCAATTCATGCTCGCTGATATGAAAACAAAAATCGAAGCTGCAAGATTGCTCACATGGAAATCGGCACAAGAATTCGATAAAGGTATTCGAAACACAGAATCAGCGGCTCATGCAAAGCGATTTGCAGCCGATATAGCCATGGAGGTCACCACCGATGCTGTCCAAGTCTATGGAGGGTATGGATACTCGGAAGAATACCCTGTAGCACGGTTGATGAGGGGAGCAAAGGTTATGCAAATTTACGAAGGTTCGTCTCAAGTGCAACGGATGATTATTGGACGAGAAATGACCAAATCCCTCGAGTAAGGACCTGGGTCTCGAATGCAAAGCGATGCACTTCAAAGCGACATCCCCGCCATTCTCATTGCTGCGGGAGCGTCGAAACGACTCGGACAACCCAAGTCGCTTCTCCCCTTAGGGCATGAGACACTTATACAGTGGTCGTGCAACCGCCTTTCCAAGGAAGGATTTCATCCCATCATCGTGACACGGGTAGAACTCCACGACCAAACCACCAATGTTCTTGGCGACAAGATTGTGATTGTCAATCAACAACCTGAACGAGGACGAACCAGTAGTATCCAAACGGGTTTACAACACATCATCAATGCAAATATCAACCTTGCAAAAGGCGTACTCATCGTTCCTGTTGACCGCCCTGGTTGGCCAAACGGTGTTCTGCAAGCACTTACAGAGTGTGATACCTCCTCGTGTTTGGCATTTAATGGACGAAAAGGCCATCCTGTCTTTATTCATCCAAACGATGTTGACAATCTCTTGACCTGCCATGAATCGCTTCCACTCCGTGAATGCATCGATTTCTCCTCGTTCGATGTACATGCCCCTTTTCTTCATCTTAATGTTGATTCAGAAGACGATCTAAAGATGTTGAATCGTTTCTATGATGAAATGCAAAATTCATCAAGCAAATACCTATGAAATCATGGCTATAGGCTAAGGTATGACCGCAAGAGTGCTTTCGTGGGGAATTGGTCAACTCCAAGAAGGCCACCGTGTTGCCATCGCTTCTGTTCATTCTGTCAAAGGCAGCGTCCCAGGAAAAGTGGGTGCCAGGCTCGCTATATCCTCAAGAGATGGAGAGCAATTTGGTACGGTTGGTGGAGCAGGACTTGAACTCAAGGTAATCGAAAAATGCCGAGAACTGCTCTCAACAACTCATCAGCCCTACGGTGAGTTGCAAACATATGGGTTAAACAAGGGTGCGAAAGGGTACGAAGTTACACCTCTCGACTCACTATGCGGAGGCCAAGTCACCATTTCGTTTGAGATTCTTATCCCAACGCCACACATCCTGCTGTTGGGTGCAGGTCATTGTGCCAAAGCACTTGCCCCACACATTCACTTACTTGGGTGGGAGTATTCTGTTCATGATTCAAGGACTGAATATGCAAATAGAGACATATTTCCTGATGCCAAGGACATCTTTTGCTCTTCAGTCGAAGACTTTTTTTCGAACCAAGACGGTACAAACATCTCAAAATATTCTGAGATTCTACTCTTAGGTCATGATTGGAAAGAGGATGAAACACGACTCCTTTCGCTTTTGTCAACCCTTCAGCTATACGAAAACGAAGCGGAACTTGAATTTGCCCGCCCACACATAGGGGTAATCGGCAGTCGTTCCAAGTGGAATGCATTTGAGAAAAGTTGCCTTAAGAAAGGCATCTCTCCGTCTATCATCGAAAGAGTTCAATGCCCCATTGGGTTGAATATTGGTGCTGAATCTCCGGAGGAGATTGCTATCGCAGTTCTATCAGATGTTCTTTCACGCTTCAAGAATATCGACCCTTCCTCCACTTCATGGAGGACCTCATATCGTGTTATTTGAAGATGAGTTCTCGAAAGAACTTCAATTCTTCAATCGATTCTCGAATATCATCGAGGGCGAGGTGTGCGGCCTTTTTTGGAAACTTCTCCTCATTTGGATACCAGCGTCTCGACAATTCTTTAACCGTAGAGACATCAATCATTCGATAGTGTAAATATTGGACCAATTCCGGCATTTCTTTTTGTAGAAATTGCCTATCGTTCCAAACGCTATTACCACATAACGGGGATGAGCCAGGTGTCGTCCATTGTTTGAGAAAGGCAAGGGTTTGAGATTCTGCTTCTTTGCACGAGACCCCCTCGTTTCGAATTCGTTCAACAAGTCCACTTCTGTGATGATGCAACGTATTCCATTCATCCATGCCAGCGATGAGATGCTCTTCCACTTGCACCGCTAAATTGGGGCCTTCTGCCAAAATGTTGAGATCTCCGTCGGTCACGATGGTTGCGATTTCAATAATTGATTCACGGTCAACATCTAACCCCGTCATTTCAAGGTCAATCCAAACGAGTGGTGGATGAGTGTCATCCATCATTCTTCACCGAATTAAATACTGCAAACCATATCAGTACCACAACAGAGTGGTGACTTAATTTTCCCACATCCATTTGGACATTTTGCGATTGAAACTTTGGTTCCGTCTGCCTTTTCAATCGTGTCTGGAACAAGGTCACTCTCGCAGGAAGCACACTTCATTCCAATAACACCCATACCGCATGATGAACAAGAATATTGAATCATGTTCCGTGCTGGTCATGAAGGTGTATATCTTTTCCTCATCAAAATTTTGCGACGCTTTCATTCAATGGTTTCAAAAATTACTGCGGTATGGAGGGATTGGACGGGGTCGATTGATACAAAGAGTTACTACAAGTTTTTGTCTTGTTTTGTTTGTTTTACCAATGATAGGATTTATGATTCCAGTTGGGGCCACAGATGCTTCAATGGAAACAATGTGGTGGGATGATACCACCGTCGACAGAAACAAAAATGGCATTGGTGACATGATTGAAGTTCACAAAGATAGCCCATATTTCCTCGATGACGATGGAACACTTCCTCTCATCATCGATTTTGACCACACACCGACCGAACAAGATGTACAACTGCTTGAACGTGAAGTGAATTATCAACATCAATTCATCCTTAAGCACATTGACGCTCTTGCTGGCCGAATCCATGTGGACAAACTTTGGGATACCCTTGACATGCCAGGTGTCGTTCTGCTTGAACTCGATGGAATTCTTGAAGTTGCCAATGGTGATGCTTCAGTTCTCCACGGAGTCGATCAAGCATGGCAAGCCACTGGCTACGATGGTTCCGGGGTCACCGCAGCTATTATTGATACTGGAATCGATGGTTTGCATGCTTCACTCGACGACCAGGACGATAACCCGTCAACCTTTGACCCGAAGATTCTCGCATTTTACGATGCTGTAAACGACCCAAGTGCTACAAATGGAACCGAAGTGTTCCCTTACGATGATCATGGTCACGGCTCCCATTGCGCAGGAACGACTGCTGGAACAGGTGCACCAGATTACGAAAATATTGGAATGGCACCTCAGGCGAACCTTGTTGGTGTCAAAGTTCTTGATGGCGGAGGCTCAGGTTCCTTTGCCACAGTGATGGCAGGTATGCAATGGACGGTTGACCATCGATATGAATACAACATCCGCGTTGCATCGATGAGCCTTGGTGGACCCGGTGCTATTGAATGGACTTCATCAGAGGAGGACAGCGTAAATCGATATGCCAATGAAATGGTTCGTGCTGGAATTGCATTGTTTATCGCAGCAGGTAACAATGCCGTATCCGCTCAGATAGGCACCCCTGGTTCAGCTGAAGATGTAATCACCGTCGGAGCACTCGACAAGGATTCATCCATTGCGATCTACTCAAGTCAAGGGCCAACTGAAGAAGGCCGAATTAAGCCAAATATCGCCTATGTCGGCTCAAGCGTCATGTCTGTTGCTGCCAACACCGGCGATGGTTATACAGCCATGTCAGGTACTTCGATGGCAACCCCAGGTGCTGCAGGTGTAGCCGCTTTAATGTATCAGGCAAATCCAGATTTGTCTCCGTTTGACATTCGAAATATTATGCAAGAAACTGCAACATACAGGCAATGTCACTACATGGGTGCAAACGAACCCTGTGCAGAGGATTTAATTCCTAAGAACAGGCAAAATAACGTCTACGGCCACGGCGAAGTTCGAGCACTCGATGCAATCATGGAGGCGGCACAAAAAATGTACATGTTCGATAATTCAGTTCAAATCACCATCACTTCAGAAGTTTCCGAAAGCGAGCGAGTCGAACTCCGAACCAATGATGCTATTTCATTTGAAATTTCGGAAGGCGTTGAATCCATCCAATGGCGAAGCAACCACTTGAGAGATGATTGGTCGAATATTCATTCATACGAGCATACCACGAAGGCCGAATTATCTGCTATCGATATTGCTCATCAACTCGAGCATCTCCCGGGAATTGATCTCCAAGGAAATCACACCCTCTCCATCCGCGGCATCATTGAAAATGGAACTTCGACCGCATCAACTCCAATCGTCACCGTCAATGTCATGCTTGTCAATGTTGACACGGATGGGGACGAAACCGAATCCAAAGGATTTTTGTCAAAGTCAGAAATGGTAGCAGCCATCAGTATCTTTGTTGTTGTTCTTCTTCTTGGTTTGGTCGTTGTCGGATTCGCCTCTGAAAAAGAAGAAGGTTTGTTTGCTGGAAAGGAAACGAATGCATTGTTTCAAGCCAAAGTCGAAGAAGACGACCAGTCTTAATCTCGACGACACGAGCGAGATGAAGCCATGGCAAATGGCATTGAAAGATGAACAAACGAATATCGAAGCATAAGGAAATCAATCTAAACGCCCCGAACAATCAAAGAGTGCAACCAACCCCAAAAGGACAGGCGGAAGAGATGGTCGGAGCAGAACATGTCAAGATGCTTCCACAACCGAACAACGTGGTTTGGAAAGGTGTGGTCAACGGTCAGCCTGTTGAGACTTTGGTTGCTTCTAACGCAGTGTTGCTCGATGTCTTACGAGACAAAGTAGGCATGCTCGGTGTCAAGCGAGGGTGTGACCTAGGTACATGCGGATGTTGCACAGTCATGGTCGATGGCCAACCTCAGTTGTCCTGCCTTACCTTCGCCGGTCAGTGCAACGGCAAAGAAATCACGACGGTTGAAGGCCTTGCTCATCACGGCCACTTAGCACCAATTCAGGAGTGCTTTGCAACATATGGTGGCTCACAATGTGGTTTTTGCACTCCGGGTTTTCTGATTTCATCCCAAGCCCTTTTGAATCAAAATAGTGAACCAACTCGGGCAGAAATTGCTTGTGCTATCGAAGGAAATTTGTGCAGATGCACAGGATACCAACAAATCATCGACGCCGTCGAGGCCGCAGCATCAATGCATCGAGGCGAAACCAAGCAAGCACCTAAAGCAAGCGACCCACATCCAGACCCGCATCCTATGGGCCAAGACGAACCTTCGATGCCACCCGGTAATGCGAGGTGATGACATTTGAGTGGAGGATACAAGCAACAACCATCGAGCGTTCGAACCGATGGCAAAAGAAAAGCGGGAAAACTTGTCTTCCCTCCACCAGGTAGCGGAGGTAGAGACCCTCACATGAAGGAACGAGACCTCGATTTCATTCCTGAATCGGTGGGTGGTCGAGAACCCCAACCAGCAGGTTCCCACATTCACGATCGAGCGAGAACAGGCACATCGGTGGGCAAAGCAACTGCACTGGTTGATTCAAATGCAAAAGTCACAGGACAAGCATGGTACGGCGATGATGTTCGATTGCCAAATGAATGCATTGGGAAGATTTTGCGCTCACCTCACCATTATGCCCGAATTAAATCCATTGACACCTCAAAAGTCGAAGCACTCCCTGGTGTGCTCGCTGTTGCCACAGGAAAAGATGCACCGCAATCCTTCGGTGTTCTTCCTGTCACCAAAGATGAACATGCCATGGCTCTAGACAAAGTTCGGCACGTGGGTGACCTTGTCGCTTGTGTCGCAGCGGTAGATGAAGCAACAGCTATTCAGGCACTTTCGCTTTTTGAGGTTGAATGGGAGGAACTTGAACCCATTTTTGACCCAAAGAAAGGTCTTGAAGACCACGATGAACCAATCCACTGGAGGGGCAAATATCACCTTGAATCAACAAATGTGCAGAAGCGCGTCTATCAGGAATTCGGAGATAGGAGCCTGATTGAAAATCCCCATGCATCCTCTTACGGAAAATGGAGTATGGAAGGCGTTCATCACGGTTTTACTGAGCCTCATGCTGTAGTGGCCCATTGGGACCCAAACGGAAGGTTACAACTCTACACTCCTCAACAAGTCCCGCATTATACTCACAGGGCATTAGCAACCGTGCTTGAAGTTCCGATGCACCAAATCAACGTCATTCGTACCTTTGTGGGTGGAGGCTTCGGCGGAAAATCTGACCCGTTCCCACATGAAATGTGTGCTGCTATTTTGGCACGAAAATCGGGTCGACCTGTTCGCATTACCTTCGACCGTGAAGAAGTGTATTGGATTAATCGTGGTCGCCATCCGAGTCATATCGAAGTAGGCATGACATCAGATAATGATGGCCGCATTACCGGATTCGACATTGATGCCCTCATTGACGGTGGTGGCTTCGCCTCATTTGGCCACGTGACGTCATACTACAACGGAGTTCTTGCAACTGCACCTTACGAACTCGGTTCATTTCACTACACAGGTGCACGGGTATGGACCAACAAACCCGCATCTGGCGCTATGCGAGGTCACGGGGCGGTCAACACTCGTTGTGCTGTTGAGGCAGGACTCGACGAATTGGCTGAACAACTCCAAGTCGACCCCATCACCTTGCGATGTGCCAATTTGTTACCTCCTCACAGTCGAACCATCACCGGATTTAGAATCACTTCAAATGGCATGAGACAGGCTCTCCAAGAAGTTCGAAAACAATCTGGCTGGGATTCTAAATTTCGTCAATTACCCCTCGGAAAAGGGATTGGTGTTGGTTGCGGTTTTTTCATTTCAGGTTCAGGTCTTCCTATTCACTGGGACCCAAACAAATTCCCACATGCTACTGTTCATATTCAAGTTGATATGGATGGTGGAGTAACTGTCCACACAGGTGCTGCAGACATAGGCCAAGGGTCCACCACCGCAGTTGCCCAAGTGGTTTCAGAAGTTCTCGGTTTACCAATTTCTATGATTCATGTCCGTAGTCATGAAAGCGATACGAGTCCAGTAGACCTCGGCTCGTATTCAAGCCGTGTCACATTCATGAATGCCAATGCTGCCATACGAGCTGCAATGGAAATTCGAGACCAATTGCTGAAAGCGGCATGGGATATACTGGGATATCATCCAAATGTGCTCGTGATTAATGATCGACGAATCTACTATACACACGACCCTGCAGTTGGTATATCATATCTTGAAGCACTTCACAAAGCACAAGAAGACAAAGGGGCACTCATAGCCTCAGGCTCATACCGATCTCCTCCGATGGGGGGCGTTCACAAAGGTGCTGCAGCTGGACTTGCACCTGCATATTCATTTTCAGCATATGTTGCCGAAGTGGATGTTGATGTCGAAACGGGCTTGATTCGATGCACAAATGTTTGGGCGGCACATGATTGTGGAAAGGCCCTCAATCCACTTGCTGTCAAAGGTCAAATCATTGGTTCTTGCCACATGGGACTCGGTCAAGTCTTGTCCGAAAAGATGGTATATGGTCGAACAGGACATCTTCAAAATGCAAACTTACTCGAATACAAGATTCCATCTGTCCACGAGATGCCTCATGTTGAACCAATCATCATTGAATCTTGCGACCCTGAAGGTCCGTTTGGTGCTAAGGAAGCAGGAGAGGGGCCACTTCTTCCAATCCTCCCAGCGGTTGTCAATGCAGTTTACGATGCGATTGGAATTCGTTATCGAGACCTTCCTCTTACGCCAGATGTTGTGTATGAGGGCATTGAAAAGGCAATGAAGAAGGATAGTATTGATGACCCGCTCGACTTACCTTCTCCTCGACTTCAGCACTCAGCGATGCAAAAAGTATTGCAGCAACGTGCCCAAGAACACGAAGTTCGAGACAAGAAACGCCAAACTTCTGAGGATACTGATGCTTATGTGAATGGTGTATTGTTTGGATTTGATCCAAACATTCCTCTTGACCAGCAAGCCGAAGGATGGAGAGAGGCGACTGAGCCTGAACCAGAGCAATTAGCAGCTTTAGGGCTGGCAGGCAAGGCTTGGTTGAAGAAAGAACAGCGACAAATGGAGGATGGGAACTAATGCTCATGCCGCCGTGTGAATTGCATCATCCCCAAACTATAGAGGAAGCCATGGCATTGGCACGAGACCTCAATGGACGAGGAGAAGCCTTCGATTGGGTTGCCGGCGGCACCGATATCATTCCAAATTACAAGTGGAGAATTAATACCAAGCCCCACATCATCTCTCTTGCCTCGGTCGAGGGTGCAACACTGCTCACATCCACAACAATCGGTTGCATGGTGAGAATTTCTGACATCGAACATTCGAATGTCGTCCATCCATTACTTCGTCAAGCGGCTTCAAAAATCGCCTCCTCACTTATTCGAAAAAGTGCTACTATCGGAGGAAATCTTTGCTTGGATACTAGATGTTTTTGGTACAATCAAGGCGAAGATTGGCGACGTTCAATTGACTGGTGCCACAAGGCTGATTGTGGAACTGGGGCAGATTGCCGAGTGATACCGAATCAAAACACGTTATGTGTTGCTACCTACCAAGGTGATTTGGCACCAAATTTGATGGTGCTTGATGCCGAAGTTGTTTTGCTTGGCCCGAATGGCGAACGAAGAATGCTCCTTTCTGATTTTTTTATGCTCGATGGAATGAAGAAAAATGTCCTTGAACAAGGAGAATTATTGTGGCAAGTCATCGTTCCAGAAACTTCGATGGACAAGGTCGGTTCCTATCAAAAATTACGAGTTCGTGAGTCTTGGGATTTCCCTGAAGCGGGAATTGCATCTGCTTGGCTTCCCGGTGATTATTCTTCACTTCAAGTTGCCAGCACTGCATTAGAATCCATCCCACGGCTCCATTCGGACCTTGTGGAACAGCACCTCCGTCAGAACAATGGAATTGAATTCTCCGTTTTTTCTGATGAAATGTACAAGGAGATAAAACCAGTCAATAACACAGCGTTGCCGCCTCGATACCGTAGATCTATGATTCGAACCTTGACCAAAAGGTCATTGAAACTTACAATAGGGGATGGGATATGAGTCAGAAAGTATTGCTATCAATTCTATTCCTGCTTCCTCTGTTAATTCCTATTCAAGCTCAATTTCCTGGGGGGTCTTGGGAATTTGGATGGGAGACAGACATGGATACAACTTATGTGTTGAATCTTGAAGATGATTGGGATTTACAAGACTCAATTGAATTCTTTATTGACAATCAGCAAAGCACGACGGTGAATTTAGAAATTGAATATGAGTTTGATGATGATTTGGCCATTGAAATTGAAGGTCCAGAAAGTGTATCTATACCTGCCAATACCAATGAGACATTTGAAGTTACAATTACGGGGAAAAGTGAGGAAGAAATTCGCTCCTTTGGTGCTGATACGTCAATGGACATTGTCGTTCGGGCAAGGCAAACAGCAGGTTCAACGGATGTGCGAACTGAAGAAATTGATGGAGCAATGAAATTTCCAAGAATTCTCAAACTAAAACCGACGTTGAACGAACCTACAGATGAATTGTTTGCAGGTTCAAGTGTGGCTGTCAACCTCCTTGTTGAAAACGAAGGAAATGCTAACGATGCAATCTCCTCTGCAGAGGCGTCCATTCGAAACTGTCCTCATCTTTCCGTCAACAAGTTAGAAACATTGGAAAATCAAGTCGTTGAACCAACGGGTGTGAATGGTGGTGTTGGTTCAATGTTTGAACTGCGAGTCGAAGCTTCTTCAAGCCATCAAGAGCGAATGTGTGATGTGACATTGACCATTTATTCAGAAGGTGCTCAAACTTCTCATTCCTCAACGATTTCAGTTCAAGTAAAGGCCCCAACTACCAACACCGATAAACCTGTTTTTGAGGACGACACAACCCCAGATACACAAGATAATTCATCCTTACCTTGGTTATCATCGTTTGAGTTCATCATGGCGGTACTTTTCGCATCGATTTTCGTTCGAAAACATTGAAATTGTTATTTTTTTGCTTATTTCAAACTCGAATTTCTAAATTTTGAATTTTGAATTCATCACAGAATTGACCTCAAAATCCCACGAAGGGCGTGAACACAGTTAGGTAATCATTATGAGTGGAGCGATGTTCCGAAGGTTGATAAGAGGGGAGTGTTATGTCAGAAGAACAAACATCTAAACTAAGCCTTGAGGCTTGGCTGATGATAGGTTTTGTTGTTTCCCTTCTCCTCTCAACCACAATTATTGCCATCGTATCTGCAGGAAAAGATACAGTCTTTTCACCATACGATACTGAAAAAGAATATGCGAATCAACAACTTACAGAAATGAGGTCAGATTTGGGCGAGGGCGAAACAAATTCCAAAGACCCACTCAATGGCCTTGGTTTCACGATTGCGAACACAATGTCAACTCCAATGCTCGTGAATGATTGGAAAGACCCTCATCGAACCCTCCTTGTCATCGCTGCACCCGAAAAACCATTTGATGCTGCAGAAGCAGCAGCGATTCATTCTTTCGTCACCGAGAAAGGCGGAAAGGTCATTCTCGCATCAAACTCAACAAATGCACAATTGGTTGCTGAAGAATTTGGGGTTAAGTATTTTGACGCCCCGGTCAAAGAAGATGAAACTACGGGAAGATACTACGAAGTTACCGATAAGGATGACGCTAGAATTAGCCCAGACACAAGAAAAATTTGGTCAGTTGCTTCCGTGAACCAAGATGTACGAACCATGGGCAACGGATATAACAATCCATGCGAAACGACAGATGTTCAGGCCAGAGAAATCAACCAGTGTCGAATGCCAGTCCTCTTCCACCGACCTACTGCAATTCAAGTGCTTGATGAGCAAGAAGAAACCAACAGAAAAGTCATGGTTCTTGCTCACGCTTCAACTTCTGCAGAGATTCTGATGGGCCAAGGGTCAGACAATCCGACACTTGGTGAAGGTGAAACAGGGCTTATTGTCCGAATTGATTACCCAGTTCAAGACGTTCTTGATGAAAAGCCTAACAACGATTACGGGAAAATCGATGTTACAGGATCAATCGTTTTCGTTTCCGACCACTCTGTTCTTGCAAACCATTTGTGGAGCCAAGATATTGCTGAAGCAACAGGTAAGCAACAATGCACATCACAATTGTATGTTGACCACGCCCATACATGCTGGAACTCTGATTCCGAGGGGTTGTACAATTCTCAAGGCGATACCACTTGGAATGGAAATTCATTATTCTTCACTGCATTGATTCTCGACATGATGGAGCTTGACAATACTCAAATGTCAACCACAGTAACCAGTTATTACGAGAATTTCAACGTGGTTTTCGATGAGAGCAGACACGTTTCATCGGCCTTATCAATGCCCTTTACAGAAGCAATGGGAGCCATTGTCTTGCTCACAAGCGATGCTGTATTGAAATGGCTCATCATTCTCAATTTATTCGCTCTTCTGGCCATTGCAATCATGGTTGTCCCGGAAAAAGAAAATTGGCGACACGTCTTTGACTTGACGCGATTTAGAGAACGCCCAAACAAGGTTGATGCATCGTTGTATCACCAAAGAGTTCGAAATGCGTTCTTATCCAAAGTGAGGCAATTTAACGACCTCACCCGAGAAGAATTTGCTCGGAAAACACCTGCAGAAGTTATGCAACTTGTGCGAGACCCACGTCTGATTGAACTTGTGAGTTCAAACAGAGTCTTCTCCAATGATGAATTAAGGGAACTTATCCCACAAGTACGTCGTTGGGGAAAATAAACAAAAAAGGAGGAAAAAAGAATGCAACCTAACCCAGCAGCCCCGCCAGCGCCACCTGCACCTGCGGCACCCATGCCAGCAGCACCTGCGGCACCCATGCCAGCAGCACCTGCGGCACCCATGCCAGCAGCACCTGCAGCACCT
>JAUREO010000028.1 GCA_030827365.1 Candidatus Poseidonia sp. | reverse complement strand
TCAGAAGCCAAGGAGGCAGTTGCTGATAATGAAGAAGTCCTCGAAGAACTTAGAAAGGCGATGCTCGAGATGGGGCGAGGACTTCGAAAGCATCTCGAGAAGCAAAAAAAGAAGGCAAAAACCCAAGAAAAATTCGAACTTGTCAACGACATTATTCCTGCTATTGCCGAGAAATGTGCAAAGATTCTTGAAAAACCAGTTCCAAACTTAGCTGGCTCAATCACTAAAATCATGGGAGCGGTCATCGCCGAATCTGAAACAACTTGGAACAAGGAAACCAAAAAAGTAGATGTTCAGCTCAAAGTGTTCAATTACACAACGCGTGCGCGTTCATACACAATTTTGGCCAATTATCCAGAAAGGGATGGAGCAGAAATTGTTGATAATGAGCTAGGTGGAAAGAAAGAAACTGTAGGTTTGTGGGCATGGAAACTTGAAACACTTCAACCAGGCCAAGTGACCACCATCACATATTCACTGCTCAACCTTGAACGAGGAGATTGGACGGAGACTGAAATTTTCTATCGCGGAAGTCAAGAAATTATTGGAGCATCAAAAATGGATGAAAAAATCCTTCAAGATATCAAAACGAGGGATGAGCTTGGTGTTTTTGATGGAGAAGACCAAGAAGAGGAATCTGTTGTTGAGGAAGATGGCGAAGAGGAGTTGGAAGCCACACGCGAAGAGGAGTTGGAGGATGAAGAAGACATTCCTTCACCAAAAAGGCCCCCCCCTTCTGGTCAACTTACATTGTTTGGAGGAGTTGATGAATAATGGCTGTGCGTAGAACTGTTGAAGAGACCAAGGAAGCATTGCATGATGTCGTCACTGAGATGTACGATAAAATCATCAAAGGAGACCCTCCGACAATGACTTTACCTGTTCGAACAAAAAACAATATTGGATTTGATAAAAAACTCGGCGTGTACAAATATGGAAAGAAAAAATCCATTCGTGATGCGACAAGTTTGGGTTCTGCCAAACAATTGCTTCGAGCACTTCATGTCATCGAATTTATTGAAGAAATGATCGACGCAGAGAAGTCTTCTACCCTTCGTGAAATGTACTACATTTCGGAGGGCTGGGGACTTGGAAAATTCAGTTCCCAAAATGAATCGAATAATCTTGCTGAGGACCTCGAAGTGGTGACGAATTGTTTGAGAGAAGATTTCAAACTACGACCAGAAGAAGATGGTGCTAGGATGATAGGCAACCTCACATTACGTGAGCGAAATCGACGAGGTCAATGGATGGAAATTAATGCGAGAGATGATGTTGGCGATTCTGGATACGGCGTGCCTTACAATGTTGAAGAAGAAAAAATAGAACTCATGCATCATGATATCGATTTTATCATGGCAATTGAAACCGGTGGTATGTTTGACCGATTGGTGGAAAATGGATTTGATGAAGAATACCGTTGCGGCCTTTTGCATCTCAAGGGACAACCCGCACGTTCGACTCGTCGAATCATTAAACGAATGAGCGAAGAATGGGATTTACCCGTTGTCGTTTTCCTTGACGGCGACCCTTGGTCTTTCAGAATTTTTGCCTCGATTGCTTATGGCGCTATCAAAACAGCCCACATCTCAGAGTATCTTGCAACACCTTCAGCAACATACCTAGGCATCACCGCAGATGACATCATCGCCTACGACCTGCCGAGTGATGATTTATCCTCTAAGGACAAAGATGCATTAGAGGCAGAACTTACGGACCCTCGATTTGCTGATGGTTGGTGGCAAGAACAAATCAAGATGATGCTTGATATCGGCAAAAAAGCCGAACAACAATCGCTTGCAAAATACGGTCTCGATTTCGTGACTGAGACATATCTACCTGAAAAATTAGCCACCCTCGGTCTCGGTTGAAATCCATGTATGCCTTCTATCTCGAAGGATTTCTCTTGAGCCTTGGATTGATTGTAGCCATCGGAGCACAGAATGCGTTTGTATTACGACAAGGATTAATGTCCTCTCACATTTTTCTTGTTTGTTTGCTTTGCTCCATTTCTGATGCAACACTTATCTTCATCGGGGTGTATGGTGTAGGCTCATGGTTATCATCAATCAATGCAGCACGAGTTGCCATTACTCTAATGGCAGCTCTATTTCTGTTGTTCTATGGGTTTTTGAGGATTCGTTCAGCGACTCATCCGGTTGGCTTGGAATTGGAACACGCTAAAGCCACTTCAAGAAAAACAACTGCGTTTACAGCACTTGCCTTTACTTGGCTCAACCCACATGTGTATATGGATACATTACTTTTGATTGGTGGTGCATCTGCTCGTTATGTTGGTTCGGAACGTAGTGCTTTTGCCATCGGTGCAGCAACAGCATCATTTGTGTTCTTCTTTTCTCTTGGATATGGTGCCCGTCTTCTTTCCTCAAAATTAAGTCAACCCACCATTTGGCGTTTCATCGATTCAAGCATCGCACTCTTGATGTTCATTCTTTCGGGAGTTTTGATTTGTTCTCTTGTTTGAATTGAAAGTTCGACATGAGATTAAAGAAGTTTGGAGAAGTGGGAGAATCATGGAGCCAGCAAAGCCCGAAGCGGTTTCGGTTTGGCCACGCCGCCTCATCATCGGCGGAATGTTGCTTGCAGTGGTTGGATTTTTTCTCATGCTTGGACAAGGAGCATCCATCGATGCGATCTTCAATCCAGAGACAACCAACATCGCTGAATTCACTGGCGAACAAAGTGAAGAATTTAAACTCGAAAAGGGATGCTATCGACTTATTCATGTCACCGGCACATCTTCGCTGAATGTATCATTGACAGCCGTTGATGGCTCTGACCTTTCAGGCGAAGCGATTGCCCAAAGTAAGTGCATGCCCGATTGGCAATCCCAATCAACGACGGCGACGTATTCTACTTCTGCTTCTTGGGAAATTGACGAAGGCTCCTACTTCCTTGAAATTTCATGTGAGGAGGATTGTAGTTCCACAAAATCTTGGTTTATTTCGGTTGACAAGATGCAACAGACAATGTTTGGAAATAACCTCCTGATCATCGGATTGTCCATGTGCTGTGTGAGCATTTTCATACTGCCATTTGGTATGATTCTGTATTATTCAAATTCAAAAAATCGGAATTCAAATGTGATTGTGATGAATCAACATGGACAACCAGTTCATCTTCAAAACCTCCCTCCTCATATCGCCGAGCAAATACAACATGAATTGACGAATTTTAATACACCCCAACAGAGTGTAGCT
This sequence comes from Candidatus Poseidonia sp., assembly GCA_030827365.1. GTDB lineage: Archaea > Thermoplasmatota > Poseidoniia > Poseidoniales > Poseidoniaceae > Poseidonia. The sequence continues at coordinate 18,307 of JAUREO010000028.1, read as the reverse complement.
CCTCCATTTGCTGACCAGCCTCAACAACACCAAGACCACCCACAGGTCCGAGATGGAACCCTTGAAGTACATCAAGGCAAATTGATGACAACCGAACAAGTTTATGCTTTGATGCGTGGTGATATTGAATCTGCTCAATATCCAGCAACGTATTCACCAAAAGACAATGAAAAAGTCATGGAAGATGCTGCTAATGCCGCTTCAATTGCGAGTTGGGATGAAGGGGTTGCCACACCTACAGTTGAAGTCAAAACATTGCCAACCATACATCAACCAAAGAATCCCCGAACACAACCTCAAGATGAGAATTCTTCCTCATGGAAGGATTGGGATGAAATGAATTGATTCGATGCCTTCAAAAACATCCTGCTCTCTAGGTAACCTAGAGTTGAGTAGTATGACCGACCTAGATACCGCGTTGAAATTACTTCAAAACACCGTCCGCCGAGAGATTCTAGAGAGGTTGGTTAAAGAGCCACATTATCCGATGCAATTGTCCGATTTAATTGGAATTAGCCAGCAAGCTACGATGAAGCACCTCAAAGAAATGGAACGAGGGGGACTTGTTGAATCAACAAGAGTCCCATCCGAAAAAGGGGGGCCACCTCGAACAATTTACTCGGTTGAAAAATCGTTTTCAATTCGAATCGATTTAGCACCAGATATGTTCAAGTGTGAACAACGAAAACTCCCGCAAGATAGCCCAATTCGGTTATCGAATCAACTTCCAACAGATGGTAAACCACTTGCAGAATTTATTGCTGGTCGTCGAAAAATGAGTGTAGTTGAAGGGCTTGATGTATTGCACGAACTTTCCAATTCCCTTGAGCGCCTTGACCAACAACGAGACGCGCTTATTGCGTTGCATCAACACATTAGAAGTAAAGTATCTCAAAGCCTAACCGATGAATTTCAAACCTATGAAGAACGAGCGGTGATACAAAAAATCCTTGACACACCACGCAAACCTATCGATTTTACCACACTCATTCCTCCTGAAATGCTCATCCATACCTCGATGGAAGACCTCCTCGAATCAATTCGAACCAAACTTGAACGAGATATTGCTCGACGCGAAGGGCAATTTATTGCCACTCAGCTCAATACCGATTTACGTTGGTACCTTATGCCGAGCAAAAAACGGTCAAATTCAGATGATTAATCTGTTCTTGTTCCAAAAATTGCCTTGCGGGATTTCGATACGAGCACATAGACAATATCCCGCAGGGGAAGTGGAATACACCAAACGATTGGAAACCATATTTTGTAATACCATCGTAGATACAAGAGTACCCGAATTGCCGCCCCTGAACGAATATAGGTTGTTCTATTTCGCACTAAATATACACTATCTGCCTTTTGGTGTAGCTTAGAAAAATTTTGAATAAGAGCATTTCCTTCTTCACTCTCGATGGCAAAGATTTCTAATTGAGCATTTTTGTGCAATCGTTTACGAACAAATTTTGACAACCAGTGACAGAGATTGCACCAGCCATCGACGAGGAGCGTATCCTTCATTTAACAGCCTCATTGTTCAACTATATCCGCTAAAAGAATGAAAATTTCATCACCAATATCTCGAAGCGCCTGTAATTCTTCATGTTCAATCACAATGCAAATTTCACTTTGATGTTCTTGGTGTTGGGCCGTGCATGTGCACGGGTGAGCCTCCAATTGATCCATGAGTTTTTCAACAATGGCTCTTGAACCAGTCCACCGAATTTCTGCGGTGTGCATCTCTGCCATGAAATGAACCGGGGGGTGGGCTGATATGAGACTAACCATTCCACCAGCCATGGAAGGTCGGAAAACCGAAGGGGAGTTGTTCGCTGGCAGCGGAGGCGTCCTTCTTGGTGAAAGTCGTACCAACCACGAAGGTCGAAAGGCCATACTTTTGGTTCGCGGCCTTGAAGATACATCTGAATTAGAAAATCTCATTGCAACAATGGGCATACAGGTCGTGGAAAACATCATGCAACCTGGGAAAGTAAGCCCAGGAAGTTACTTCGGAACAGGACGACTTGAATTGCTCAAGGAAACATTACAAATCAAAACAGAACCATTCAAAGATGTCAGCCTCATTATTCTCCACGCCAACGCAACACCACGGCAACTGGTGACCATCAATCAAATTCTTGGTGTCGAGGTATGGGACAGAGTCCGGCTTCTGTTGGCACTTTTTTCATCACATGCCTCCTCAGTTGAAGCAAAAACTCAGGTAAGAATTGCTCAATTACTAGCCGATCGAACGATTCTACGTGAAGCCGTATCCATACAAACAACAGGTGAACGCGCTGGTTACGGTGGTGAGGGAGCAACAGCACTTCAAACGGTGATTAGTTCGCTGAATCGTGAATTGACAGCCCTCCGAAAACGGCTTTCAAAACACGCCCACTCAACCGCAATTCGCAGAGAGCAACGTAGAAAACAGGGACTGAAAACCGTAGGACTGGTCGGCTATACCAATGCGGGTAAATCTTCACTCTTTCGAGCACTGTCCGGGAAAAATGTGCTCATTGAAGATAAATTATTCTCCACGTTGGAGCCTACGATTGGACAAATGGAGAAAACTCCGAGAATTCTCATTGCAGATACTATTGGTTTTATTGATAATATTCCAAATGTCGCTTTGGCGTCATTTAAATCAACATTTGCTGAAGCGTTAGAAAGTAATATCTTACTTCATTTGATTGACGCTTCAGATTCAATCGAAGAACTCCAAAGAAAATACATGACCACAAACAATGAACTCAACCAACGTTTATCCGAATCCGAGGTTGAGGCCCCACTTCATTCCGTTTTGGTGTTCACTAAAATGGATGAATGTAACGAGGAACAACGCCACCATCTGCTCGAATGGGCCAACGAAACTGCTGTGGAACATGCCCATTTTATTTCTTCATTATCAGGCGAAGGCATTGAAGAATTACGCCGTTCTATCTTTTCTTATTTGTTCGGAAATCCGCAAAACATTCTTGTCAAAAATGTAGTCTCAAATGAAGCACAGAAAGCCATCCATACATTGTACTCAAACGGTTTTGTTTCGAAGCGAAACGATACCGAAAACGAAGTCTCCCTTGAAATTTGGATTTCAGAAAACGAACTATTGAAAGTTCTCAATCAATTTCCTAAAATGATTGAACACAAATAGAAGGTCATCATGTGGTTGCATGTGGAAGGCGAACATGACACCACTGTGTCTTCTTCAATGGACTATATCGATGAATTAGTTGAAGACCAACCACTTATATTTTCATCTAGTGATGCCATTTTACATTTATCGAGCCATAAACTCCACCCCATAGGTCGTTCAATAGCAGTGTTTGTCCTCATCATATCTGTTCTTGGATCAGCCAATGGTATCGATTACATTGGGGCTGATACAGGGTTAATTCGGGCGGACGAATTTGTGTATCGACTCTCACTCACAGCACCGCCAAACACCGCTCAGTTTGATGGTATTGTGTACAATGATAGTGGAGAACCATATCCCGGTGTCGTTGTTCATGTCTCATGGGAAGAAAAAGGCATGCTAAATTCAACGGAAATGGTGACCGATAACAATGGTTCATTTCATTTTGAACGCCTTAATCCGGGGTTGTTAATCGTGGATATGTATGTTGAACGAGATGGCTACACTGACTGGTTTACCAATCGAATTTTATTATCCCCGCCAGCTATCATTGAACCAATCGGGTTTACCAACATCGATTTCACGATGCCGAGCCAAGAAGAATTTTCGAACTCCCCATGCAATAATGGCAAGCCTACTTGTGAATTGAGAACCATTGATTTACGTTCATCTCAACTTGACCATCCCATCATGGATCCCAGTGCAGCTACTGCCTATGTTTTGATCGGTTTTGGTTTCGTAGGACTTGCCCTCATAGCAGCAGGTTTTGCCATCTGGGCACTTTTCAGTCATTCTCTTGGTGTGCTAAGAATGGCAACCATCTTCGCATTTTTTACGATGGGGCATTATTATTCTGCTTGTATTCTTGGTCTCGTTGCATTTTTACTTACATTTGCTGTTCCAAAAGACGGAGAACCAGTTTATGTTGACGGCGTGAACAATATGTCAATGGACTTATCATAGGAGAAAGGGGTGCGTTGAACATGGACCTTCTTGGCCACACATGGATGCAACGGCAGTTAGGTCAATCCGTATCTTGTGTTCATATCACCAGCGAGAACGGCATCATAGCAGGTGGATGGGATGGTCATATTGCATTTTGGGATAAGGAAGGAGGACAACAGTGGCAAGCAGCGACATCAAGTCGAATCAGTGCCATACTCGAATATCCAAAGATGTTTGTTGTGACAAGCGGACTTGAAGTCGTAGCCATCACCAAATCGAATGGAGAAATTATGTGGACAACACCGCTTGAAGGAAGTGCAGATGGTCTTCTTCAATTCGAGGCGTTTATTCTTGCAACATCATCTGCCTATGACATTGAACACAATGATTTCATCGAATCTGCATTGTGGAGATTAGATGTTGAGGGCAACATTAGGTGGGTGCACCGACTGGATGAACGACCTTGGTATGGATTCATCGACACGAATGTTGCCCATTTTGGATTAGGTCGTCCTCGTTGTGGAATGCTTAGCATTGGCGATGATGGAGTCGTGCAAGCACATTCAAAATTACCTCACGACAGTCCAGTCATGTGTGGGGCCTCAATTCAAACTGGCCAAATTTTTGGTCTCGCAAGTGGACATATTGTTTCAAAAGACTCAGTCCTCGTTAAAGGGCATTCAGGCGTCGAATTCTTGTCTGTAGCATCAGATGGATTCATCGCCGGTCATGAAAATGGTGATTGTACGAAATTTGATGAAAACGGCAACTCCAAATGGATCAATCGGGGAGAAGCATTGACTGGTATCACATCAGCATGGGAATGGACCAATCACCCATCGATATGGATTTCAAGAAAACGACTTGATGAAGGGAAACTTACTGTCCTCAATGCTGAGACAGGGGTGCCTCTTGCAGAGGCTTCGACAGCGAGAATACATTCAATGGCTTCCACCTCAGAACGTCTATGTGTTGGTTTGGAGGATGGCCAAGTTCTTGTGTGGGATAGAGAGATGTTCGAGCGCCGTCAACATCAAGACGCTCCACAACAAGACCTTGACCCTGAAAAAGAAGCGATGAGGGCCCGACTTCGAGCATTACGACGATGAACCGGTCATGTGTTCTGGGCGAACCCAAGCATCAAATTCTTCATTGGTGACAAGACCCAAGTCAAGGGCTGCTTTCCTTAAAGTGAGTCCATATTCATGGGCATGTTTAGCAATCTTCGCTGCTTTGTCGTAGCCGATATGATTGTTGAGTGCAGTAACAAGCATGAGGGAATTGTTCAGGTGGGCTTCAATGTTGCTTTGATTTGGCTCCATTCCGACTACGCAATGGTCTCGGAAAGAGCGGCAAGCGTCGGTGAGGAGCGTGACGGAATGAAGGAAATTATGAATGATCATTGGTTTGAAGACATTGAGTTGGAAATTACCTTGACTTCCGCCAATGGTTATCGCAGAATGGTTCCCCATCACCTGACAACATACCATGGTCATCGCTTCAGATTGGGTGGGGTTGACCTTTCCAGGCATAATGGATGAACCCGGTTCGTTCTCCGGCAGTGATAATTCACCAATGCCACAGCGCGGTCCTGAACCAAGCCATCGAACATCGTTTGCAATTTTCATGAGGCATGCTGCAAGGGTGTTGAGGGCTCCAGAAGCTGCAACGAGGGCGTCATGTGCTGCCAATTGAGCAAATTTATTCTCGGCTGAGCAAAAGGTGAGTCCTGTGATGTTGCTGATTTCGTCCGCAGCCATCTGGGCAAACAGAGGGTGTGTATTGAGCCCAGTGCCGACTGCAGTTCCCCCGAGGGCCAATTCAAAGACATCATCGAGTGCAAAATCTAAGCGACGCAAACATGCGTCAAGTTGTGCTACCCATCCCGACGCCTCTTGCCCGAGCGTTAGAGGTACAGCATCCATGAGATGGGTTCGTCCGATTTTGACGATGCCTGACCACGCCTCAGCCTTTTCTCGAAGAGCGTCTCGAAGTGCTCGAACACTTGGTAATAATTCGTGGACCATGGCTTCAGCAGCAGCGATATGCATTGCAGTTGGAAAGGTGTCGTTGCTCGACTGAGCGCGGTTGACGTGGTCATTAGGGTGGACAGGTTGCTTTGACCCAAGCACACCTCCAGCAATTTCAATGGCACGGTTGGCGATGACTTCATTGGCGTTCATATTCGACTGCGTTCCACTACCAGTCTGCCAAATTCTAAGTGGAAAGTGGTCATTGAGTTTGCCGTCAATCACTTCCTGCGATGCGGCAATAATGAGTTCACCAACCTCGGTTGGTAATTGCTCAAGAGCAACATTTGTTGTTGCCGCCGCCTGCTTGAGAATACCAAATGCTCGAATGACTCGTGCTGGCATGGTATCGTTTCCGATATCAAAATTAATGAGCGAGCGAGCGGTTTGACATCCATAGTATCTGTCGTTCGGAACTTCGATTTCACCCATAGTATCTGACTCGATACGAGTGTCTGCCATATCCGCATGCTATCACAGACATCCTATGAATTTGCATACTAAGGAGGTCAAGATTCGTTTGGTTTGTTCTTTGTAGTTCTTCGTGCGATTTCCGAAGCAATCATAGCCCCAAAGCAACATGAGACCACATAGGTGACGATGATTGAGGCATGATTTGAAACAAGATTTGGACCAACGGTTCGTGCTGGATTCATACTTGCTCCGGTCAGTGGTCCGAAGACAAAAGCAAGCAAGGCAACACTTCCGCCAACCCATGCAGCGATGACCGTTGTTGAGGTTGTTCGCAACAAAATGAAGAGAATACTTGCCATGAGTACAGATGTGATGAATACCTCAATGCCCACCAATTCTGCAAGACTGATATCATCTCTTGGAAGCGTGGGACCCGCTCCTTTTGTGAGTCCAGCACCCAATAAACCTCCGAAGATTTGTGCAATGATGTACGGTATGACTAACTTCCCTTCGAGATGGCCACTTCTCCAAAATCCAAGTGTGACTGCTGGATTGATGTGTGCTCCTGAGATTGGTCCACATGTGACAATGGCAAGAAACACTGCAAAACCAAAGGAGAACGAAACCGCAAGGCCCGACCACCCAAGAGCGATGGTTCCACATCCAACGCCGACCATGAATGCCGTGCCAAAAAATTCAGCACCAACGTTCTTCCACACGAAAAAATGGCGTATGCAGGGTTTTATTGGTTTATCTTATGTATTCTCATGACAACGGCAACAAGTGAGATGACAATCACCACCAAAACGGCGACAATGACCTGTGATGACACAACATCTGCATCCCCTTGGCCCGAGATGACTTGGCTATCATTTTGGGCAATGTTCCAGTCCCACCAAGCATGTGTAGCAACGATATCGAGTCCGGTTTGCAAACCAGATTCAACACCAACTCGCCCTCCCCCCAATACATTGAGCGTTGAAACCGAGTCGCTTTGGGCATGCTTTGGCGTTTGCTCACAAGCATCTCCTTCCTCGTAGATGTATTGGTGTTGGCCGCGAATCCATGTGGCTGTGTGGCCGTTCATGATGAAATTGAAGTGGTCTGAATTGCCTTTCGTATCGTCGATGACTCGAACCCATTGCTCTGGATGAGAGAGGTTTGAATTGATCGATTTCAATCGCTCTTGAAACCACGTTGCGCGGTCCTGCATTTCTTCCGTCACCTCTAGACCGTTCCCTTCATAATATGACCAATCTGAAACGGGTGAAGTAAACTGATAGAGTGTCCAATAGTCTTCATTGCAACCAGCGAGTTGACTTGCAATCGGCGTTTCCACTGGCCAATTGAGGGCAAACATGTCGAGGTTCACATAGGTGACTTCAACATCATCAGGAATCTGCTCGGTCACGAAATGCAAACTCCCTTTTCCACCACCTTCAGGACTTCCACTTCCTTGCCATTCTTCGTAATCCCACCATCCGAGTTTCCATGTATGCGTTGGCTTTCCTTCCCACAATGAGAACACCCTTGCGAGTTCGAGTAATGCTCCTGACCCAGTCCCATCATCGTATGCACCGCTGCTTGTACATGTTGGATAGGTCATTCCAATGAGGGGTGGAGGTGAGTAACAGATGGCGTCATGATGGGCACCAACAACATACCACTCATCGGATAGTTCACCTTCGATGGTCACCACAATATTTTCACAATTGCTACAAACCTCGGTAGTAAATGGTTGCCGTTCGACTTCATACCCAAAACTTTCCAACTGGGATGCAATCCAATCTCTTGCATTTTGATTCGCATTGGTATCGATTCGACGGTATCCAAAATTAGCCATCTCGACCATATTGTCGTACGCTTCACTCCCTTCTGGCCAAGCTGGAGGTACTTCTTCGACCACTTCTATACCAATATTTCCAGACAATGGCAGCGTAGTGAGCACCAAGCATGCCAACACTGCACGCCATAGTCGAGCCATTAACAAGCCACTTGTGGGTCAATATCTTGAGGTTTCGCATAGGTGGAAATCTCTACTCGATACCGTAGTCTTCAGGTCCAATGGCAACTTTTCCTTCTCCGTTGGCGTAATATCCTCTGTACATCAAACGAGTTTGGTAGGGCATCGCCACCTCCCCATTCTTTGAGATAGCAATCAATCCTCCACGACCACCGAATGGTTCAACGGCATTCATGACGCTTGTAGCAGCATCAGCGAGTGTCATTTCAAGGAAATTGACATTGGATGCAAGCGAGTGTGCTGCACACGTTCGAATGAACGCCTCGCCAACACCCGTACAAGAGACAGCAACATTGTGGTCTGCCCATGTTCCAGCCCCGATAATCGGGGTGTCGCCTACTCGTCCTGCAGGCTTTCCGGTCATACCTCCTGTTGAGGTTGCTGCTGCAAGGTTGCCATGAACATCGAGTGCGACAGCTCCGACTGTTCCATGCCCTTCGTTTTCCAAATCATGGTCAAGTGCAGCCATGTCATCTTCATCTGTCGTTCCAGGCCGGAGAGCGGCTTGTTTCCATTTGGACCACTGGGCTTGTCGTAAATTCGTTGCAAGCCAATTTTGGTCAGCCATTTCACATCCTTGTTGAAAGGCAAATTCATCGGCAGCGCTGCCGTGAAACATGATGGGCCATTCCTGTTCGAGTAATTTGAATGCAACATCGATGGGGTGGCGAACGCGTTGCAAACCTATTGCTGCACCAGCTCGCCCATCCTTGCCATCCATAATGCTCGCGTCCATCGTCACACGTTGGTTTTCGTCAAGCACCGAGCCTCGGCCTGCATTGAACAGTGGTTCGTCCTCAAGCCATTCAACGGCTAATTTTACCGCTTCAAGGGCACTCAATTCACCAATCTCAAGTCTTGTTCCAATACTTTTCAACAATTCCTTCATGCATTCGATTCGCTCATGGTCGAGATCGCTAAGACCTCTCCACGGACCGTCTCCACCTGCCCCACCGTGAATCACGAGGACGGTCATTGAATTCACTCTATGACGCTACATCGAATAATTTGTTGAGGTTCAAGTGGTCTATCTCGACCATCGGTTTCGCAATCTTCGATGGCTCGAACCACACTCATGCCATCAACAACTTCGCCAAAGACGGCGTGATTACCGTTGAGCCATGGTGTAGCGACTGTTGTCAAAAAGAACTGGGAACCCCCAGTGTTTCTACCTGCATTGGCCATAGATAGAATTCCTGGTTTGTCGTGTTTGAGGGCGAGGGCCGATGGTTCACAGGGAATTTGCCATCCGGGTCCACCCGTTCCGGCACGGTTCGATTTTGGGTCTTTTGAGTGAGGGCAACCTCCTTGAATCATGAAATCGGCAATCACGCGGTGAAAGTGAAGCCCGTCGTAATGTCCGGCGTTCACGAGTTTCACGAAATTTGCCACAGTTTCGGGGGCACTTCCGTGAAAGAGGTCAATGGTAATGTTTCCAGCGCTTGTTTCCATAAGAACTTGCATGGTTTGGGCAACCCTCGACCGTTGAAGAGCATTGTGCTCACCTGCGAAATGCAAGAATTCAAAACCGGAAGGGCAAACCGTGGACTATGGGCAATGTCATCGATATTGAATTTGAGACAATGGACGGACGAAAAACAACACTTCGCCAACTTGGAGGCACTTCATGGCTCGTGGTCAATGTTGCTTCAGCCTGTGGAGCTACACCACAATATGTTGGCCTTCAAGAAATGCATGAAGCACATGAAAACCTCACCGTGGTAGGATTTCCATGCAATCAATTTGGAAAGCAAGAGCCAGGCACCCATGAAGAAATATGTGAATTCACTTCAACAAAATATCATGTTACATTCCCACTCATGGCAAAGATTGATGTGAACGGTGCTCAGCAAATCCCACTCTATGCCGAACTTTGCAAGGTTGAAGACTCAACGGGTCACTCAGGAGAAATCCGGTGGAATTTTGAAAAATTCCTCATCGACCACGATGGCAAAATACAACGTTACTCAACTCGTGTTCTTCCAAGCGACATTGCCTTGGAATAATCATATCTGTAAATAGTGACATCCTGCGACTGCGGCTTGATTTCGAAAAATTGTTCAATCCAAAATAACATTCTCGTTGTGTAAGGCATGATGCCACATGCCGTTCAATCGAACGATGTTGTATGCTGAGCGTTCAACGCGGTTGATAATTTTGACAACCTCAAATCGTGCTTCTTTACCACCCATCGTATTGGATTCCAAACTTGAAGTGGCTGCAATTGCCTTTGCATGGGATTTTTTGACTTCAATATAGTGGGCTCTCACATCATCAGCAGGAACCTCATTCCCTTCGATTAAACAAGCGATTGTGATATCAATCAAGCGATTGAGATGTTGATACATATCCAAAACCGGTTCAACAATTTCTTGAGGCAACTCATCAACATTTTCGTCGATTGAACGGTCAGAGCGAGCAATGTCACGGGCATGTCGAATGATTCGTTCAACTGTGTCGACTGCTCGAAGATATGTAGCGATGATTCTGAGGTCCTGCATCAATGGCTGGTTAAGGGCCAAAATGAGCAGTAAATCATTGGTTAAATCCCAATTGATTTCTCGAGCCTTTGCCCGTGTACGCTTTGCCTCATCATACACTTGCGAATCAAGTTTCGTAAATGCTTCAATTGCATCGTTATAGATATGTTTTGCATCTTCAAAATAATCTTTCAGTTCTTTTTGTACAGATTTAATTCTTTGATCGAGTCCAGTTCTAATTGGCATTTTTTCACCTCATCCAAATCGTCCAGTAATGTAACGTTTTGTTAACTCTTGGTCAGGGTCAGAAAAGATCTTCTCTGTTTTGTTGAATTCAACCATTCGACCAAGATACATAAATCCTGTATAATCACTCACCCGAGCGGCTTGTGACATCGAATGTGTTACAATAACAACCGTGAAATCCTTCTTCAATTCAAGAATTAATTCTTCAATCGCCGCGGTTGCAATCGGGTCAAGTGCACTACAAGGTTCATCCATGAGAATAACATCAGGCTCGATTGCAATAGAACGTGCAATGCAAAGTCGCTGTTGTTGTCCACCGGAAAGTGATGTGCCAAGGTCATGTAATCGGTCGGAGACTTCAGACCATATTGCCGCTCGTTTGAGACTTTTTTCAACAATTGAATCCAATTGCTCTCTACTAGGTTTATGGTGAAGTTTTACACCATATGCGACATTATCGTAAATTGACTTTGGGAATGGATTTGGCCTCTGGAAAACCATACCGATGTTCTTGCGGATGCTCACCAAATCTGCATCCTTCGCAGTGATCTCGGTTTCACCTTGAACGATTTCACCCTCGTATCTACAAATCGGGATTAAATCATTCATTCGATTGATTGTACGCAGCAACGTACTTTTTCCGCAACCAGAAGGGCCAATGAGCGAAGTTACACAATTTTTTGCAATCGGCAAGGACACATCGTACAACGCTTGTTTCGTTCCATACCACAAATCAAGTCCATCGATGTGTATTTCAGCCTCACCATCAATATCCAATTTTCTCGTTGATGGTGGTATGTCATTCTCGGTGTTTTCTTCTGTCATGAGTTCAGTCTCCTTCGATAATATTCTCTAAGTATAATTGCGATGCTGTTCATCGATATCATAACGGCAATAAGAGCAATACTTGCTGCAGCAGCCATTGCATGCCATTCATGACCGGGTTCTGCAGTCCATGCATAAATTTGGATTGGTATGACTGTGAAGTTAATGTTCCCATCCGTGAGTGCTGCAAAGGGTTCGGGGTCGAAAAGCACAGCACCAAATGCACCAACAACAAGCAGGGGGGCAGCTTCACCAACGATACGACTCATGGCGAGAATAGTTCCTGTCATCATACCCGGCATGGCAGATGGTAACACGTGGTCTTTCGTGACTTGCCATCGGGTGCAACCGATTCCGTAGGCAGATTCACGAATAGACCGGGGCACGCTTCTTAGTGCTTCTTGTGCAGCGAGAACAATGATTGGCATCGCCATGACGCCCATTGTCAAACCAGCAGCAAAGATAGAAGGTCCAAATCCGAGCCCGAAGCCTCCTTCTCGAACGAAGATTGCTAGTCCAAAGAGTCCGAAAACAATCGATGGCACACCAGCTAAATTTGTGATTAAAGCTTGGATCAACTTGGTAAGCCGTGTTGGCTTTGCATATTCTTCCAGATAAATCGCTGCACCGATTGATATTGGAATCGCCATAAACATAGCAATCCCCATGACCCAAAAAGTTCCATAAAATGCTGAACGAATACCGGAAGAATATGGTTGGAAGATGTCTTGATACCGTTCAGTCAGGAACGGTATGTGTACACTTAGTGGGATGAAAAATGTCGAAACGAGGAAGAAAAGCCTAGCCCAAAGCATCAACCCATCCCGATTTACAATTGAATGTTTGAGTAAAATTTTGTCATTCAGCGGCATCATCTGATTACTCAGTCTGAATATTCCCTCCGATAGATTGGCAAGCATTCTCAAGCCAATAAAACAATTCAATACGATGAAAAATCGGATGACTGTTATCTCATTGAGGATGAAGAAAAGAAATGGCGCGAGTGAGAGCCATCGTATAATTTGATGATTTTTAGATGTCGAAGAGATTGATTGTATAATTTTCTCATTCGGGAAGACATAAACTAAAATCATCACCATCAAGAAAGACCAACTCATAACAGCAATTGCTTCTTCAATCGAAATACCATTTGAAAACACAGTGCTAACATCACTTTGAATGACAAAAGTGTTGACTTGTGGATAACCGGTTTCATTGGCAGCAGGGGTTGGTCCAGAGATCTGATGGACGGAAACTGGAGTGCTCAGTGTTGAATAAATGTAAAATTTGGTTTTCTTGCCTACAGTTACTTCGTTTGTATCAACTCCATTTTCATTAAGTTGAATATTTTCCTTCACATTTCGTTGCGGAATGACGGTGATCTCAATTTCATGCTCATAACTACCGTTTTCATCGTCCCAAGCGAGTTGAAGAATAATGGGTTCGGATATGAGGTTTCCATCCTCATCGACAGAAGGGTTGTCCCATTTCAAAATATAGTCAGATATGGGTAAAAATTCTGTTGCTGCTACAATCTCACCTTCCTCACCATCGATAATGGTTGGTTTTGCGATCTGATAGACTAAAATGAGGAGAAAAACCAAACCGATTATGCTTGTTAAAGCCAAGCCTCCAGACCCTACTTTTTCAATGAATTCTCTACCTTTACGGTTTCGAACAGGGAGTTTATCGATCTCTTTCATCAGTACTCCTCCCTGAAATTCGTTAGAATTTTGTTGCCCAAGAGATTCAAACTCAATGTGATAATGAAGAGATACAGACCTGCTGCAAAGATTGTGAGGTAGCCAATATCCCCGTACGATAAGTCCCCTGAAACTTTCTGGGCAATGTATGCTGTCATTGTTTGAGCAGGCAGGAACATATTTGTGGTAAATACAGCAACTGTTCCTACTGCGAGTGTGACGGCCATCGTCTCACCAACCGCGCGAGATAAAGCCAAAATGATACTTGCAATTATACCAGACAGTGCTGCTTGAATCATAACAAACACTGTTGTTTCTATCTTTGTTGCTCCCAAAGCGAGCGAACCTTCTCTCAATTCATTTGGTACAGCCCTTAATGCATCTTCGGACATCGATGCAATCAATGGTAGAATCATGATACCTACGACGATAGCGCCGTTAATTGGATTGAGAATATTCGGTGGTTCATCTATCCATCCTTGTGTGAATGCATATTCTCCAAATTCGACCACAATGGGTCCGATGTAAATAAATGCGAAGAAACCGTACACGACCGAAGGGATTCCAGCAAGTATTTCCAAGGTCGGTTTCACCACAGCAACGAGGCGTGGTTGAGCATATTCAGACAGAAAAATTGCACATCCTACACCAATTGGGACTGCAATCAGCAAGGCCCCGAACGCAACCTGTATGGTCGTGAAAAGAAGGCTATTGATACCAAAAGACATGTTATCACACAAACTTCTACGGTCCGCACATGACCCTGTCGGCGTCCATTGGGATTGGAAAAAGAACTCTCCAAGAGCTCCAGAGTAATTTGTTGTGATAGCGAGTGAAAACGATGCAATACCAAGGGCAAAAAGGGTTTTTTGTAAACCGATTTTTTGTTGGACAAAATCATCATCAAACGAAACATCTGCTATAAATTTCCAAGTGAAGATGAGGCAAAACATTGAGATTCCGAGCAATACATTATCAAAATAAATGAAGAGAGTAAACGCTACAAAATACAACGCAAACACTGCTTTTGGGGAAAGAAGAACCATTGCTTGTGGTATTTTTGTGCTAAGGTGAGGTGTTTTTCGCACAAGAACCATCGAAGCGTAACAGAGGAGAAACACTCCACTCGCCATGCCATATTGACTCACCAGGCCTTTGAATTCAATGTCAAAGCCAAACCACCCTCGCGATACTGCAACTTCTTGGAAAAATTCTACTGATTCACCGAGTAAAGTTTCAATGATTCCAATGGTGATGAAAATAACAGATAACCCAGATACAAAGAGAAAGATATGTGCCTTATCTTCAAATTGTATCTTTGGAACCATGAAATCATCTCATTGGTATTGCATCTGCTCATACATGAGAATGTTGATGAGTGCTTCAGCATAGTTAACGCTGTATGCACACAATCTTCGTATGGATTCAGAAATTTTGAATTCGGCAAAAAGTCGCTCAGCCGAACCTCTTCCATAGTAGTGCTCGTCTTCTGCTGTTTCGACTTCTTTCCGAAGAGTTGAAAGATTAATTTTACATTGATGTATAATCGATGTATCCTTTGTATACATGTTGTGAATGAGTTTTTTCAAATCCCGTGACCATGGTTCGATCGCCCTCAGTGGGTATTCCGATGTTTTCATTTTGACAATTGAAGCATTATGTCGCACGAGGGTCGCTAATCGATATGCGTGGTCACCCATTCTTTCTAAAATCCGAGCGATGTTTGCATGTTCCATTGCAGAATACCGACTCAAACCAAGTTGCTTTTCAACTGAACTCGAGTAAATCGATGATGCAACCTGGCGTTCAATCAACATTCTTCGAGCGTCAATTTGGCGTTCACGTTCTTCTATGTCAGCCAATAGTTCGACATCTTCTCCCGACAAAACATCAAATGAGTCTTTGACAAGACTAGCGATAAGAATATACATCCGATTGACAGATACCTGAAGTTTCAATTCCGATGGATTCAGGAGTGAAACGATAATGATTTCTTTGTCCGATTCCGTTTCAATTTCCATTCCCCGTGAATCTCTCAAGAAGTCGCGAACCGTTTTTTTTACAGTCCTCGATATAGGGTCCTTAGAGTATATTCGTATCGAGTCACAACCGGTGAGATAGGTTCCTATGAGTAAATCCATAATCTCGCTCCCAATCATTGTCGAATCAATAGAAACACTAGATTTATGCGAATTCTGTGATATTGGAGAAATTTTCAAATCACCAGATTGCATTTCATGCAGATTAACGACATCACCCTTTGAGAGTTTATTTTGCTCAACCCAACTTTTTGGGAGTGATACGATGACTGTGGAGCCTCCTGTGACCTGGAGCTTTCGAAACGACGAATCCTGGCTCATATCTTGACTGTTCACGATGCAACCCAGAGGCGATATTGATTCATAATTGACCTAAATAATTAATATAGTAATATATAGATATATTGTCTAAAATAGTCAATATATTGGTCAACCCTATTTCGTGAATACAATCCACAGGTATTAGGGAGATACCCAAATGAGTGTAAACACGACTAAAAATTTAGGAATAGCATGGATGTTTGTTGTCTTGATGATGTTCAGCGGGTTAGCTGGATGTTTAGGCGGCGATGATACATCCGAAGGAGATAAACAAGTTGAGCAGAAAACAATCAACATTGCTGGTAGCAGTACAGTGTTCCCAGTCGCAAGCGCATGGGGTCAAGCATATTCTGAAGCGAATCCAGAATATGTTGTCAACGTTGCAGGCGGCGGTTCAGGCGCAGGTGCTTCCAAAGTATGTAGCACCGACTCAGATTCGGTGAACATCGGTGATATGAGCCGAGATTGGAAATCATCCGAAGCAACCAAGGGCGATGATGGATACACTTTCGCTTGTGAGAGTTCTGATGTCACTGTCACACAACTCATCGTTGCTATCGATGGATTGTCAGTTGTCGTCAAGAAAGGCGGTGCAGCAGACCAATGCATCTCTTCGATGGGCGGATTGTCCATGGCACAACTCCGATGGATGTATTCCGACTGGACTGAAGCAGACCTCGAAGCAGACGGCCTCATCATGTCCTCTGTCACACCAGGTAACGACAACGATGGTGTTCGAGAATGGAGTGACCTTTCCAGCGGCTGTGGCGACTCGGAAATCAAACTCTGGGGTGCTGATTCAGACTCAGGTACATACGAATACTTCGGTGAACAAGTCTTCTGTAAGAGTTGCTTTGCCGACGCTGAACCAGTTTCAGAATCCTTCGACGTCGCTCGAGGATACCAAAACTCAGCTGACGACAACCAAATCGTTAACGGTATCACTGGTGATGAAAATGCAATCGGCTACTTCGGATATGCTTACTACGAAGAGAACGAAAACGTCTTGTCTGTAGCGGCAATTGCCAACAATGACACCCACGGTGTAGAGGATGCTGGTGGAGCTGTAACGCCTGATACAATTACAGTTGCAGACGGCAGTTATGCACCCCTCTCAAGGTACATCTACATGAACGTCAACAACGACGATTGGGATCTCGTTCGATCTTTCATTGAATATGGATTTAGCGAAGCCGGTATGGAACACGTCATGGATGTGGGCTATGTGGCTCTTCCAGAATCAATGCTTGAAGAAATGAGAGCCCGAATTCGTTGAACATGATTGAACGCAAACGTCCTCCGGTCAGTCATAAAACCCGACGATAAGCCACCCGGCAACCCGCTCCGCATGACGGTACATCCTCACACGTGGAGCACCAGGGTTTGCCGTGGTGGCCCAATGGTTCTTCTGTCTTCACACACGTCAAACAAAACTGATTATTTGCATCTTGATTAAGCAAAGGGTAGGCTATGACAAAGCCCACTGCGAGCCCTCTGATTGAGTCAAAACGAATCAGTGGGTTTGTGCATTGACCCTATGATTCGTTAGAATAACAATCGAATCAACGGTTGATTTGACAAATGAAAATTGAGATACATAAGTCCATACATACGCAACCATGCTTAATTATCACTCCCCAATGGCAAATCATGAGCCATAAGGTAAACAAGACGATTTCTGTTGATTCAAGAATAAATGATATCGCCAAAGAAATGTCGAATTTTTCTGGTTTTGTACAGCATTGCATCGTCGATTTTTCAGAAGGAAATATCGAAATTGATTGGGAGCAAATCAACAATCAATCAAAGATGGGCAACGGTGATAGTGGGGCCAAAGAAAGGAAAACAATTTCCATTGACGAAACACTCAATGACATCACAAAAGCCATGCCTAATTTTTCCGGTTTCGTACAACATTGCATCGTTTCATATTCAGAAGGAAGTATTGAAATCGATTGGGACGAAATAAACAATCGAGCACATGAACGAAAGATAAGAACCCAATTTGGTGCCAATGAATTCGGATATCCAAATAAAATGGTATACAAGGGAGTTGGGGGGTCTCGAGAAGATAGAGAACGGTTTGCAGGATTTGTACTACGAACCTCTGCTCTTTTGATTGATGTATCGCTAATAAGTATCCTAAGT
>JAUREO010000027.1 GCA_030827365.1 Candidatus Poseidonia sp. | reverse complement strand
ATATCTGCTGTAAACATCGATCCGTCTCGAATATTTGCGGTTTCACGATATGGGCTATCAGTACCAGAGACATCATGATGGTCTCTTCCCAAAACAATTGGTGCGGAAATGATTCCGTCTGCGATTGCCTTGTTGAGTGCCGAGGCAATCATTCGTCGTCCTTGATCGTCAGCATACAATATCCTTGCTTGACTTCCGACGACCATTTGATTCTCCCCCGCTTGTTCTATCCAGCGAATATTATCCGCAATTTGTTGATGAATTTCCTGAGGTGCTGTTTCTAAAATGTTGAGGAGTACCTCCCTTGCGATGCTATCTGAGCATTCCAAATCGCTTGATAGCCCACTGGTGCAAACCCATCGAAACGGGCCAAAACCATAGTCGAAACACATCGGGCCCATGATGTCTTCAACATATGAAGGATAGCGAAACGAACCATCCTCAAGAACCACATCAGCTCCAACTCTTGACGCTTCAAGCAGAAATGCATTGCCGTAATCCCAGAAATACATGCCTTTCTCTGATAATGCATTAATGGAACGAACATGTCTTTGAAGTGTATCTTGAACTTCAGATTTGAATTGAACTGGATTCTGTGCCATCATTTCCGTTGATTCTTCGTAGGAATATCCAGCTGGAAAATAACCGCCTTGGTATGGATTATGCAAGCTCGTTTGGTCACTACCCAAATGCGGAACAACGTTTCTTTCAAGACATCTTTCCCATAATTCTACGATATTCCCTACATATCCAATTGATATTGGATTATTGTTCTGTGCATTCACCACCATTGTCGATATGGCTTCATCAACATCTTTGGTTACAAGATGAAGCCAACCTTGCTCATGACGCTTTCGTGCAGCATGTTCATTCATTTCAGCAATGATTGAAGACGCACCTGCAATCGTTGCGGCTTTCGCTTGGGCACCCGACATGCCACCGAGGCCAGAAGAAATGAACATCATTCCCCTCAAGTCTTTATCACTTTCAAGTCCAAATTTTATTCTTGCTGCATTAAGAATAGTTATTGTCGTTCCATGAACAATTCCCTGTGGGCCAATGTACATGTACGATCCAGCAGTCATTTGGCCATATTGTGTTACTCCCATCGCATTCATTCGTTCGTAATCATCCTGTGTTGAGTAATTTGGAATCACCATGCCATTGGTGACAATGACGCGAGGCGCATCAGAGCTTGAAGGAAAAAGACCTAATGGGTGCCCAGAGTACATTACTAAAGTTTGATTATCGGTCATTTCACTTAGGTACTTCATCACAAGCCGATATTGTGCCCAATTTTGGAACACTGAACCATTTCCACCATAGGTGATGAGTTCATGTGGAAATTGTGCCACCTTTGGGTCAAGATTATTTTGAATCATGAGCATAATTGATGCTGCATGTTTTGAATTGGTACGATATTCGCTGATTGGTCGTGCATACATTTCGTATTCAATTGGACGAAATCTATGCATGTAAATCCGACCGTGCAGATTTAATTCTTGAAGAAATTCTTTGCCCAAGAGTTCGTGATGTTGTTTCTCAAAATAACGCAGTGCGTTTTTAATGGCAAGACGCTTTTCCTTGACGGTCAAGATTTGCCTCCTCGATGGAGCATGGTCAACATCTTGTGAAATTCCTGGGTGATTAGGCAACTCCGATGGGATGCCTTCGGAGAGATGAGAATTAAATTGGTCAACATCCTCCATGAGACAACTTACTGTGGTCAATTTTTGATTGTTGTTATTCCAATTTTTGAAACCAACGGGCAACCTCAAGATGTATCGAGTGCTGGCAGGAGCATGGCCGATGAGGTGGTGATTGCCGAACTCGTTGAGCCGGATTGGAAAGCCTATCAACAACGGGACTCGAAACCATCCAAAGAGTTCAACTCCGTTTTGGCCTCAACAATAGCACTTGCAATAGTATTTCTTTTCCTTTCGATGACATTTGAATCAATTGTTACGGAAGACATTCAACAACAAAATTCTGGTGAAATTCGAGTGCCTGTATGGGATAGGTATTTGTTAAATTATGTGACTGATGAAAATTATTCGTATGTAATGGAATTTGGAGAATACGAACTTCTCCCTACTGAAAATGAATGGAATTCAACGCATTATTTCGTGGAGTATAATTTGCCTTTAAGTGAAGGCGGAGCTGCTCCGAATGGCTTGATAAGTCTCGCAGTTTGGAGACCAAATGTACCTGAGGGTGTCAAAGTACCAGTCATTGCTGAAATCGGCCCGTATTTCCAAGAACCCTCTGTTCAAACACCCACAATTGAAGTGCCGGGCTCATGGCTTGGTCAAATGATCATAGACCAAATCCTGCCTCATGGATTTGCTTTTGCTCAAATATCAGTTTCGGGAACTGGTAGGTCAAACCATTGCATGGATTTGATGGGTAATGCAGAACAGTTAGGGAACAATGCTGCAGTAAAATGGCTTGGAGAGCAAGATTGGTCCAACGGTGCCGTTGCATTGATTGGTAAATCATACGATGGAAGTACACCTTGGCAGGCAGCAATGTTTGGTTCAGAACATAATTATCTCAAAACTATTGTTCCCATATCGGGATTAATTGGAGTCAAGGAATTGATGTGGAGAAACGGTTCTTCTGAAGCTCGAGCACCAATTATGCACAATGGCGTGTATGGTAGTTATGGACTCGACGGCGATGAGGAAGATTATCAAAATATTTGCCCTGATTATGTCATTGGCCCAGGAACTGGAATGAGCGCTTATCTCCTTGGTGAAGAATATGCAGGAACATATTGGGAGGAGCGATATTTTCTCGACAGGGTGATTGAAAATTATCAAGGAAGCGTCTATCTAATCCAAGGATTTCATGATTGGAATGTCGATCCGCACATGGCTGTTCCTACCATAAATCGTCTTATCGATAATGGAATTGAAGCAAGAGGACTTTTTGGCCAATGGGACCACGATTATCCTGATAGACCTATTCAACTTGACGACCGTGCAGATTTAGGTGGTTGGGGTGGAGAAGCGTTTCCCGAAATGATTCGACTAGACTGGATGCAGGATTTGCTTGAATGGTTTGATTACTATCTTCGTGATATCGGACCTCAACCGGGCCAATGGATAGAAGTTCAATCAAATCTTGGGGAGTGGCGAATTGAAACAAGATATCCACCTGCTGACACCGAAGTACTCATGTTATCCCTTGGTGATGGGCTATCAAATGTTGGCGGCACATTGACTGTTTTACCCGATGCTGATTCCGGGCCTGTTTGGGAATCAGCACCTTTTGAAACAGATGTGTTCATAGCAGGAACACCACGGTTTCATGTAGATGTTCAAACACTAACTTACGGTGGCCAACTCTTTGCTTTATTGGAATCGTGCTCGGTAGATGACATGTGTATCCACATTGCACATGCAATTATGGACTTGCGATATCACGAAGGTGGTAGCCAACCTCAAACTTGGATACCAACGATTGAAACTATCAATGCGAAGATGGAATTTTTCCCAATGGATGCTCAAGTACCAGCTGGTCATCGAATTCGACTTTCACTTACCTCTACAGGAATGGATTACCTTCCTGCTTCGACATCATCTGTCGTGTTTATTGAGGAAGGTGAGACCTCAACACTGCAACTTGATACCTTTAATCCTGAAACCAAACTCTATTTCACACCACCAATCTGCACCCACGAACGATGTATTGCAGCATCTTGATACATTCAAATTTGCATTATTCTTCATGTGACTTTAAACTACATTCAATCCATTTTGAAGTAGGCGTGTTGGATATATCTGCAGTTGATTCAAGTGGAACAAGGACGTTTGCTTCGGGAAAGTAGGACGCAAGGTTGCCTCTTGGAATTGGGTAAGCCACAATTGACCAACGTTTTGATTCGATTGATGAATTGCCAAAATGGCTGGTGACATCAACCAACTGGCGAGATTTCCAACCCCGTTGAGCCATATCCTCTGCGTTCATGAGAATGACGCGTCGATTTCCACCTATTCCTCTATATCGGTCTTGCAAGCCATAAATTGTAGTGTTGTATTGGTCATG
The DNA here is from genome assembly GCA_030827365.1 of Candidatus Poseidonia sp. Classification (GTDB taxonomy): domain Archaea; phylum Thermoplasmatota; class Poseidoniia; order Poseidoniales; family Poseidoniaceae; genus Poseidonia. The sequence goes on along the minus strand of JAUREO010000027.1, from coordinate 18,731 downwards.
GCTTCGGATAGTCATCATAACATATCTACCTGGTTCAACATCTAAGCGTGGGAGTGGATTTGAACTAAAATGGGCTTTTCCAGAATTTGTTGAGAAGGTAAGAGAATCTCGTGGCGGATTAGGTAAAGAAAAACCCGATGCCTTACGAACCCGTTCATTGTATCGTTCGAATCCAGTTATCGAATTTTCTATTAAGTCACGAATTTTATCGTAGTCATTTGCAAAGTTTCCCCAGTCAAAATCGTCGTCGGGAAATGTGTTGGCACCTATTGAACAAATAATTGATACTTCACTTTTCAACTGGTTTGAAATTGGATTCAATGAACCTCTTGACATATGAACGACACCCATTGAATTCTCGACGGTTACAAATTGTGGTTGACCATTTTGTATGTCGATCTCGGTTCGTCCCAGACATGGCAAAATCAATGCTGTTTTGCCTGTAATGAGATGACTTCGATTTAGTTTTGTGGAAACTTGAACTGTAAAATCTACATTTTGAATGGCTTCTCCGGTTCTTCTTGTTTCAGGTGAAGCCGACAAAAAATTACCGCCCATGCAGAAAAAGAAATCAACATCTCCGTTTTCCATGGCATGGATTGAATGAACAACATCATATCCATGTTGACGTGGTACTTCAAAGCCTAAACCTTCTTCTAACCTGTTAAGGAAATCTTCGGGTGCTGCTTCCCAAATACCCATGGTTCTGTCACCTTGAACATTTGAATGCCCACGAACCGGACACAGTCCTGCTCCTTTTTTACCGATGTGGCCACCAAGAAGCATGAGATTCACTACTTCTTGAATCACTTGCACCCCGTTTCGGTGTTGTGTAAGCCCCATTGCCCAGCATGATATTGTTGATTTGGATTCAATACAAAGTGATGCGAGTGATTGAATTTGGGCTACACTAATTCCAGCTTGAAGTGATAGGTCTTCAAGGTCAACAGTGCTAAGGTTTGACTTGAATGCTTCGAAATCAAGGCAATTTTCTTCAATGAATTTCTCATCACAGGCGTTTTTAGAAATAATGATTTTTGAAATGGCTTGCAACAACGCTGCATCCCCGCCAATTTTGACTGGTACGAACATGTCAGCGAGTTGTGTCGATGCAAAATTAGCTTTCATGTAATCTTGAGGATGTTTAAATCGTTGTAATCCCGCTTCTGGTAACGGATTGATGCTGACTATTTTAGCGCCGCTCTTTTTTGCAGATTCTAATGCAGATAACATTCGCGGATGATTAGTGCCTGGATTTTGTCCAATCACAAGAATAAGGTCAGCGTGGTCAAAGTCATTTAATGTAACAGTGCCTTTTCCAATACCAATGGTGCTTGAAAGGGCTTTACCGCTTGATTCATGACACATATTAGAACAATCTGGGAGATTATTGGTTCCGAATTTTCGCACAAATGCTTGGTAAAGAAATGCGGCTTCATTGCTCGTACGACCAGAGGTGTAGAAAACAGCACGATTTGGATTTTCAAGCTCGTTAAGACGATTTGAAATCATTTCAAAGGCTTCATTCCATGAGATTTTTTCATAATGGTCGCTCCCTTTTTTCAATATCATTGGGTGGCTCAATCTACCACTTGCGTTGAGTTCATAATCAGACCATGAGAGTAGTTGGGAAACAGAATGTGTCTTAAAAAAATCTGGGCCGATTGTCTTCGTCATTGCTTCATCAGCAACAGCCTTAGCACCATTTTCACAAAACTCGAATGAAGACCTGTGCTCTGGGTCTGGCCATGCACATCCTGGGCAATCGAAACCCTCATTTTGATTAACAAGACTCAATGTTTTTACTGTTCGCGTTACGCCCATTTTCCGAATTGAGTGATTGAATGATGAGACGATCGCAGGAATTCCTGCGGCCTGACTTTTTGGCTTTTTTATTTTTAGATTCGCAGTATCAAGCGGCGTTTCCGATTTCTTTCGAATTGACATTCCGTTCACCTTTGGTATTCATCTCATCTACTCAAACTTATGGCATAATTTTCGATGCTCCTGCACCAATAATGACGCAAGAAGATTCTTTCAGAAAAGAAACTATTGTCATGTTTGAACTTCTTGCAGCATTAACTGCAAGGCTTGATGCTGCACCTAAACCGATAATGAATTCAATGTTCATTCGGCCAGCCTTTGCAACAATGTCCCAGCCAATTCTTCCCGAGACCAACAAAGCTGAAACATTATTGTTGTATTCCATTATAATTGAATGTCCAATTGCTTTGTCAACAGCATTGTGCCTGCCAATGTCTTCTTTAACCACCTGAAGAACGCCGTCTGTTGTGATTAGACCTGCTGAATGCATACCCCCTGTTTTTGCAAAACCATCAGCGTTTAGAAATTGAGTTTGGTAAATTCCGAAGATATTTTTCATCGAAACATGGTCAATTTTAGATTCTACGTATGGAATACTCGAGAATAAACCTTCAATTGAGGGAGAATTACAACCTCCACATGATGTTGTGACAATTCTCGGCATCACTGGGACTTTGATTTGTTGTTGATGTTCCAACCGAATCGAGCAATGGTTTCCATGGTTGTTAACAGAAACCTCGTTATTATTGGATAAGAGGAGATTATATTCAGTTGCCAAATGTCCAACAGTTAATTCCACAAGTGAGTCGTTAGAGGCAAGGAGTTGTGTTAACAAAGCGTCTCCCGCTTGAATCGAAACAAGCGATTCGTCTGCTAAATGTTCCTCAAAAGGAGTAGAAGCATGATTAGTCCATTGATGAGCCAGTACTGTTGAATACAGTGCCATAGAAATGACTACTCGACATCGTTTTTAATTTCATTTGTTTCAAAGATATCAATGTCGAAGAATTCGAATTGTAAATTGACCAATTCTTCACTAGAGGCCGCCTTTGCATATGCATCCAACGGTTCCTGATTTAATTCAAAAAATCGCTTACCCCATCGAAATGCTCTGAGAGCTTGTTCGGCTTGTTGTTTATTACCAAGTAAATACAAGGTTGCTGCAATCGCTTCCATTGTTGTTAAACGAGTCGGTTTTCCCCAGTTTACTGGATTTGCTGCGAGGAGTAATGGTAGCATTCGGGGGACTAATCGAGTCGTTTTTGTAACGAGTTCCACACTTGTTTCAATTTGAGCCCACGAACAATCAAGACCAACAAGATGACCATTTTTTTCAAGAAGAATATGATGGTCTTCGGGCCCAAATACCTTCCCTGATAGAGGTTCAAGCAGGATGCCCTTTTTTGGTAATGTTTTGATTTTCTTGTGGAGTACAATATCATCCCTTTTGCTTGCAATAACAGCGGTATTTTTTTTTGGATCATCTTGTGCTAACCAAATAGCATGAAGTGGAATAACCGTCATTTACTCACCAAGGTCATTGAGATAATCACCGAGTGTGAGACCTCTTCCCTTTGATGATGATAACAAATTGTTTTGGCCATCATTCGATTCAATCATTAATGAAATTTCAAGAATTTTTTCAAATTTTGAAATGACAGAGTCTGTTGGTCGTTTTCCCGCCTCAGCCGATTTAACAACATTTACGGTTTCAGCCATCTTTTTTCCAAGATCTTGAACAGTCCAGTTTTTGCGCTTTCTCGCTTTCATAATTCTTTTACCAAAATCGGGAGCGAGTTCAGTGGAATGTTTTCTCATGATGTCATGCGATGGTCGGGGTTTGATTGAACTTGAATTCGAAGGCCGTGAAGGAGTTGTGGATTTCTTTTGAACATCAAAGCGTTCGGAACACCTCATACAAGCCATCACAGAAGCTTTTCCAGTCTTTACTTCCCTTGTGGAGACTTTCATTGCCCCACACAATTCGCAATCGCCCATGCCATCCCCGTCTATCTTAGGATGGAGGTGAATTTGAATCCTTCGATATGGAATAATTTGAGAAAATAAATGCTTTATTCTTATAGGGTTGATGTGTAGCGACATATGAGAGCATGAGTACAGAAATCGATGACAAAAATGCTGAAATTACTGCAAAATCTGATGATGCACTTCGGTCATTAGAGCAAAGTTACAAAATTCTCCAAGAAGAAACTCAACTTCTCATCAATGATCGTACACATCTAGAAAATGAATTAAGACAAATGCGAAGGAAAGTTGAGAAGTTACAAGAAAACATTCAGATTCTAAAATTACCCCCTCTTATTGTGGGTTTTTTACAAGATAAACTCGACTCAGAAAGTGCCATTGTACGTTCCTCAAATGGGACTGTCTTCCAAGTGGGCATTAATCCTCTAATAGATCCAGAACGATTGAAACCCGGCACGAGAGTTGCATTGAACCAAGATACTCTTTCCGTAGTTGAAGTACTTTCAGATGCTTGGGACCCGATGGTTAGCGGTGCAGAAGTCGTCGAAAAACCTGGTGTGAAGTATGAAGATGTAGCTGGCGTTGATGAACAATTAGATTCTGTTCGAGAGGCGGTTGAATTGCCACTTACACATCCAGAATTATTCACAAAAGTAGGAATCCAGCCACCCAAAGGTGTTCTTCTTGTAGGACCTCCCGGTTGTGGCAAGACACTTATTGCGAAAGCAGTTGCACACCATACCGATGCAACATTTATTCGAATGGTTGGCAGTGAATTAGCACAGAAATACATCGGTGAAGGTGGAAGATTAGTACGTGAATTGTTTTCCTTAGCAGTTTCTAAAGCTCCAGCAATTATATTCCTTGATGAAATTGATGCAATTGGTGCTAAACGTCTTGATAGTTCCACGAGCGGTGACAGGGAAGTTCAACGAACGCTCATGCAACTTTTAGCAGAATTAGACGGCTTTGATTCCCTTCATGATGTCAAGATTATTGCAGCAACAAATCGACCAGATATTCTTGATGATGCACTGTTAAGGCCCGGACGGTTTGATAGAATTGTCGAGATACCATTGCCAGATGATCAAGCAAGAAAGAGTATTTTAGAGGTCCACCTTTCAAAAATGAACACAAAAAGAGTAAAAATTTCTTCTTTGGTTGAAAAAACGAAAGGCTACTCTGGAGCGGATTTGAAGGCCTTGTGTGTTGAATCTGGTATGATTGCAATTCGAAATAAGAAGTCATACATCGAACAAAAAGACCTCAATGATGCGTGTGTTGTTATCGACAAGAAAAAAGAGACTGGGACACGATTGACATCCTCTCCTCATGCTTTGTATTCATGAGGAAACATGTCAACATTCAAGGAGTGGATTGCTACCCTTGATTTGATACAATGTATATTGAGTGTGTTCCAAATATTTCAGAGGGCATTGATCTTGATAAGATAGAGTCTATTGTTAATGCCGCTAGAGCAGTCAATGGATGTGTCGTCTTAGGGGTTGAGCCGGATGCAGATTATAATCGTACAGTGATTACATTGGCGGGCTTGCCTGAGAATGTGTATGAAGGTGCAAAAGCACTTGTCATCAAAGCAATTCATGAAATTGACATGCGACAGCACAAAGGTGAACATCCAAGATTAGGAGCCGTTGATGTCTGTCCATTCGTCCCTTTGGAATCATCAATGAAACCGACATGCATTGAACTTGCCAAAAGGCTCGCGAAAGAAATTCATGAAGAGACAAAAGTTTGCACATATCTCTATGGATTCGCTGCTCAACAGGAGGCAAAGGTGATGCTTTCAGACATTCGAAAAGGGCAATATGAAGGTCTTCGAGACCGATTTGGACCCAATGATCATAACTTACCAGATGAAATTGTTAAACCCGATTTTGGTCAACCCCAATGGAATGAAATTACTGAAAAATCTGGTTGTATCACCATCGGGGCGCGAGATATTCTTATCGCCTACAATGTGAATGTCCATGAGCAGGATGCTTCCGTATCGAAGAAAATTGGTTCGTTGGTGAGAAGTTCGGGTCGACCAATAAAAAATGGACAAGGGCAAACCATTCGTCTACCAGGTTTGTTGAGCAAGGTGCAAGGCATGGGTGTTCAACTTGAAAGAATGGGTATTAGTCAAGTTTCAATGAACATACTCGATAGGCATGCCACTCCGATTCATACCGCCTTTTTGGTTTGTCAAACCTTAGGCGAGGACCATGGGGTGAAGGTTGCAGGTAGTGAAGTTGTTGGCTTAATTCCCCTTCAAACTATGCTGGAGGCGGGTGAATTTTTTGCTAAGGATGATGGATTATCCGAACGTGATTTGGTTGAAGCAGCCATTGAGGGTTTGGGATTGAGAGAATTTCATGATTTTGATCCTGCAATCCGAATCATAGAATGGGCTATAGCAAAGGAGTTGGGACAATGACCTTCATGGATAAAACACTTAGAGAATTTCAAATGATGTTAGCCTCAGAACAACCTACGCCCGGAGGTGGAACGGCTTCAGCTGTGGCTTTGGGTCAAGCTGCAGCACTTACATGCATGGTTTCAAAATTAACACTCTCAAGTGAAAAATGGGAAAGAGGGTGGGGCATCTCACGGCAAAGTCTTGCAATTGCAGAACCACTTCTTGAGAAGGCAGGCCAACTTGCTCAACAGGATAGTGATGCTTTTGATGAAGTCATGCGAAGTTACCGTTTACCAAAGTTGTCCGATGAAGAAATTCAAAATCGACGGAGCAAGATTCAAAGTTCAACCTTGAACGCGACCATGGTGCCATTGGAGACATCAATCCTAGCAATTAAATTGCTAGAAGTTTTACCTCAATTAGCCTTATTGGGAAATTCTAATGCTGTCACGGACGTAGGTGTAGCAGGACTTCTTGCAAGCGCAGCAGCAAAAGGGGCTTTGTTCAATGTATCAATCAACGTTGGAGGATTATCAGGTGAGCATCGGAAGGAAATCGAACCTCAAATCGAAACTTTGACCGAGAAAGCAAGGTTATTATCAAGAGAAATAATGGAAAATGTGAGAACTTCAATGATTTAACGAACTTTTGAGCCAGATGCCATTTTTGTTTCTAAAGTTAAGATCGAAACAGAACCTTGACCATCATCGGCAGCGAGAACCATGCCCTCGGAATTAATTCCTCGAAGAGGGCGTGGTTTTAAATTAGCAACAAATACAATATGTTTTCCTTCAAGTTGTTCAATGGAATAATATTCCTTTAATCCTGCACAAATTGTTCTTCCATTGGGGGTGCCGTCATCAATGGTTAACACATACAATTTGTCTGCGTTAGGATGGTTTTCTACTTTCGATATTATGCCGGTTCGTAAATCTACGGACAAAAACGTTTCAAAGTCTAGGTATGTTATGCCTTCAGTTTCTTCCAATGTATCTCCACCTTTCTTCTTCTTTTTTCCACCTTTTACTGCGTGGGTTATGCTTTCAGTTGAATGGGCGCCCTCTTCAATCAAATCTTGCTCTCTTGCTAAAATTTCTTTCAAGTCGAGTCTAGAAAAGAGAGGCGTGGGTTGTTCAGGATTCCATGTCCTTTCAGCGTTCCAATCAATTGCACTTTCCCAAGTCTGTGATGAGACCTGCGTTTTGTAGCCAAGTGATTCCCACAATCGTTGTGCACTCGCAGGCATAAATGGCTGAGTTACAATGGCCATCGTTCGAGCAACCCTCCACCCAAATGCTAATATCGAAATGCTCTTCTGATATCCTTCATCATTTGGTTTTTTCATAAATTTCCAAGGTTCGGCAGCCTGCAGCATTTGATTGCCATATTGAGCAATATTCATGATGTGGCGAAGTGACTCCTTGAAACGATGTTTTTCAAGGGATTCAGTAGCAAGTTGAAATAATCGTTCTACTTCTTGCTTTTCATGTTCTAAATCATTGCTGTCAAATGGAGCAAATGGATCACTTGAATTCTCATCGAGTCGATGACCTAATGTAAACACCCTGTGCACAAAATTTCCATATGTTGCAATGAGTTCCGAATTAATTTTTTCAACGAAATCTGGCCAATTAAAGTCAGTATCATGATTCTCCGGCATGTTGATACTAAGATAGTAACGTAAAGTATCTGGATCGTATTGTTCCAAAAAAGATGGCAACCAAACTGCGTGTTTCCTTGATTTGGAAAATTGACCACCTGCTAACAGAAGATAATGCATTGCAGGAACATTATGGCCTAAGGCTAAATCTCCTGGCTGCTGATCGAAAATGATATCTTGGGCTTGAGAGGTACGATTTGCGGTATTAAGTCCCATGATTAATGCTGGCCAAATTATTGTGTGAAAGGGGATGTTATCTTTTCCTAAGAAATACAAATGCCGTGGTATTTGACCATCCTTTGACACTCTCCACCAATTTTCCCAAGCATCTATTCCATTTGGATGGCCCGAAGCAAAACGTTCAGCCCATATTTGAGCACAGGTGAGGTATCCTTGAACAGCTTCAAACCAAACGTAAACGCACTTTCCTTGCCATTCATCATCATCAAATGGTATTGATATGCCCCAATTCAAATCTCGGGTCACTGCCCTTGGTCGTAGTTCAGCTTCCAATTGTTGCTTTGTCATCGCCTTTACATTTGAATTCCAAAACTCCTGTCGATTTTCAGAATATTGTTCCAAGGCATTTTGAAACATATCAAGTCGGTAGAAAAGATGTTGAGTATCACGAATTTCTATCGAAGAATTTGGTGTTAATTTAGAGCGTGGTTCCTTTAATTCAAGAGCATCATAGGTTGCACCGCATGAATCACACTGGTCACCTCTTGCGTCTTTTGCTTGACAATTTGGGCAAGTTCCCTCAACATATCTATCCGGTAGAAAGCGTCCTCCGCCTTCTGTGAGAACTTCATAGAATTGTTTCGTTGTCTTCGATTCGAATAAACCAGCATTAAACAAACTTGAGAAGTTTTGTTGAACTTTGATTTTGTGATCGATATCACTCGTTCTGTTGAATAAAGAACCACCATATTCGATACCTCGATGATCGATGTTTGGTTCCCAAGAACATCCCAAATCAAGGAGGGCCTTTTTGTTGATTGCGTGATACTTGTCAACAACTTCTTGCGGACTAAGTCCATCCTGTTCTGCTGTAATTGTAATCGGAGTTCCATGCTCGTCGCTACCAGAAACCATCAACACTCTATTTCCCTTAGCCCTTTCAAATCGTGCTTGAATATCCGGTGGGAGATAGCAACCAGCAACATGGCCAAGGTGCAATGGGCCATTTGCATATGGCCAAGCTACACAAATCAGTACATGTTCACCTGCCATGTCGCTCATTACTTCCTGCATACTACACTTTTTGAGTTTGACCCTAAACGAACTTCTTTTCTACTGAATCCTCCGTCATTTTCAAAAGGAATACCCTTGTAGGACTCTTTATCACAATCGGAGCATTGACTCTTCATGGCTGATTATACTCTTCTTATTCTATATTGTAGCTTGGCACTTGGAGTGTCATTCTTATGCTCTATTTTAGAGGCTGTTACATTATCTTTGCCTCAAACTTATGTCGTATCTTTGGAAAAAAATGCTTCAAAAAGTGGGAAACTCTGGTCGAAACTAAAAGGTGACGACGCAGTAGGGCCACTTACTGCAATTCTCACACTCAATACAATAGCGCATACGATGGGAGCGGCTGGAGTTGGAAGTCAAATTCAAACAATTTACGGTGAAGAAATGTTGACCTTTGGGTCAATCATTTTGACAATTGCAGTACTATTTTTATCAGAAATTATTCCAAAGACTTTGGGTTCGGCGTATTGGAAGCAATTAGCACTGCCCTCCGCTTACGTGTTATTGTGGCTCACTCGAGTCATGTTTATTCTCATTGCCCCGATTCAGATTATGAAATCATTATTTCCTGAAGGCAAAAAGAACACCGTTACAAGAGATGACGTTGCAGCAATTGCCGATATTGGTGAAGAAGAAGGTATTCTCGACCCAGATGAAGAACGAGTCATCCATAATTTATTACAACTCAGGGATATCAAAGTCGAGACGATTATGACTCCAAGGGTCGTTGTGTATGGATTCGAAATTGATTCCAATGTAAAAGATGTTTTAGAAGAAAATTCCATTATTCGGTTTTCACGCATACCTGTGTACAATGAATCGCTCGATGATATTCAAGGCATCGTGATACGCTCCGAAGTACTCATGTCTGCAGGCCGTGGAGAATGGGAAAATACGATGACAGATCTAATGAAACCCCATTTAACCGTTCAACTCGATTCAACTGCAGAAGATGTGTTGGATTTATTCCTTGAAGAAAAGCAACAATTCGCGATTGTTCAGGATGAGTTCGGGGGAACCTCTGGAATTGTTACCATGGAAGATGTCATTGAAACTCTGCTCGGCAAGGAGATTATGGATGAATTAGATGAGGTTGAAGATATGCGAGAACTTGCTCGAACGACCGTGGCTAATGGCTTAATTGACAAAAGTTCTGAAGAGTAATCAACATAGTTTGAGTTTCTTCATATAATTCTCAATGAGTGTCGAACGCTCAATATTATCATCTCCGCCTGAATGCGAGAGAGTGGATACTAAATGGCTCTCAGCCTCTATTAAAGGTGATTTTTTCAATTCTATCAATAAATCATTGTAATGGAATAGGCCAAGTTGAGTGTCTGTTTCTGCTTGTACAACTAAAACTGGGCAAATTGGCATGCCCCACAGTGGAATATCTGCCTCTTGAATTGAGTTGAAATTTGTCAACACCGTATGTAAACGGTTGACTGTGGAAAAGATTCTCCGATTCAAAACAGGCTGTAAAAATTTTGGGACGTTCAAAAATCGATATGTTCTATCTAAAATGTATGAATATTTTGTCATAGGAGATTCCAAGATAAGTGCTTCCAAATCCATATTGTTTAGCCACTCATTTTTTCTTTTGCACAATCGAATTGTAATGAATGCACCTATACTATGCCCATAAATGACCAATTGTTTATATCTTTGTGAAGCATCTATTGATTTTAAAATTTCAATAATACATGTTGTCGAAAACTCAGCACTCCATTTGTTGACTGCATCCGACCCACCGTGATTTGGTAAATCGGCAGTACAAATTGACCAATCAAGGTCGAGAAATTGTTGAATTCTATTGTTCATTCGACCTGAGCTAGACCTCCACCCATGCAAAAAAAAGATAAGTGGTTTGTCTTTATGTCCTTGCTTCACATGATATTGAATATTGTAAGATTTCACATTTATGATTTGACTTTCCCATCCACTTAATTGCAAAGATTGTTTTCGGAACTTTTCTGGACGTTGAAAAATGAAATACTCTAATACATCAAAGTATAGTCGTACAAAAAATAGCCCAATAAATAACCAAACAGTTGGATGGAAATTTAACAGGAAAAAAGCATAGGATGAGGCACATAAAAAGATAAGATCGAAAATAATATCTCCATACACTTGATTAGGAAACAAAGAACGAAGTATCATTCTCGTTCAACACTTGAAAAATCAGTCTTTATTTTCTTCTTCAGCTGAATCGTCTTCAGAAACATTTTCTGATTTCTTTTTCTTCTTTTCTTCTTGCCTTTGTATGAGTTTGTCTCCAAAACTACCCATGTTTTCCAATCGGGCAAAAATACCAGTTGCTTTGTCATTCTCTGCTGGGACAAATTTGACTTCGTAGGCGCCAAACATCAAATCGAACATGCCTTGATTCAATTCACTGCCATTTCGGATGTATCGGTTGATGAACCACATGATGACAAAAATAGTTCCAACAATGGTTAAAATCAATGCATTTGAATTGTCGTTGTCACCAATTTGTGAAACCTGAGTGATGATGAGCCAGAATCCGACCAGTGAGAATATTCCAACGGTGTTGACCAAGATGCCATGTAAGAAGAATGGGTTAGAACCATCGCCTTTGACATACTTCGTTTTAGAGGTAAATTGGCCTAAGTTTCTACTAAACTTCATTGGGATAACAAAGATATTGAGGAACAAAACGATAATTGCAGCTCCAAATAAATATGTATAAATTCCGATACCTGAACTACCACCAGTTAGAATATTCATAACAATACCTGCTATAAGGAAACCGAAATTTACAATGAAATTAATGAGCCAATTGATACGTCTATTCATGTCACTTGCGAGTTCAAATTCAGAAGAAAGCCCCTTTGGTCGCACTTTTGGTTGGGATGCCTTTTGTTTTTTGGCTTCTTTCTTTGTTGGTGCAGGTGCCACTTTCGCAACTGGTGTTGCGACAGGTTTGGCAACTACCTCTTTGGTTTTTGGCTCAGAGACTTTTTTTGCTGGTTGGACGGTTTCCTTTGATTCATTCACTTTGTCAAGTAATCCCATATTGTTCACCTCGAGTATTTTATGACCACTTCTTTGTATATTTCAAAATCAGAAGATTGGGTAAATGCGTCTAAATCTGATTCTCCAATGTTTTCAAGCAGTTTGTCTATCATTGAAACAAATTCAGAACGCTGTGCGTTCGTAGTTTCGGAGAAATTTTGACCAATCAACATGTAAAGGCCAAAACTTTCGCTTTCAATGAATGACTGAGCAATGTGTTCAGGAAGTGAAGATTCGAGCAATGAGTCGACAATAGAAAAGAATTGCAAGAATAACTGGTCAGATTCATCGTTGCTGGGTTTTGCGACCGTCGGTTCCATCATTGACTTTCGTTGTTGAAGCAAGTTCTGTAGTGTGGCTTTCAATTGCTGTTCATCATCGCTTTGTCCATTTTCTTTAGCTCTTTGATAAAGTGGTTTCAGCCTACGAATTTCTTGTTCGATGTCTTCGAGCGACAATGATTCGGATTCTGTTTTAAGTTGCCCTTCTTCTTCGAGAAGAGTTACCGTAGGTGCTTCACGGATAACAGCTACTTTCTTTTCGTGTTCATTTTTTCTCAAAACGATAATCTCTCTGTCGAGCGAATGGCCAAATCTATCTGCGTATCGATCAAGTAAGGAACCTGCATCGGCATTACTAATTCGGTCGATATGTCCATAGATTTGTTGCAGGGGCTTTTCAGACCGTTTAGCCCATAACTTTTGATAATCATTTGTGCCTTCTACGGGTTCAGCAACTGCAGGCAAAGGAGCAACAGGTGCTGGAAGTGGTGCGGGCAATGGAGTTGTTGCTTCAGGTACTGGAACTGGTGGTAGAGCAGGTTCTGGAATTGGTGCAACGAGTGCAGGTTCAGGAGGTAACGATGCTGGTGGAACAACTGGTGCGGGAACAGTTGCTTGAGGCAGAGGAGGCATTGGCGGCATTGGTACACCTGGAACTGGTTGAAGTGGTGGAGCGGGCATTCCCGGGGCAGGAGGCATTGGGGGCATAGGAATGCCTAGAGCAGGTGGAGGAACAGGGTTTGATTTTGACTTGTCATTACGAGACAAAAATGACCACCTAAAGCGGAGGAACAGCCCTCTACCCTTGAACCTTACCACGAAATGATGTGAATTCTTGGTAAATCCTTAATTCACCTGCTGAGCCCAACCTTTTAAAACAAGAAATGTAGCACCAGATTCACTTGTTTCAATCACATCCCCACGAGTTGCATCTATGAATTGCGAACTAATTTTAGCCCGAATATCGTCTTTGATTATTTCAACTCGTTGAGATTGCTCCATGCCAAAAACATAGCATTCATCGAGTGGATGAAAACGATTTGAACTATCGGGGTCCAATTGGGAGAGGGGGAATTCGGTGACTCGCATTCCTGATTTGCCATGCAATGAAGAAGGCCAACGAATCTGCCTCCGGACATCAATTGTGACAACTTCATCTGTTTCTCCAGCATTTCCCAAGACAATCGATTTGTCAGAACGAAGAAGGTTAAGAAATAATTCTTGATACTGTCCAAGAACTTCAAACTTTGACTCCTCCTTCAATCTACGAATCTTTTCTGGATGATTCATTATTTGGGCTAATTTTCGAATCGAGTTTGCTGAACGTTGAGATTGAAGAGGTTCCCTTTCATGCATTGCCTTTAGGCCTGCTTCCAGACGCTTAAGTTCCCGGGATGCATGTTCAACTTGATTGTCGATATCAACGAGAGAATCAACAAGGTCGCCCATGCCATTCTTTAAGCGTCGAGTCCAACCTTTTGCATCAGGATGCGTAAACCTAGCCAATGCACCAGCCACATCGACTCCCTCTCCACGAATGTGTGAAACCATTTCTCTTCTTGCTTCGGAATCGATATGATGAAATGATGGGTCTCGGTAATGAAGGTGAAAACCTCTGTGACCTGAAAATGTTACTTGAAGAAATTCTTCTGAAAATCCGAATTCTGGTTGCAAGAAATCGTTCCATAGCGACCATGCTTGCTCTTGAATGATGTCGATCATTGCAGGAAAATCATTGTCGGATATGCCTGGCAAATGGTCTCCATCCAAATCAAAAATTAAATCTGCACCTTGCCATTCCTTGTCAATCATTTTTGCCTCATTGGGTTTATTCCAATATGCAGTTGAATAGAAGCACGAATGCATAGTTTTCGTCGAAACAAATTGCCTGACATCTTGAATTCGATTGAAACCTATGTGGCGTAAAGGGGGTGCCCCACCAAACGGAACGAACATCCATTCACGTTGCTCGATTCGTGGAGGGGTCCAAAGTCTTGAATGCTGATAGTATTGTTGAAACTTGCGGGCAAAGTGTGCCCAACCTGTCAGCATGGTCATCGCTAACATTGAAGGATTAGAGTCTTTTTGAATGATTATTCTTTCATCCAGAATCGTTGTTCAGATTCAGAAACTACTGTAGATGATTCTGCCCCAGTTTGTTCAACATAATGTTCCCAACAGAGGTAAATATTTTCGAAAACCATCGCATTGCCGAACGTCATACGTATTCCACAAGCGTCACATCTTGGTCCTATCTCCCCGTTAGGAGCCTGTGCTAATTGGATGTGTTCATGGGGCATGTTGAATCCTCAGCTTTCCCGAATGCGAACGATTTATTGAACTTGAGGGTTGATTATTCTGAAAAGTCTTCGAATTCCGCTGATTGAACCCACTGCAATAAATCTAGTGCGACGATACATGACTCTGCAATTTCAGGCTGGGGGTGATTCTTGAATTTTTCAAGTATGTTGATAATTGACCTATCACCAATGGCCCCCATTGCTTCTGCAGCCTCATGTCGAACCATCACATGTTCTTCCTCGTCCGAGAGAACTTCTGTCAATTTGGGTAGAACCACGTTGTTCTGCATTTGGCCAAGTACATATGCAATTTCATGTCTTAACAAAGCACTAGAACAATGAAATCCTTCACAAAGGGCAAGGGCAGCCTCATCTGAGCGGACATTACGTAAGGCAAAAACAGCCCTCATTCGCTGGAACATTGGTATATCGTTGTTCAATACATCATTTTTGTATGTGGAAATTTGACCTCCAAGTTGTGGGGGTGCGGGGTCGACACTCCCAAATTCACTCGTATGGGGTTTCCTTTCCATCATATCATGCTCCTATAAAGTCAATTGAATTTGGGTCAAAATCTTTGCGAATAAGCCCTAGTTCTTGTCCATCTCTGAGAAACTTTCGAATTGAAGAACGTCCATCATCTTGGTAGTCAATTGTTCGTTCATTGACATACATCTGAACAAAGGTTCGATTCGTATCATCATCAATACCTCTGCCCCATTGTTTGGCAAAATCTAATGCGGCTTTGGGATTGGAAATGGCATATTCTATACTCATTTTAGTGTACTTCGTCACATCTTCCATGACTGATTGCCCTAAATCCCTTCTCACGACATTTCCACCGAGTGGCATTGGCCAACCTTCGTTGGTGGAATTCCACCATTTTCCAACATCGAGCAAGACGTCAAGTTCGTGATTTTTGTATGTGAGTTGTCCTTCATGAATGATTAAACCAGAGGTCACTCGACCATCTAAGATTTGGTCAATAATTTTATCAAATGGAACAACAACATAATCAAATTCTCCCCAAGCTAGACGAAGTCCGAGAAAAGCACTTGTTTTTGTTCCTGGTATGGCAATAGGGTTCATCTTTGCTTCTTCTTCACTGGTGCCCGCTTTTGCGACAATCATGGGCCCATATCCCTCACCCATAGATGCACCGCAATTCATCAGAGCATAATCATCGGCAATTTCCGGATAAGCGTGTATAGAAACTGCAGAGACTTCCAATTCTTTGTTCATTGCCCGATGATTTAATGTCTCAATATCTTGTAATTCATGGACGAAGACGTAACCTGGAGTGGGAAATGCTTGCGTTGTCATTGCATGGAACATAAAAGCATCATCTGGATCTGGACTGTGGCCAATTCGAATTATCTTGTTTCCTTGTTCATCGGTGGGTAATTGTGCGTATATGTTATCCTCTCCTTACATTGTTTGCTCAACTAAATGTTTCTTGGTTGGAAACATAATGAATTCAGCGTTGCATCCTTGGCCAAATATCGTGTTCAAAAATTCATTCAATCCAAGGATATGCTCTTCGTCTAGTCGATTAAAGACTTCACCAAAATAACGCTGCAAACGTTCAATGGTCAAATGTGATTTCATCGCAGACGTATTTACGACCATTTCGCGAATGTTTATTGAATTTTCAAAGTCTTCAAGATTCTTCAAAAGGAGGCGATGTGCTCGTTCAATATCGCTCATCGGCGTGTCTTTTCTCGCAGCGAAAACGCCAAAAACCATTGGAAGAGAAGTGTGATCAAACCATTCTTGACCTAAATCGAAGACTACAGAATGGACGCCTTCCTTTGTTGCTTGAAGTGCACGGTCCCCGATGAGTAATGCAGCATCGCATGTTTCTAACATTGCATCAATATCAGGGCCCATTTCGATATAATCAATGTCTACTCCTCTTGACTTTAGAATGTGTTTACACAAAACAATGGATGTTGCGGAATCAGAAGGTAATGCAACAGTCTTAATTTCTGGGAGAGTTTTGTTGCTAAAGAGTAAAACACTACCAACTTCTCCTTTTGAGCATATACCAATGTCTGGAATGAGAATTAATTCATCACGATGTTTTGCGTAATCAGCCGCTGGAATCGGGGCAACAATACAATCTCTTCGCAAGATGTGCCCTGTAAGCCATGAGGGTGGTGCTGCCAATACGTTCCAATTGTTGGGGATTGAATGAAATAATGGATCACAATTGAGGAATGCAACCCTACCAATTGTATTTTTCCAACTCAAACATTCACCCCTGGACAACAGGTAATTGTATTATTCGTGGAATCTCTGGCTTGATGAATGGCTTAGCTCTGTCGTATGTCGTATTTCTTCGTATGGGAATGGAATCTGAATTTTCAATCAATTTTGCTAACATAGTATTGTCAAGTTCCAACAGCGCATTCGAACCCGCAGAATGCATGATGGATTCCTTTTGAACTATTCCATCGATATCATCTGCACCGTATTGTAGTGCTAATTCTGCAAGATGATCGCCAATATTCATTCTGTAGGCCTTGATGTGAGGGATATTTGTGATCATAATTCTCGATATACTGATCATTCTAAGTATTTCTTGACCCGTAGCGAGTTGAGCCTCAGGAAGACGTGTATTATCTTGTAGAAAGGGGTATGGTACAAAGCACTGAAAACCGTTGGTCTCACTTTGTAAGTTTCTTAATTGTATAAGATGTTGAATTCTTTGTTCGGGAGTTTCAATTGTTCCAAAGAGCATTGTACAGTTGGTTGGTATACCCAAATGATGCGCCTCCCGATGGATTGCCAAGTATTCCTGTGAACTCTCTTTACCATTACAAATGATTGCCCGGACCTCATCGTTGAGAATTTCTGCTCCACCACCGGGTAAAGATGTCAATCCCGAATTCTTTAGGCGCATTAATACTTCAGCAATTGAAATGTTTGATTGTTGAGAAAGATGTTTTATTTCAACTGCTGACAGTGATTTAATTGCAATATGAGGAAATCTCTTTTTGACAGTTGTAAATAATTCTTCATAGTACTCGATGGTCAAATCAGGGTGGAGGCCTCCGACAGTATGAACTTCATCTACGGCGTCTTTGTAAGTTTCAAGTTCGTTCACAAACTCTTCGACTGAATATTCATACGCATCGTTAGATTTTGCCCCTCTCCTAAAGGCACAAAATTTGCATGCTAGAACACAAACATTTGTTTGATTTATGTGGACATTTGAATTAAAGAACACATTCTTGCCATACATTGCATGTTTCACACCCCACGCAATTGCCCCTAGCTGTGATAATGAAGGGTGATGAAATAACAAAAGACCATCACTTTCATTCAACTCATTACCATCGATTATTTTTTGAATAATCGAATGCAATTCAACATCGAATTGATGTATCGATATATTTTGTGAGAAAATGCTACGCCACTCAGGATGGGGGCTCGCCAATGGAGAAATTGGCAATTCTTCCATGTGTTTTCCCAAATGCGTATCACTTTAGAATCTGTGCATAAGGCCATGTCATCTTCGAACAGCAAAAAAGTTAGATGAAATCAAAAATTTCCTAAATTCTTCAATGATGAGTACGCTACTGGAAATGGCCATAATCACAATCCAGTCTGCTTGAGTTAGTTGACTGGTGGAAAGCAAATCTCCAATTCCAATACCTATGAACGGTATTGTTGTTGATGCAAAATGGACGATAATGAACAACAATGATAGCGAGATGAGGAGGGCCAAATTGATTGAACGGTTTGAAAACAGACCCAATTTCATTACACTATCTTCACTCGATCTGCAATTCATGACATTGAACAATTGGAAAACCACAAAGACAGCAAAAGTCATCGTTTGTGCTTTTTCAAAATTCAAATCAGCATAAATTTGCCAATCGTTGAGGGCTTGTTCATGATAGATATTTGATGCATCTTTACAGGCTTCAACGTTAAACGATGCAACGGTGTCGTAGGGG
>JAUREO010000026.1 GCA_030827365.1 Candidatus Poseidonia sp. | reverse complement strand
AGGAGTTGCCTATTTTGATGTAGAAAGAACCAACACACCACTTGAACTCAATCAACCACTTGCAGAATTTAGAGTACCACAACGTGGCGAAGTGACACTTGATGTTTCAGATATAGCAACAGACCCCGATGGTCAAATCATCCGTGCCCTCCAAGCGAGTGTGGATGGAGAAGATGCATCTCATTTTACAATTGAGGTGGGCGATGAAGGACTTTCCGTCACCGTATCGCATCACATCGACGAAGAATGGATCGGAGAAGCCGATGCAAATATCACACTTCGGGCAGATGGAGTGTATGTTGACCAAAGAGCCGTCTTCGTTAGAATCATCGTCTTACCGGTTGATGACCCCGTCGTTGTTCATTCGACAATTCCTCAACAAGTTCTTGAGGAAGATGGGCCTATGGTTTCGGTCAATCTGACTGAAATTGTGACCGACCCCGAAGGGGAGGAAATCCTCGCTCTCATTCAAGGTAAACCGACCGGCTCAACCGACTTTGTTTCCTATGACATTGTTGATGGTGTTTTACATCTCACGCCACTACCTAACATCAACGGTGCTGAAATTATACCTCTTCTTCTTGGAGACGGTACGAACCCAGGTGTGACCGTTGACTTGCCAATACGAATCAACGCAGTAGACGATATTCCCATCATCAACCAGTCCGTTTGGGTTGACTTCACACTCAATGAAGATGAACAATTGGTTGTGGAGTTGGCGTCTTTTGCCTATGATATTGACGGCGATCTCCTCACTTGGTCTTTTGATATCGACTCTTCGAGCCTAAGTGCTGACATAGAAAACAACGCCCTTGTTCTTACACCCCAAGAAGATATCAACGGGGATGCAGGTGTGCTTACCCTTCGAGTATCAGATGGTACCACAACGTATGAGCAAAATTTGTCAATGGAAATTTCATCGGTTCCAGATGCTCCAATCATATCCATTCAATCGTCGACGTTGTTGGATACGTCATCTGCGACCATTCAATGGCTGGTGATGGATGTTGATGGTCTACCTCGTCAAGAAGTTGACATCATCATCAACGACGAAACATTGCAGAATGTGTCACATTCGTGCCTCATTTCAAACCAAGTAACTATCTCTTGTGTCTCTATGGTTCCTCTTCCGTATAGCGAGGAAGAGATGTACGGTATTGAAGTGATTTATTTTGACGAAGAATTGCAATCGTATTATACAGCAAATCTCGTTCTTGACGGTGGTCAAGTATCCAACAACACCGATTTACCGACCAATACAGAAGAAACTTCCACGGGTTTACCTATCGAAGTCGTTGGTATCGTTGTTGGTGCTTGCATCGTTCTTGCAGGAATTTTTCGACTGTTCATTGGGCGTGATTCAACCTTAAAAGTGGTCGAAGAACAACCCAAAGAAACTCCGAGCGGACTTCTTGCCCGTGCTCAAAAGAAATCATAATTCATAATGGAATGTTTCCGTGTTTTTTGGGTGGTGACCATTCACGTTTTGATTTCAAGATGGATAATGCTCTGCACAACCTCAATCGGCTTTCTTGTGGTTCGATGACATCATCAAGCCATCCGTTGCGAGCTGCAACATATGGGTCACCAAATTTTCGCTTGTAAGAATCGACGAGTTCTGCTCTCACGATTTCTTTTTGGTCATCTAATGCTTCTTGAATTTCACGACGGTGAATGATATTGACCGCACCTTCTGCACCCATGACAGCAAGTTCTGCCGTAGGCCATGCAACATTGTAATCGCTTCTCAAATGCTTGCACGACATGGCCAAATACGCCCCGCCGTACGCTTTTCTCGTCACGAGAGTTAATTTCGGAACGGTTGCTTCTGCATAGGCGAACAAGAGTTTTGCTCCATGTCGAATGATGCCTCCCCATTCTTGTACAACGCCGGGTAAGAATCCTGGAACGTCTTCAAAGGTCACAAGCGGAATATTGAATGCATCGCAGGTTCGAATAAATCGAGCTGCTTTGACCGAGGCATCAATGTCAAGACAACCAGCGAGAACCTTTGGCTGATTACCAACCACACCGATGGTTTGTCCATTCAATCTGGCAAATCCAATGATGATGTTGTCAGCATAGGCCTCAAACAATTCAAGGAACTCACCGTCATCAACAACCTCTTTAACGACATGAACCATGTCGTATGGCTTGTTTGGATTGTCTGGAACAAATGATTCAAGGTCAGAATTCAAACGCTCTATCGGGTCGTCTGTTGGAACGAATGGAGGTTCGGCATCATTGTGGTCTGGCAGGTAGGAGAGCAGAAGGGTGGCAAGTTCACAAGCGTCCACTTCGTCTTCGGCGATAAGACAAGCGATACCAGATCGTGAAGCATGTAAATTCGCACCACCAAGACCTTCAGCATCGATTTCACCCTGAATCACCTCAGGAGTTTCGAGCGGAGACGACAGGAATAATTGTCCATGCTCTTCGCCAAGAATAGTGAAATCTGCTAAGGTGGCTGCAAGGGCAGATACGCCAACGACAGGGCCGAGAACGAGGCTGATGACTGGAATTCGACCACTACACTGAACGAGCCGGTCGAGTAGTTCTCCGGTACCCCCGAGCGAAGCAATACCGTCATGAGCTCGTTGTCCACCACCGTCCCACATGGCAATAATCGGGGCTTTGACCCGTTCAGCCATCTCAACAATTTTTGCAATTTTTTTGGCATGCATTTCACCCATACTTCCGCCATGAACACTGAAATCCTGTGCAAAACAGTACACTCTCCGACCGTCTATGGTGCCATGTCCAGTGACAACGCCATCGCCAAGGGTTTTGTGAAGAAACATGTTGTGGTCATCTGTTCGATGGGTGGCAAAGGCATCGATTTCAACAAATGAGTCAGCGTCGAGCAACATTCCGATTCGGTCCCTTGCAGTTCCGCGACCTGAGGCACGAATCGCTTCTTGCTTTTTGATACCACCACCAACACGAGCGAGTTCTCGCTTGTGCCGCAAGTCCTCAAGAGCTCGCTGGGCATGATGTGCCATGAAATGTGTCTATTCATAGACGGTTTTTGATTCATTGCCTATTCAAACAGCACTTCACTTTGTTCACCGCACAATGGTTTTGCAATGTTTTCATTAAGCGATAGCTCATTTGACAACAACCAGTGGGCTTTGATGGCAACAGTATCTGGAGCACCAGCAACACCGTGGCCGAGGAGGCCAATATTTTGTTGTTCACGTCCTTTGGAATAGACGTTCATGTTCACTGGCCCGAAGATACATTGATTGCACACGACGACTGGAATTTCACGATTAACACATCGAACGAGCGTTCGCCACAATGCTTGATTTTCTGGAGCATTTCCCATGCTATCTTCAATTGGTAAATGGCCAAGGCCAGTACCGTGAATGATGATGGCATCGCAACCATCCTTGACCGTTGCTTCGATATGTTCACCGTGAAGATAAGGACCAGCGATAAATTGAAGAATTTTCAAGTGTGGTAAAAATCCACTGACTTGGTTTGTAACTTCTCGACCACCCATGGCAATTGCTTCAGCATAGGTGTCGGTTGTCGCATGAGTGCAATAAGTACCATTGTACGAAATTGTTGCAAGCGGTTGTGCATTGACGGCTTGAAATGCATCCCTTCTTGATGAGTGCAACTTTCTCGTGCTCATTCCAGGTAAGACAATGCACTCGCCATCGTTTGACGTATGGTGCATGATGACGACCGTCGAATCCCCCACATCTCCACATGGCCGTTCACCATGGGCTGCCCAGTACACTGCTGATAACAGGTTTTCAGCAGCATCTGAAGAACCTCGGTCACTTGAACGCTGAGAACCAACAAAAGCGATTGGGCCGGGGGCCCTTCCACCCTTTCCAGCCCATGCAAAACCTACTGCTGCTGCAGTAAGATGGAGCGTGTCAGTTCCATGGGATACGACGACACCTCGACATCCGTCGTCAAATGCCTGTTTGGTCGCTTCTGCGATTTGATTCCAGTGTTGAGGGCGAATGTCATCACTAAACATGTTTCCAATTTTGAATGTTTCAAGTTGGGCGATGTCTATGAGTTCAGGTAATTGAGCAACGAGTTCTTCTGGCTCAAATCGTGCTATGACCGCACCAGTTTTGTAATCAACTTTGGATGCAATCGTTCCCCCTGTATGAATAAGGCGAACCTTCGGGAGATTACTTGCAAACTCTGTATTGACAGGGGATGAACTCAATTCATGTGTTTCCGCTGAGTCCAAGGATTCCCACGATACAATTCCATCAGTGGTATAATTTGCATTGTATCCATTCTCAAGTTTCAACGTAATGAATCCATGATGAATGAATGGTAATACGATTCCAACATGCTCCACTTCGTTTTCAAGGGATTGAACTCGAATACGAATACGCTCGCCAACTTCCGGGAGTTCATCCATGACATGACCAACTCGGCACAGCACATGAACATCACGCTGATGGTGGATTGATTAGTGCCGAGAGCGGGACTCGAACCCGCGGCCTTCGGATGTCTCAGACATCGCAAGGTACGCACGTCATACGATTGCCTTGTAGGCTGCCCTATGAGTCCGACGCGCTACCAACTACGCCACCTCGGCTTGATTTAGCGGTGAAGCATGGACTCTTTGAAACATACGGATGAGATTTCAACACTTTCACAGTTTGAGGCAAGTCTTCCGCATTCTTCTTCTAATGCATTCATAACCCACGGACATGGTCGACCTCAAGACGGCAATGGCTGCTGCTCAAGCCGAGCAACGAAAGAAGGCTGCGTCTTCGATGGAAGAAAAAAAGAAACGCAGAAGTGGACCTGATTTGGGCATTGAGCCGTTTGACCCGGTCAAATATGTCACCAAAGAGCGAGCTGAGACCGCTTCGATGTGGCTTGTTATCGCTTATGCAATCATTATCACCATGGTAATGCGATACTTGCTTATGCCCGGAACCGACCGGAACAATGCAGATATTCTCTATATGTTTCCACTCGTGATGATCATATTAATTCCCCAAATTCATCGCATGGTGATGCCGAAAAAATTTGTTGAAGTGTATGGAAAAGGTACATGGTTCAAAGCGTCATTTTTGCATACATTCACCTTTCTATCTGTCGCCTTTCTCCTGACTAATCCTCCATTTGCTGATGTTGTTGCTCCTCAAGTCTCAAGCACTTGGGTCATTGGTGTTGAGCAAGATGGTGAAATTGTGTATTCAAATGACTCAGGAAGGGGCGGAGTAACGCACTGGCAACTCACAGGGTCAGATACGGTTCTTGAGGGCCCAATTTGGTTGTTCTTTGGGCTTGCTGACAATGTCAATTCGGATGGGGCAACAGTTGAAGTCACACTCAAAAACAACGATGGTGAAGAAACATTATCCATGGATGACATGTATTGGGAATCAAATTCTGATGCGATTGTGAATGGCAAACGAATTGACAATTCATCAATTCCAAATCTGCTTCCTCATGGCGATTTAGACCAACCAGTTGCTGTATCACTCGGCTCTAATTTAGCCCCTGGAACGCACACCATTGAAGTCAAAATCATCGAAGATGGAAATCCTTGGAAAAATACACGAACATATACGTGGAAATTTGAAGTTTTAACATCTCAAACATTAATTCAATAATTCACGATGTTGCCTAACTATTGAATCCAAGAGTGAACTAATTTGTTTGCATTGGTAAGACCACATGGTTTCGTTTGAGATTCGATACTGTCGATATTTTCGGATGATGCCTGCAAATGGTGTCCAACATAATCCATCGATGAGGGTGTCAATGTTCATAGTCACCGGTTTTCATTTTTAGATATAAATCGAAGAATGAGGGTAAAGAAAAAGTGAATGTGTTCATGATTTCAAGTGTTTCACCAGTCGAGCAGTCATTGCATCAAGTTGAATTTGCTCGCCACCACCTTCGACCAATCTGTAGTCAATTTCGGCCATCCATTCAGTGAGTTCCAGTTTTGACATTTCGGAAAGAAAATCAATGTTGTACAGTTCACGATGCAATTGGTTGACAAAATCGGTGCCTGCAAGGCCGTAGGTGTCGAGTAATTCCCTCAATCGACGGCGCGCTACATGAAAACCATCATCACGGCACGATGCAATATAGCGTTGTAATTCTTCAGGCGGGGCGGTTGCACTGGTTTCGTAGATGAGGTCCCTCGTCACCTTGGGTTGCAAAGCAGCAGCCACTTGCAATCCCGTGATCGCTTTTCGTAAATCACCTTGCGAGATATGTGTCAATGCTTCAATCGCATCATCAGTAATATCCAATTTTTCAGCTTTGGAAACTTTGATGATTTGGTCCGTGACTTCGTTGCTTGATAATGGTCGGAAACGGAACACTGCACACCTTGATTGAATTGGCTCAATAATTTTTGAAGAATAATTACAAGAGAGGATAAATCGGCATGTTTCAGCATATTGCTCCATGATTCTTCGCAAGGCTCCCTGTGCATCGGTTGTTAGTGCATCGGCTTCGTCAAGAAAAATAATTTTGAATGCTGCCTTTCCATAAGGGGCTGTCCTTGCGAATTGTTTTACTTTCGAACGGATACTGTCGAGACCTCGCTCGTCACTTGCGTTCATCTCAAGTAAATTTTCACGATAATGTTCGCCAAAAATATCCTTTGTCAGTGCCATGGCTGCGGTCGTTTTTCCTGTTCCTGGTGGGCCTGAAAAGAGCAAATGTGGAAAGGATTTCTTGCCAGCATACGTTGCCAAACGTTGAATGACAGCGGCTTGGCCACGGATTTCTCCAACCGTCCGAGGGCGGTGTTTTTCAACCCATAATTCGCTCATTCACCTCCTGCTTATGACGAGTGTCTTTCAACATTGGCATCAACAATCTTGAGCAGTTTTTGTCATAAATGATTTTTGATTTCCAAACATTTGATAGAAAAAACAGTATAAGTGGGGTGCGTGTAGGGTTTGAGCCCCATGCAGTTGTTGAATCATACATCGAAAAAATTGACTGTTTTATTTTTGGTATCAATGTTCCTTTGTGCCGATTTACTTTTGCCACAAACGCAGGACGGGTGGCAAGTTCTTGAACGTGAAAATCAGGTTTCGCACGTGATAAGCAATCATTATGTTCTGGCTGATACCTATATCAACGAATCTTCGCCCAATTCGAATTACAATGGCTCAGATACCGGCTATTTGATTCCAACCGAGGGGGATGAAACTCGTATTCTTCTCGATTTCCCAATGAACTTCACCTCAAGTGATATCATATACAACGCAAGTGTCGAGCTTACCTGTACGATTCTTTCTGGTCAATCAACAAGCGAAATATCCGTTTATCCTGCAAGAGTAAACCAAGGCTGGAATTCAACCCACGTTTCATGGAAATACTATGGAAACAACATGTTGTGGACGCAAGCAGGGGCAGATGATGACGCCGACCGATTTGACTGGGAACCACCGACCATTCAAAACTCCGCTGGCGTGATTTCGATCAATGTCACTTCATTAGCCCAGCAAGCGGCGAAAAATAACCTTGGGAAACTACGTCTCATTCTCGCATCAACAGGCACCTCCTATTCTTGTGATTTGTCAGAAACACAAACATCAAGCAATCAACCCGTCCTCGTCATCGATTCCTCAACAGGAACGCCAACGAGTGGTGGGGCTGTTGAATTCAATTTGCCAATTGAAGATGGTGCCCCGTGGATGACATCGGATTTTATTTTAACAGCAGAAACAACTCCAACAATTGCCTACAAGAACCATACGGCAAGCGACATCGAACTTCATTTGAGCCACTCCTCTGACTGGAAAGATGGTGTTGTCGTACAAACTGAAAGGCATTATTCAACGCTCTGGAATTCATTCCAAGTATCAGGTTCTTCTGGTTCATTTACTATACCCTCCTCTGATGAGTTCTCAAATGGTACCAACGTCTATGCACGTATTCGTTCGATTGATACAAACCTCCAAACGAGTGCCTGGCAAGAAACAAGTTTCATTCTTCCTTCACATTCCATTACCGATAACGGTGACGGGACGGCTACATTGACCATTGAATCAAGCGACCTCGGCCTTGATGATAATTTCATTGAAGATGCATCGGTCTCTCAATCCTCAGTTACTTCAAATTTCGGCGCTTCTCAAACTGTCGATACAAGTATGACGGCATCGAAAGAAGTCCTCGGCCATATCCGCCTTCGATTGGACCAACTTGGATTGCATGACAATCTCACTATTGTTGACTCAACCATGACCTACATTCGCTCCTCATATAGCGGCAACTCCATTGTCTCTCTTCACGGGATGGAGGAATCCGGGCTTTGGATTGAAGATGAGATAACTTGGAATCAAATGTCGAATGCAGGTGTGTCTTGGTACGATGGAGGTCGAAGTAATGGTACAGCAACAATCGACATCTTCAATGCAAACCAATCATCATCTTCCTTTGAATTCAATCTCACTCATGCTGTCCAAAATTATCTTGATGATTCGGATCGAGAACCGATGGACATGTTTGTTGCCCTTCGTGGCAAATACGAATCGTATTCAAATGGTGAGAGCCTCATCTTCTATTCATCTGAAACCTTAACCGGTAATGACCCCAGTTTCCAACTCACATACAAATGGGGTAGTGGTGCCCCTTCCCCTGTGACGATAACTGCACCCGAAGATGGTTTAGCCATGTGGAACAAAACTGGAGATAACTTGTCAGCAAACACTCAACCTTCACTCAATTGGTCAATCTCATCGAGTTCGGACGAAATCTTGTTCCAAATTGCGAGGGATGAAGATTTCAGATTGCAAGACCTTATTCTCGATACTCGAGTGGACAATGATTTCTCACCAACCGATGGAACATTCACGATGAATGGCTCGAGGACCCTTTCAAAGGGCAACATGTACTTTTGGAGAATGGCTACTGTCGATTCTTCCGGTCATTATGGCTCTTGGACTACGTCAAGTTTCATCGTGAGCAACCTCGAGAGTACCTACCTAGGTAACGACAGGTATGAATTTAGAATCCGACATGGAAATGGGACCAACGACAACCAGTACCCTGAATGTATGGATACGTTCATCGACAGTGCCTCTGTGAACGCAAATTACAATGGTGACTCTGAGATGTCGATTGAATACAACAACCCCGACAAAACAACGATATTGATGGGTTGTAATTTGGTTTCAAACCTCTTGCCTGCTGGATATGCCGTTGAATCTGCACAATTGCGAATCAAATTGACAGACGCTCCGTACAGTTCACCCGTGATTGGGGTCTGGGAGAGTCGCCAAAACAACTGGTCAGATGATGATGCGACATGGTCAAGTTATGACGGCTCGAACTCTTGGGCTACCTCCGGAGCAAACGGATGGGAACGAGGGTCTCTCCTGTCGAGTTTGACACTTGGAGGAACATTCTATGGTGGAGATGTCGTTCAATTCAATGTGACCCAAGCCGTTCAAAATTCGATGCGAGATGGACGAAGAGTCGACTTCATCATAGACCAAATCGGTGTGCCATCAGGAGGATTTAGTAGTGCGTACTTCAATACCGGCGAATCGACAAGCGCAGCGGATCGACCTGAACTCACATTTGTTTACATGCCCGGTTCAAATGCTGTACCTCAAAATCCAACGCTTATTTCACCAGTGAATGGTTCATGGTCCATAGGTTCAGGTGTTGACCTCACGCCAATTTCCACACCGCAATTTGAATGGAATTTTACCGGAGGCATGAGCATTGGTGGATGGGTTGTTCAAATCGATAATGTTTCTACCTTTGATTCAGGTAATGCCATCACATACACATCATGGAATGATGCAGGATTCGATGTGCCAAATGAGACATTTACCCCGTCATCATCCCTTACAACCGGTAAATCATATCATTGGCGTGTCCGTGCAATTTCTGCGACCAACCAAATTGGAAATTGGTCTTCAGTGAACTACTTTCACTTGCCAGACTTAACCACTTGGGTTGAAAACTCAACAACGGCAGCAGTTGAAATTCACCATCATGAAGCCTTACCACAGCTACAGATTCCGCACCTGTATGACACCTATGTTATCGAAAACGGGAGTGGTGCTTCTTCTACCTATGCGAATTCCCAAACCTTGCGAGTCGGTCGACATAGCAACGGATACAATGCTGCCGCATTGCTCAAAATACCTCTCAGCGCTATACCCCAACCGTCAAATTCACGAGTTGTTAACGCTGAGTTAAATTTGTTTTCAGATTTGAATTCCGACCAATCCTTGCCAATTGCAGTGCGTCCAGTGCTCGTGAATTGGAATGAATCAGCCAATTCAACAACCTATGATGGCTTCAATAATTGGACTCAACTTGGTGGTCGTTCAATTGGTAACGATATCGGCTTGTATTCCGATATCGTTGAAACCGTCACCGATGATTGGATGAATTGGGATGTCACGGAACTCGTGCAACTCGCCATTGCAAACGGCCAGACTCATTTGTCAGTGATGCTGTACGCACCATCCTCGACCTCGAGTGATGCATTGTTGTATTCGACATCATATCCGACAGCATCAAAACGACCGTGGTTGAATTTAACATGGTCCTCGGGTGCTGCCTCCACTCCAACAGTTGCTGCAGTCAACAACCTTCCCGCTAACAATGCGGTCATGTGGGACACCAATTCACATGCCGTTCAAGCGAACTTCAGACCAACAATGAGTTGGACCTATTCTGGCTCGAACATCACCGCTTGGCGATTGTTCATCTTGCAGGATGCAAACGATGACATGCAAGGTCTCTACACATACGATTCAAGAGTCAACACCTCTGCATTTGACCTACAAAACTTGCAATTTACTCCACCTTCTGACCTCGATTTCTCCGAGGATATTCGTTGGATGGTTCAACCGGTGCGGGACGGTATGATCGGGCCACGCAGTTCTTCATCCAACTTTTACATCCCGACGGTTGTTAGCGGTGAAGTCAACTCTACGGACGCTCATTTGATGATTCAAGAGGGCTCGATGATCGATGCTTTGAATTATCCTACTGCGACACAAGATACGTACCTTGACAGTGGTAATACACAGGCAAATCAAGGCAGTTCAAACGCATTGTTCGTAGGTCGAAGTGAAAATTCATACAATACAGCCTCCTTACGTTCAACATCCCTTGTGTCGATTCAACTCTCATCCGTTCCACTCCCTGCCACATACGAAGTTTTGAACGCTACTCTTGATTTGGATGTCACGGCATTTACAGGCAGTGCCATCTCTGTTTCGGTGTCTGAAATGCTTTCGACATGGAGTGAATCTTCTTCATGGGCTTACCCTGCTGGAAATACGAGTGCTTGGCAAGGTGTTGGAGCCTATCATTCATCCGATTCGGATGCTATTAACGACATCCAAACGGTTAACACAACTGGCCTTATTCAATTCAACATCACCGCGATTTTACAACACGCCCTCGCCTCAGGTCAAACCACCTTGAATGTGATTCTGCAACCAGAAGAAGATTCGAACGGTGACGTTGTAGGACGTGCCCAATTTGCGAGTTCAGAACACAACAATATCACTCTCCGCCCAAGAATCAACATGACGTATAGAACTGCTCCAAGTTGGGCCATGCCAGCCCCGGGAAGTTTACTTCCAGCGGATGGCTCGATCCTCTGGGATACAACTTCGCCACTTCCCGCTGGTCAAGACACATCGTACTTCTCCATGACTCCAGCCGTTTCAAATGAAACAAGATTTGTGTACTGTAAGAGCGATGAACCTCGATTCTCTATAGGGGCAGAGTGTTTTGATACCAATGACCCAGGCCAAGGTCAAACCTTCACTTCTTCAAATAACACACTTGAAATCAACAACATGGACAAAGGTGATTTCTGGACATATTGGAGAGTTCGGTCAGACCAAAACCATCGAATTGGTGAATGGTCTGTTATTCATTCTTTCCGAAATCCAAACGACATCGGTACAAATAATTCAGGAAACTACACCGTGAATTTCACTCGAGGAACAGTGTTCAGTGCTTCAGGTCTGCTTCCAGAAGCTCATGATGTTTCACTCTCAACCAATCAAACGTCAACCGCTGGTGCTGCAGCATCGATGAACCTCGGATTCTCAAGCACGGGCGAATCCCAAATTTTTGTTGAATTTGATTTGAGTGACATTCATTTCCCAGCCAATGTCATGCCTACAAATGTTATTCTCAAGTTGTATCGAAGTTCTCTCACTGGAAACTCAGCAACAACCGTTTCGGCTCATGCTTGCAATAGTTTTGATGAAACGACAGTTGTTTGGTCAACGAAACCAACATGTTCGACCACAGAAATCACTCGAACCACTTTGACATTGTTGCCACCAAATCAATGGATTGATTGGGATATCACAGGTCTTGCTCAAGACAACATTGCAAACGGTAACGACACTTTCTCAATCATGCTCAAATCAGTTGGAGCGCCATTGACGGCACATACGTTTGCCTCAGCAGAATCATCATCGTCACAATTTTGGCCAACATTGTCCTTTGAGTATGTTGACAATGTGAACAACATCACCCCTCCAAGTCAACCATCATTGAACACACCCAACGATGGCGATGTGTTGTATAATGTAACCAACGGACTGCTGAGTTCCAACCAGTATCCTACTTTGTCTTGGAACCCAGTTTCAGGTGCTTCAGGTTATATGTTGACGATATCGAACGAAACTGGTGTGTACAAATTCCGTTCTTGGGAACAAAATTCAGGCATTAGTGGTACTACATTCCAATTTAGCAATGCACTCACCCCAGGCGAGATTTTCACATGGTGGGTATCTGCATTCAATCAAAGCATTCCCGGTGCTTCTTCAGCACGTTGGGCTTTTGCGATTGGTGACCCAACGCATACTTACAACAACAACAAAGAGATCTATACCTACGAATTTCAAACTGGAAACGAAATTGAGTCGTTTGGCCACACCAATATTCAAGATTCGACGCTGAACTCAGAATTCCCAAATGTCAATCTTGGCGATAGTCCATACCTACAAAGTGGAACATTCTGTGGCACATTATACGCTCATCAATGCCGACTCGTCTTCAGTTTAGACCCTTCTCAGATTCCATTTGATACCAATCAAAGTGTCCATTCAGCCTCTCTTGGATTGTATATAGATGACTGGGAAAGTGCACAGAGTGCAACATTGATGACCTTCAGAGTATATCCACTCATCACCACTTCTTGGTCACAATCTGGTTCAACATGGAATGAATCCTCGAGCGGAGTTGCATGGTCAGCACCAGGTCTAGGCTCCGGTGTAGAATATGGTTCAACTCCAATTTCGACAACCACGATGTCTGTTGGGCAAACCGGATGGGTTTGGTTTGATATTGGTGTAGCAGGAATGAACCTTGCTAACACGCAGGGATGGGTCATTATCGGCTCATCGAATGTGGGTGTGGCACATGCACAATTCTATTCCAGTGAGTACCAAGGCAATACTGCTTTGAGGCCGAAAATCTTGTTTAACACAACCAATGTTTCGACTGTTACCGTGACTCCTGGTGGAAACACAATCGATGCCGACTCCACTCAACTCTTTGCTGCAGTAGCAAAGGATTTCAACAGTGTGACAAAGAATGTTCTCCTTGAGTGGTCCGCAAGCAGCGGAAGCATTGGTAGCAATGGTCTCTATACCCCAAGTGCTGCTGGCACACAAACTGTCCAGGCATGTTTCGGTCTTGTGTGTGGAACACAAACCATTATTGTGACCGCAGGTGCTCCAGTTACGCTGCAAGTCACTCCTTTGACAGCAACGATTACTGCTGATGAAACGCTTACCATCACAGCAAATATGGTGGACCAACATGGTAATCCAGTCACAGGCGTATCTCTCACCTACACTCCATCAAACGGCAGTATGAGTCCTGTCATGCCCAATATCTTCCAACCATATGCCGTCGGTCAACACAACATCCTTGTGTCACATCCAGCATCTGGAAACTCTGTGACCATCGACGTTACTGTCACGAATGGTGCACCTGCTTACTTTGAGGTCAGTGGATGTGAGGGTACTGTACCCGCTGGTGTTTGGTGCGATGTATCAACCCAATTGTTTGATCAATTTGGCAATCTCCTTGACATCGAAGATGCTGGAGGATTAACTTGGACAACGACCAATGGAAATTATTCGGATGTGAACGACGAATTTTATGCTGACCATGTCGGTTCATGGTACCTGAACTTGTCCTCTGCGGTTGGTTTGACATATTCACTGCCGATTACAGTTGGCCACGGTGAAATGGCATACCTTGAAATTACATCTTCTGATTTGGAAATCACTGCTGATGAAATCATTTATCTCAATACGACTCGAATAGATATCCGAGGAAATCGACTGCCAGTTTATTTGCCAAGCAACAACTGGACGAAGATTCAAGATGGTATCCTAACACCCGGCCAACCTGCTTCATGGGAACCAAAATCGAGAGGTTCAAAGGTGCTTGAAGCACGTTACGAAGATAAAACAACCCAAATCACCATCGTTGTTTTGGACGGTCAAATTCAGCGTTTGATTCTCCTTGTTGATGGTGAAGAAGTATCTGGTACAGGCCAAGAAATGACAGCAGATGACACGATGGAAATCAAGGTTAGAGCCACAGATAGCAAAGGAAATATTTGGGAGTTGAATGCAGAATGGATTGTCAACCACCCATCAATTGCTTCCGCAACATCAACACTTGAAGAATATCAAGGTGGGGTTGTTATCGAGCGTTCAGTCATTTTCAGTCCATACAAAGCAAGTACCTCAGCCTACACGATTCGAGCATCATTTACGCAAGACAACACAACTCATTCGACACAATTTGAAGTCATGGTTTCTGCAGGTGTTCTTGAAACTGTAAACTTAGACGCCATGGCAGGCGATGGGATTCCAAACACGCAGTTTGAAATCTCAGCAGATGATTACATCCAATTTGCCATCACCCTTACTGATGCTAAAGAGAATCCAGTTGATTCATCGAATGTTCGTTGGTTACTTTACAATCGTGACACTGATTCAGTTAGCGACATTACCGTCGCTATGTTGTATCACGGTTTGATGTGGAATGCAACAAAGGTTGGAAATTACGAGATTGTAGCTTATGATGTCAGTTCGACCAACTACAACATCTCCGATAGTGTTCTGATCTCAGTCTATCATGGAGATGCCATCGAATTAATTCTCACTTCAAGCAACAAAACCATCGTTGCTGGCTCCGTGGTTGAATTTTTAGTCACAGGTAAGGATGCTGATGGCAATTTGTTTGATCAAAACGTGGAGTGGTTCGAAAATGGTGATGCCGTAGATGGACTTGAATCCAATGAAGATGTTGATGGTGCTTACCAATACACCGGAACGATTGCTAAAATTCACACCCTATACTTCGAGTATGGTATTGCTCAATCGAGTGTAGAAATTGATGTTCGCCCACAATCCATCACTGCTCGACTCGAAGTCGAATTAAGTGCCACAACGGTTGAACAACTCGACTCATTTGAAGTTTACATTCGTGCATTTGACATGTATGAAAACGAAATTGAAGTGCCTTCAAGTGTTCAAGTTGATGCTTCCGGGAGAGGAACTGTGAGTATGATTAATTCCTCAGTGTGGAAAGTCAATACACTTGACGAAGGTACACAAAGTGTGACAATCAATGTAGGACCAGTGTTTGAAAAAGTCGAATATTCGGTCACCGGTACACTTGAAGGTTTCTTTGAAGCTGGTGGAACATTGTATTATGTTGGTGCCGTTCTTGGTGCCATTGCGTTGGTTGGAGCCATCATCGGTCTCGTCGTCTTTATGCGCTCGAATAACACAGATTGGGAACTTGAGGAAGATGAAGAGGATGACGATGATGATGAACGTCCAGTCCAAAAACCAACACCCGCTGGACTTTCATCTGGACCGACAGGTGCCCCACCCGCATCTGGTCCATCTGGGCCACCACCCTCTGACGGCCCATCGGGACCACCGCCCACAGAAGTTGAAGAGATGCCTGAAGAAGTCGAAGAAGAGGCATGGGATTACACCCAAGATGAAAGTTACAGAGTCGATGAAGATGGAACTGAGTGGTATCAGGACGATGAAGGTACTTGGTGGTACAGGGGACAGAATGAAGAAGATTGGAGTGCGTGGGAAGAGTGAAGAGCCATTGGAGGATTGTGAATGCAAACCAAAGTTCTCACATCTTCATTGCTCATTACCCTCTTTCTTTGCTCAACATTACTTAATGTTGAACCTCCAGAAATTCTTCAAGAATCTTCACCAATTTCAAAGTCAAATGTCGTCGATAGAGTTTTGGTCAGCAGCGATATCATGACCATGACTGCGGATGAAATCATTCAATTCTCAGCGACCTTGTACACCACGACAAACACCACGATTCAAGACGATGTGAATTGGTCATCATCCAATGGTACAATCTCAAGTGATGGAATTTTTTATCCTTGGACTGCTGGAGTTGTTCTTATTGAAGCGGATTACGGGGGCGTAAGCGGTCAATTCAACATCACGGTTACCCCAGGTGCAGCGACATCAATTTCCATTGTAACAACCACAGCATCGGTCCTTGAACAAAATCAACTTCAAGCACAAGTGACCGATGGACGCGGCAACGTTAAACCAGCCTCAGCTCAAACCGTTTGGGACGTTGATGGTGAGTATGTCGGAACTGGTTCACCCGTGTGGACTCCAGAAGAAACAGGTATGTTTTCGATTCGTGCCCGATTGTATCAACTTGAAACTAATTCCAACATCACGGTGGTAGCAGGCTCCCCTCATTCATTCGTCTTTCCAGATTACATGACTGTGATTGCGGGCCAGACATTCACATTGAATCCACAATTGCTCGATATCAACGATTATTCCATGCCACTGACATCTGCAGGCTCTTTGTCATGGTGGGCTGAACGAGGTACAATTAATGAATATGGAAATTATTCATCAACCGACACGGGTCTATGGAACATTACCGTCACAGCAGGAAATGTAACTGGTGCAGGACAAATCCATGTTGTACCAGGTTCTGCAGTCGTTTCTCAAGTCATGATTGTCGACCAACGAGAAGTGTATGTGGCTGGACAACCCTACGAAGTTGCTGTTGAACGCCGAGATATCAATGGATACATTGGCCTCGTGACACCTGAGTTGCCTTACTGGAGCGTAACTTCCGGCGGACTTTCCCTCGATGAAAACAAGGTGATGTGGACTCCTTCACGAACTGGATTAGCAACGGTGAGTACAACCGATGAAGGTATTTCTTCAAGTATTCAAGTCGAAGTCGTCCATGGAAACGCAATCGAAGTTTCAATTCGAACAAGTCATGTTTCTCCAAATGCAGGTGACCAAGTCGTCTTGGAGACCATCGCCGTGGATATCAAAGGGAATGTTTGGGTCGTTGATGGGATACTTGATTTCGTCAAGGGCAACACCGATGAATTGACAGCCTACGAATCATACACCCTCCTTCAAGCTGCATCGACCGGAGAGTGGATGATCGAGGGAACATGGTTTGATGATTCAACGAATTCAGAATTTTTCGCATCTCTCGATTTTGAGGTTTCTGCCGGTAGACTGGCTTTCATCGCCCTCGAAGGTGACGGACAAATACTACCTGCCGACCAAACTTTTGACCTCAATCCTCAATTTTACGATGCCTACGGAAATCAACTCTATTCAATCAATTTAAATTGGAGTATCGATGGACAAGATGCTACTTTACAAATGCGACTCAACGATAATGTATGGTCCTCTTCGGTGCTTGGTGGGCATGAAATTCGAGTGAATGCCGATGGAATCTTCGGAACCGTCCGGCTCAACGTTG
The DNA here is from genome assembly GCA_030827365.1 of Candidatus Poseidonia sp. GTDB lineage: Archaea > Thermoplasmatota > Poseidoniia > Poseidoniales > Poseidoniaceae > Poseidonia. The sequence goes on along the minus strand of JAUREO010000026.1, from coordinate 5,190 downwards.
TTCCAGGAGCTGCCCATTCTCTACTTACTGATGCAGAAGAAGGACTTGTCGTTTTTGCAGGGGAACCTGTTGATATCTATGTCGAGGTTGTCGACATTCACGGTAACATGGGTGAATCTTCAATGCTGACAAGTTCTATTGATTCATCAATAGGTGAATTAGAAGCCTCATCCACTGGATTGGGGTACTGGTCCTTTATCGGGAAGGTGAGTGGTGAGTATGGTCTCCAACTCATCGAAGGCAATGCAACCCACACCATACCTCTTACCGTTCTTCCGGGTGAACCCATTCGGATTCGAACAAGCATGCAATCTACTTCAATATCTCAAGGTGATATCATCCTCATTGAGGTATGGGGTGTTGATGCTTTCGACAATATTGTTGCTATTGACCATCAAAACACCACACTTACATGTACAGCGGGTGATGCAGTTCACGTGACATCAGGAACTTGGGAAATCGAAGTTTCCGAATCGGGTAATGACCGTTCATGTACGATTCTTTGGCAAGGCCTGCTTGCCCAGAACTTTTTCGATGTTGATGAGGTTCTGTTTGGCGGTGCCGTTGGTTCAACCAACACAGCAATTGCCATCATGACCTTCTTGCTTCTTCTCATTCTCGTGGTCATGATCGTACTAGTGAGGAAGGCAAGTGCAGTGTCTCCTGAAGAGTGGGTAGAGGATGTGTTTGAAGAAGACAATGCGACCTATGATGAAGAAAGTCCAGCACCTTCCCCTCCTGTGCAGACACCAGTTGCTTCTTCACAACCCGAACCAAAGGCAAATCACATGGCAGGCCCAAGGCCAGAACTCGAGATTAACGTTCGAGACGACTTAGCAAGAAAAGCAGTCGAAGTAGGCGTTATGCAAGCAGCCCCCGGAACTGAACAAGGAAAAACGGGTTGGTATGTCAATACGAAATCAGGTCTTGAAGCATGGGAAGTAACTACCGAAGGTGCTTGGAACAAATTGGAATAATCTATTGTTCTTCGAGGGCTGCTTCATAAGCGTTGATGAAAGCATCGATATCAATAACACCATCTTCGTCGTCATCGGCGAAATGAAAAATTCCTCTTAACTCATCGTTTGTGAAATCAAAATTGAGTGTTTTCATCGCGTGTCTAAACTCTTGAAAATTGAGATGGTTTTTTTCGCCCATATCTGCTGCATGGAAGACTTTGACACGCAATTCGTGTTCAGTTGGTGTAGGGTTTGCAAACAAAGTTCGAAAAGTTTGGAAGGGGGTTATTCGGTCAATTGAATGCTTTTTCCCGTATGCAAAATAGGTGATAGTGCCAATAATAATGGCAATACCTGCACCGAGGACGCCTTTTGAACCCATGATATAAAGAAGATAAAATCCCGCAAGAATGCCCCAAAATTGCATGAGAGGATAGAGGGGTGAATTGAAGGTGGGGTGATAATTTCCATGCACCTTATTTGACCTTCTAAAGATGAAAACCGTTCCACACATGAGGATATAGACCATGATTTGGAATCCTGATGCTAATTTAGCAACGTCCTCAACGGGCAGTTGAAGGATGGCAACAGCCATGAGCAGACCTGTGATGATGATTGGCCAATGTGGTGTTTCATATTTGACATTCACATTTTCCAAAGCAGTAGGCAGAAGATTATCTCTTGCCATGGCAAATAAAAATCGAGAAGATGCAAGTAAACCTGCAAGTGCTCCAGAAATCATGGTTAAGACCGCAAGCGTAGCGATGATGACGGCGATCTCATTGTTCAAAATCGTATCAACAAATACGTATATGGGGGCTTCATTTGTGCTACCATCCGCATTAAACCACCATTCGCCTGGAACTGCAGCCATCATGATGTATGTGAGTACACAATACAGCAATGTTGCAATCACGAGAGAAACAAGAATGCTCGAGGGTAAATTACGCTGTGGTTGTTTGACTTCTCCACCGATGGCAGTCACTTTGATGACGCCAGCATAGGCTACAAAGACAAAGGCCGATGCACTCGCAATATCTGTGAAACTTGCATCCATTGCCCCCTGCCAAGGTCGCCCAAAGTCGGTTGTGTCCAGGACCAGAGCATAGGCGGCAATCAAACACACACCAATCATCGTAACGACAAGAATTGGTGTTTGGATATTCTTGATTTTTTTGACCCCCAAAATGTTGAGTCCTGTTATAAGAACAAGAGCATAGAGGGCTACAGTTGTTGTGTTGACGGAAATTTCAAAGAAATAGGATACTGCATGCAAATAGGCTGAAAAGCCAATGAGTGCGAACGCCGATTTGAGTAAGAATGAAGCCCAAAGCCCGAGACCTGAGATGGTTCCAAACCAAGGTCCATAGGCGCGTTCAAGATACACATAGGTTCCTCCAGTTTTAGGAATCGCACTCGAGATTTCTGCTTTGGAAATAGCACCTGGTAAAACGACAATTGCCGCTAAGAAGTATGCGAACCAAATGCCAGGACCCATAATCGCTGCGGCAAAACCGGGTAGGACAAAAAGACCCGAACCGACCATTGAAGCGAGTGAAATGATAATGACACCGACAAGTCCAAGACTCCTTTCAAGCGTTCCAGAGAGGTCCTTTGCAATACCTTTGATGTCACCACGAATGAGTTTACCCGTGGTTGATTTCAAATCCATGTTATCACTTCCGGAAAAAGTCAGTAATTCTTCTTATAATCCTAAGGAAAAGTCGATGCTTGATATTCTTTCCTCCATATAGTGAGGGGTTTATTTCCACAATCCGGAAATTATGCTTGAGCAATAACCTTCATTTCGATGGCAATTGGCGTTGGTAATGCATCGATAGCGATTGTTGTCCTGGTTGGCCCAACTTGACCGAGTGTCTCGGCCCAAACTTCGTTGTACCCTTTGAAATCCCGGTCCATGTCAACAAGAAATGTTGTCACATCGAGCACTTTGTCAATCGACGAACCCGCTTCAATCAAAATTCGTTCGATATTATCGATGACCGCTTTGGTTTGTGCCTTGATATCGTAGTTAAGTGGTGAGCCATGTTCATCTCGTATCGGGCCACCGGGTATTGCGTTGGTGCCTGGTTGTCGTGGACCTACTCCAGATAGATAGAGTAGGTCACCTACCTTTCGGGCGTGAGGATAAGCTCCTACTGGCTTTGGTGCTGCATCAGAGTTGACAGACCCTTCGGCTTGTGTCGGCTCCCACAACGCAGGTCCGTTGGTCGTAAGGGATTTCGAATCTTTTTCATGTTCTTCAGTTTCACTATCTGCATCCAAGACGTTTCGGTCCCCAGCATAAGTCTCGACATCGTCTTCATCGTATTCTTTGTCGCCCATGCCTGTTGGTGTTGGGTCAATATAGACCACAGCCCCGCCTGCACCGTGAAGAGCTTCGTATGCAAGAACACGACCAGAGAGGTCGTTTCTATTTCCATTCATTGCAGATAACCACCACATTGGCTTGAACGTCACAACTTTTTGCACCCGAATTTGTTGATGTATGGTTCTTGAGAGTTGACCAACATCCTCGAGACGACCTTGTTCAAGAAATTCGAGAATTTTTCTATTCCATTCATCGTCCTTGAGGGAATGAATTCGGTCTTCTTCTGGAGCGATAAAATCTGTGAACATTCGATTTGAAAGGGACATAACGGTGATGGCAACAGCCTTTCTCCCTTGTTGGCGAAGCACATCGAGACATGCTTTCGCAAGGACAGTGGTTTCTGCTCGGTTGGCGTATACATTAGAAGAAACGATGACCGCCGGAATTCGATTTTTGGGATTGAGTAAAGTTAGCGCTACAACAGAACCAACATCGATTGGAAAGCCTTTGTAATTCACACATCGGCTTTGAAGCCCGCGTTTTTTGTTGGCTGCATCCCACGCATGAGCAAATTCAGCATCGATATTAAACGAATATGGAATGCTTCCAAGGTCGTGAAAATCATCATCGACCATAACCCATTCAGGATTCGGATCTGCCTGAATTTGGTGACCTATGATGCTTGGCCAAGTGGTTGAATAAATGATGAGTAGGTCAGCATCTGATTGCTCGATCATTGTTGCTGCTTCATCATAAGCGTCCCGCAGTCGTCGCCACCCTTCGTTCATGTCTGGTGCAAGAACGGTGTGGGGGTGGACTGGAACGACCAGATTACCGACGATGACATCACTCATGCTTTTGCCTCCTCGTATTTGTGGACGGGCCACTCAACGATGGCATTTCCAGTTCCAATAATGGTACCGTAGCCGTGAAGCGTGGCTGGATATTCTGGAACGCCGAGGGTCGATAATAGCCAAGTGAGGCCGCCTCCATCGCTTTCAGCGATGGCCTGTTCGGTGAATTCTGGCATCTCATCGATGATTCGTTGAGATTGTCCGCTACGCATATAATCGATCATTCGCATATCCCAAAGGTGCATTGCATGGCTCGTGATATGTTCTTTACTCATGTCTTCAGGCATGTCTGATTCTGTGGTAAAGTGACGATGCGAAAGTGAATTGCTTGCGAGGACAACCACTCTCTTGCCGCTTTCGAGAATCGCTTTTCGTGTGATTCGACCGAGTTCAAGCATCATCTCTTGCATGACTTCGACGGAGTAATAGTGGGTTGAACGGTTGCTTGAGATGACCACAAATGGTTTATCCCACTCTGGATTAAACATATGTCCGGTGGTAATGGTACCGTAATCAACTCGAAAGTCGGGGTTGGTCATCATCTTGGTGGGGAGGCCCGCCTCGGCAGCCGCATTACAAATGGCCTGTGACAGTTCGACATCGATGTTGATGTCGTAGTGGTAACGGAAGAGGTTTGGGAAAATTGGGTCAACGGACAAACTTTTGAAATTTTCAAGTCCCAAAAAATGAGTTCCAACATAGGTTTGCCAGTGTGGAGAGAGGAGCACAATCGAATCGTATTCGATGTCTTTGAGAGACTCACGAAGGCGTTCATAGCCCCATCGTAGTTGTTCCCAGCCACCCTCAGCAACGGGTTCGTTTTGTGGAGGGTTTTCCGCATACACGAGATGTGGTGGGTGTGGTGCTAAGCAACCCGCGACAATCTTTCCTTCGCCCATGCTGTGTCGATACCCAAGTGCCCTAAAGCCCCATCGCTATTTTTTCTCATCGGAATGACTCAAATTTCGTTCACTCAGCAGCAACATCGTTTGTTGTATCGATGATTTTACCTTCACGTGTGTCGGTAATGGTCACGTCGATTGAA
>JAUREO010000025.1 GCA_030827365.1 Candidatus Poseidonia sp. | reverse complement strand
ACACCTCCAACAGACGCTCCAAGAACATCGCCTAATCCTCCACTCATCATGCGCTCAATTCGATGTGCGATTCTCAAAAATTGTTCTTGGGTCCCCCTACCAGTCGATGCGTGAATCGCTTTACCAAGCGAAATTAAACCCGCTGCAGACATTCCAAATCCTTGACTTATTGGGCATTCGATGTCAATGTCGAATGTAAAGGACTCGTGAGGTTTTATCAGCCCAATTTCAAGACATGCTTCGATGAAGCGTTCATACATGGATACATCTTCAATCGGTTGACCATACATATCGCGAATGGTGAATGAACATCGCCCCGCTTCCAATTCAATTGGGTCGTCTGGAGTCGTACCTACACTAAATTTAGACCGCGGAATGGTGCTCGTAGGATCTTCGAGCCTAACCTTCATTCGAACGCCTTTGTCAATTGAAAATCCAATTCCACGGCTACCTTGGTCTCTGTACAAACGCTCTTGCTTCTCGACGGTGAAAATCAATGTGATATGTCCGCCAGCACGAACTTCAGTCATCAAGTCACCCACATCTATTCACAGCCATAAGGCTGATGAAATTCACTGGTACAATTCGATTAGAATGCATCTGCGATTTCTTTACCGAGGTTGTCAAAGCGAGCATTGAGTTCTACCATTGCTTGATTGAATGCTGTAACTGGGTCAATGCTTCCATCAGTTTCGAAAGATAGAATGTAAGAACCTTCAACATCACTCAGTTCGATAGCATCGCTAAAGTCGTTTTCTCGACCAGTTCCTGGGCCAACTTGGTGCATTGCTTTTTCAAGATCGATGATGTGGTCGATGTTGGAAACTTTCTTGTCACTTCCAAACAAATTCTTGTCAATTTTTGTTCCATCAGCTGTGGTCAAATTGAGTGCAAAAAGTGTTTCTGCGTTCTTTGCATTCTTCAATGTCGCTTCCTTGAGTGGTCGGAATCCAACAGCTGCAACAGGTGACCACTTTGCGTGGTCTCGTCCGCGTCCAAGAACTGCGAATGCATAGAATTCGAGATACTGTCCTTTTGATAGAATCGTGATTGGAATTCTCCTGTGCTCTTCTAGAATTTCGAACATTGGGTCAGATATAGTTGTGATATCGCCAGCGTAAATGGTTCGATACTTTTCATCTGAATCTGTCGAAGGTCCATATGCCGAAAGGGTGTACAACACTTGACAATTTGGACATCCTCGGTCGGCTTCAACCACTTTGATACAGGTTTCACATTCATCTGGGAAAGCAAAACCTTCATCCAAATAGGTAGGAATAGGAATCATTGCAAGACGGTGTGCCAACACTTCGTCTGGGAGAACGTTGACGGACTCAACGATATCCCCTTTGCTGTTTTCGTTCACACCTTGATTAAAATCAACTCTGGTGATGGCGAGTTTGGGAACATCTGCAATGAGGGCACGTCGAATTGAGTTTACTTGTGCAGAATCTGTGTCTGTGATTAAAATTCGAATTTCATTACCTTGTGGCCAGCCATCAACAACTTTTGCATCCATGAATTCACCTCAAATCAAACTCGGCGGCCTCGACGACCGCCTTTTTTCTTGGTACCGTCGTGTGCGATTGGAGTCACATCTTCGATTCGCGTCACGGTCATTCCTGCACGGGTAAGTGCTCGAATGGCTGCTTGTGCACCAGGACCGGTATTGTTAGACTTATTTCCTCCAGCAGCTCGGTATTTGACGACGAGTTCGGTGAATTCTTTTTCTCTTAGGGCATCAGCAATTCGTTCTGCTGCTCTTGTCGCTGCGAATTGGCCGCCTTTATCAGAACCTTTCTTGACGACTTGACCACCCGAGCATGCGGTGATGGTTTCCGCACCTGTTACATCGGTAGCGGTCATGAGAATATTGTTGTACGAGCTAAAAATGTTGACTACTGCTTTGTGGGCCATCACTCATCGCCTCCAACATTATCTGCGGATGGGGCTGACTGGGCACCTTCAACAACGGCGTCAGCAAATTCTTGTGTTGCTTCTGGGTCAACTTCTTCGAGAGCATATTCAGCCATTTCTCGTCGACCTTCAATCGCCTTTCGAATCGAATGTTCAGGATTGAGTGCTACTGGTGAAGACGGATGCCATTGGATCTGTTCCTCTTCGTCTCGGGATACTTGGAATGATGGGATGGTGACCTTTTGTTCTCCAACACAAATCCATCCGTGTGTGATCATTTGTCGAGCTTGCTTGAGTGAACAGGCGAGTCCTTTGTAGTACACTTGTGCTTGGAGTCTTCGGTTGAGAATGTCTTCTGTTTCCAATGATAGAATGTCGTCAAGTGATGCATTTTGTGAAATGAGTCCTTTGTTGTACAGGGAGCTGAGAAGGTCGTTCATTTCTCGAAGACCATGTCCTTCCGTTGTGTCGACAACACCGATGAGACGCATTGCTTGTTGTCGGTGGCGACGAAGTTGGGATTTGGCCTTCCAAATTTCTCGCATGTTTTTCAAGCCGTATTTCTTCTTGATTTCATGCTCTTCTTCGATTCTGTCAGCCTTCCAAGGATGAGAAGGTGTGTCGAACTTTGGTCGTGAAAATTTTGGCTCTCCCATCGCTTAACCCACTCCTCACTTCTTTCTGCTGACACCGAGTGTCAAGCCACCACGACCGTTTGAACGTCCTCGCTGTCCACGGACTTTGTTTCCCGATGCGTGCCGGACGCCTCGGTAACACTTGATTGTTCGAAGGCGAGTGATATCGTCCTTCAGAGTGAATTTGACTTGTTGACCAACAAGATGGAGGTCGTCTCCAGATTCGAGGTCTCGCTCTCGGTTGAGCATCCAAGCAGGTGCTCCGAATGCATAGGAGTCAATGGACTCTCGAAGTCGCTCTTGGTCTTCGACGGTCAAAAATCCAGCTGCACGTGCTGGGTCGAAACCAGTGTTCTTACAGATTTGAATAGCGGTTCTGTGGCCGACGCCTTTGATGGATGTAAGGGCACTGGCAAGCGGTTTTAGGCCATCCATATCGGTATCAGCCATTCGCAAAATATAAGAAAAATCATCGCCAAGTTCATCTTCTTTTGGACGTGCCATTTCATTCACCATGCAACGCGTTCACAATGTGATGCAGGCTTCCGACCGACAACCTCTATATGAAGACCGCGATTCATGGCGGTTCATTTTTTAATCAAAAAACGAATGTGTAACTCGATTATTTCGTTTCAGATGAGCATAAAAAATACTGCAGTTTATTGGGATGTTGAACAACAAATCCAGTCCGAGAATGAGGACCTGGTCTGAGAGCGTAATCAAGTGTTTTTTGTATCACTGGTTGTTGCTCTGGGTCCATTTCAAATCGGAGGGTCAACTTTCCAAAACCATGCGAAATTGCGAATCTGGCAAATTCTTCCACTGTCGATGGTTCAATCGCGAGTTCATATTGTGCAACGATTTTGCCTGTTGATTGAATTAAGAATTCTTCCCTTTGGTCAAGGACGCATGACCGAGTGTGGCACACCATTGGTCGCCTTCCTTCGGGTTGAATCCACCGATATTCATCTGCAAATTTCGATGTAAGCCACTCATCTGCAAGTTGACACTCCACAAGAGCCGTATCGAGAATTGAAATGTACATTCCAACATGCAGCGACTCTGCAAGCGCATTAGAATGAGATTCTCGATGTTCTGTGGTGATGACAAAAGGCGCTGTTTGGTCTGGAGGATACCGGATGTAACGGCGACTGAAACCTTGTTGAGCGATGCAACCTGCCCAAAGCATGAGGCGATCGGTACGCCCTCCGCCTCTCGATGACCATTGCCAAAACATGGGGATGTTTGAGAAACATGAGAGAACAATTCCCTCAATCTCTTCTCGTTGAACTGCAGATAGTCGTGGAGAAAGGTCGAAACACAATGCTGGAAAACCATCGAGGAGTGCAAGGTAGGGTTGCCAAGCTTTCAACACTCGATCGAGTGGTGGTTCCATTTCCTCAATGCCATGAGTGCGGGAATTTCTTGGCCGTGCCGGGTCAATATACAACATTGCTATGCTTTGTTTCTCAATGCTTCCAACGGTACAAATTGCGTTTGCATCGGTACTATCCCCAACGAACACTTTGCTTCTCGAAAACCATGGTTGTACTTGCTGGTGAAAAAAATCATGTGTTGTTTGAATGTTTTTTGCCGATGCCAATGCCCTCTCTGGGTCGAGTTCAATACCATAGACCGGCCTTTGCAGAACATGACCTAACGCCGATAACTGAATGCCACTACCACATGCACAATCAAGAATTGGCCCGTCGGGTAGTGGTTGGCCTTGCAACAAACTTCCCCTAAATTCTGAAACCTGCCAAGGTGTACTGAGTGGCTTTGAATCGATGGTATGAACAAAATTCAGGCCCATTGGGGCTGTTTTGTCGTCATGATAAGCGAAGTCGGGGAGCACGCTAAGTTGTGCTGGAAGAAATACTTCCGCCATGTAAATCACTTCACTGTTCGGTGATATGAGAACGAAGGAGGAGGCTTTCAAATGGTATGCCAACTGCTTCGAAGGCCTCTTGAGCCCCTTCTTCTCGGTCGAGAATGCTGATTACACAAACCACTTGGCAATTCGTTTCGGCGTGGATTCTTTCTATGGCTTTGATAGCGGAGCCTCCTGTGGTGGTCACATCTTCCACCAATAGAACTGAACCTCCTGTAGCCATCGAAAAACCCTCGAAACCTGGTGGATTTTGTGTTTTTCTTCCCCCTCGACCTTTTGGCTCTTTTCGAACCATAAAGCCCCTGAGGTTGGAGTCTTTTGACGCGGTTGCGATGACCAGAGCAGTAAGCGGTACTGCACCCAACTCAAGTCCTCCGACAAAGGAGACGCCAAGCGATTTGGCTCGAAGATTGATGAGCGTTCCAACGATTTGGCCTGCATCGGGATGCATCATCACCGGTTTGGTATCAAAAAACCACCTCGATGATCGACCACTTGCTAAGGTGAAGGCTTCATCACTACCCCCATCAAGAAAGGCGAAGTCATTCACATACTGCCTTAATTCTGACCAACGCGGATGAGTAGCAACATCGTCATGAACTGGCATGATGGGGGTAGGTCACGAAAAACCATGAACTTTACTTCAAGAATTTTCCATTTTTCCCGACCATACGGATGATAAAGGGTCGATTCTGTGCAACATTGAGCATATGTCGACGACTTCATCGAACAAGGGTCCGTCCCCAGTTCAGCCCTACGATGAAGCACGACTTGTCAAAGAAATGGAATCCTATTCGCTATGGATGGATGAACGATCTGAAGAAGTATACAACATCGCTACAGCAGCACGAAGTATCGGCCTCGACCCCTCGCTTGTTGTTGAAATTCCACGTGCTGCTGACCTTGCAAGCAGATGTGAAAAATTACTCGTTGACCATCTTGAAGGCCATTCCATTGCTGATGAAATTCGTGCCGCTCTACTCGAACATGACCGCGAAACGACAGCGATCATGATGGCTGAAAAGGTCGCAGAAGATTTCCGGAGTATGGATTACGACTTGCAAAAATCCATCGATGTTGGGCTTCGCGTTGGGCTTGCTATTTTGACCGAAGCCGTTCTTGTAGCACCACTGGCAGGCATTAGTGAAGTACGATTGCTCAATAATCTGGATGGTTCACAATTCCTCAGCCTCCACTTCGCCGGACCAATTCGTGCTGCAGGAGGAACGGCCCAAGCGCTCGGTGTTCTCATCGCTGATATGATTCGCCGCAAACTCAACATCGGACGTTACGAGCCAACAGACCCAGAAGTCGAACGTGTCAAAGAAGAATTTGGTTTGTATCGAGGAAACTTGCAGTATCGTCCATCCCCAGCTGAAATTGATGATATCGTGCGTGCATGTCCTGTGATGATTAACGGTGAAGCTACCGAACGAATTGAATGTGCAGGTTACGGCAGGGTCAGAAACATCGACGAAACTCGAATTCGCGGTGGTGTTCTTCTTGTCATTGGTGAGGGTATGTGTCTAAAGGCACCAAAAATCGAGAAGCATACCACTCGATTGAATGTCCCTGGTTGGGATTTTATTCGAGTGTTCGCAAACCGCGGCAAATCGGATGAATCCAAAGAAAAAAAGAATGAATTCAAATCAAAAGTTGTTGAACCGATTACAAAATTCATGAAGGACATCATCGCAGGTCGGCCAGTTTTCAGTGAACCATCAGCAAGAGGGGGGTTTCGTTTACGATATGGCAGGGCTCGCCCTTCTGGCCTTGCCGCGGGCTCGGTGAACCCAGCGACGATGTATGCGATGGATGATTTCTTGACCATTGGCACTCAAATGAAAATCGAAAGACCTGGTAAAGCATGTGCCGTCACACCAAGTACGGATTGTGAAGGGCCATGGCTTATCCTTCAAGATGGTCGTTTTCTTCAAACAAACGATGTTGCTTCGTTTCGAAGTGTTCAACGAGACGTACTGAGTATTTGGGATAATGGTGAACTGGTGCTTGGGTTTGGAGAATTCCTTGAAAACAACAAACATCTGGTCGCCTCCGCTTACACAACGGATTGGTGGGCAAGCGATATTTTGGAAAAACTTCGTACAAAAAAGGATGTGGATTCTTTTTGTACCTTTTTTGGGTTTTCAAAAAACGACATACCAAACGGTATTCCAAATGAGTTTGATAAAGATACGTTTGAGAGTTTTGGGTGCAAAAAAAATTGGCATAATTTTCTCAAACGTCTACAACCTAATTGGGAACAATACTGTGCATGTGCAACGACATTTCAAACTTCGTTTTGTAGCCCTTACAACCCGTGGTTCAAGGATTATCCTGCACAATGGCTGCTTCCGCTTATCGATGTACTCAAGGATTCACGAATCGAAGGAAAGGATGGCGGTTTCCTTCGAATTCCAAATGCGGCGAAGGGTTGGGTTTCCAAAAATTTTGCATCGTTGCAAACCAATCTTGACTATGAAAACATTCACTCGGGTATTGGCATTGACATCAAACCAAAAGAGCCTCAATTCGGGCTGGATATCTCAACAAAATGGGCAACACATATACATGGATTTGTAAAAGCCTCTCTACTTACCTTAGGTCTTGAACACCATCACGATGGTGAGGATATAGTGCTTACTCGAGGATGGGAGCCATTGCTTGATGGACTTGGTTTTTCGGTTAAGGGGCAATCGATTCAATTGACAAAAAATAGTCTCAACATCATCTCGTCCTATCTTCAACTTTTAAACAATGCAAGAGATGTGCTCGATAAAGAATCTCGACGGATAACGGAGTTGCACATCCTGAGACGAGATAGACGAATTGCGGCCGAAACCGCGGCTCGACAAGCAGGAAAGTCAATTGCAGAAACTGAACGGATTGGGAAAAAAGCGGAAATGGAGATCCCAGATGATGGGCCTGCCGATGCAGAGGAATTTTTGCATGCACTTGAAACGAAGGATGAGGATTTAATTCATGGCTCACTTCTCATAGTTCGACAGATTTCTGAGTATAGATGGGAACATTCAGCACCAACTCGGATTGGAGCACGCATGGGGCGTCCTGAGAAGGCAGCACCAAGAATACAAGCTCAAAATACGCACGCCATGTTCCCAATCGAATTAAGCGGAGGAAATCAACGATTGTTGAAAAATGCCCTCATGCAAAAATCCATTTCTGTGCAAGTTGGAAAGAGGACTTGTACGGTATGTGGTAAGATTTCACCGTTCGTTCGATGCCATCACAAAGCCATGCCATCTGCTCAAATTGGTTTGCTTGGTGAAAGTTGTTTCGGACGGACAGAGGGAAGTCTTCAACGTGATTTGAGTGGTCGAAGACGAGGTGAGATACAAACCATACCTCTTGACTCTATCGTTGAAGATGCTCGAATTCGTCTCAAACTCGACCATGTGCCTTCAAACATAAAATGTGCAAAAACATTGAGAAGTGAAAGTCAGACTCCTGAACCGATAGAAAAAGGCATCTTACGGGCGCTCCACGATTTGCCTGTGTTTAGGGATGGAACGATTCGATACGACATGAGTGATGTTCCTATCACCCATTTCATGCCAAAGGAAATAGGCGCATCATGGCAAAAACTTCGGCAATTAGGGTATTCTCACGATGTTGATGGTCAACCTTTGGAAAATGATTCACAAATGGTTGAAATTTATCCTCAAGATTTTATCATTGCTAAAGATGCTGTCGATTTCTTTGTTCGCACAGCCCAATTCGTTGATGACCTTCTTGTTCGATATTACGACTTACCCCCCTATTACAATGTCAGCGTCCAAGAGGATTTGATTGGCCAGCTCATTTGTGCAATTGCCCCGCACACTTCAGGAGGAGTCTTGTCCCGAATCATCGGTTGGACGGATTCTTCGGGAGGTTTTGCCCATCCAATGTTCCATGCTGCAAAACGTCGAAATTGTGATGGTGATGAGGATGCAATTTTGCTTCTTTTGGATGGTCTTCTCAACTTTAGCAGAGATATTTTGCCATCGGGAAGAGGCGGGCTTATGGATGCCCCGCTTGTATTAACGACCAGACTCAATCCAACTGAGGTCGACAAAGAAGCGCTAAATGTGGACACAAGTTGGTTTTATTCGAGTTTGTTTTATGAGAAAACCCTCGACCAACCTCATCCAAAAGAGGTCTTACCATTTGTGGATTTGGTCGAACACAGACTCGAGACCGTCGGTGCACTACGGGGATATGGATATACTCACGATTGTGATGCATTTGATGCAGGACCACAATTTTCTGCTTACAAGACGCTCGAAACCATGGAAGATAAGATGAATGGCCAACTGAAACTTGGGCACAAGTTACGTTCGACCGATGTGCGGGTTGTCGCATCAGCTGTTATTCGGTCACACTTCCTACCAGATTTACGTGGAAATCTCAATGCTTACGCACGACAAAAAATTCGTTGTGTCAAATGCGGCCATTCATATCGTAGGATTCCACTCGCTGGTCGCTGTATTCAACGAAAAACCGGTTCGAGAAATTCAGGACAACAAGAATTTCAACTCAAAGACAGTGTTGATTGTAACGGAAATCTCGCCCTCACTGTATCTGAAGGTGCAGTACGGAAATACATGAAAGTCATGGAGTATGTTATGGACCATTATGATGTAGACCTTTACACAAGACAAAATATCGAGTGGTTAATGTCGAGTACAGATTCTTTGTTCAACAACGACAGGGTCAAACAATTGACTTTGTCTGATTTTTTGTGATTAGAGAACGATGGGGTCCCTCCAAGGAGATTGCTCATCATCAGCGTATGGCGTCCCACCGCTTGATTGCGTTCCCTTTTTTTCGAATGTTTGTGAAGCATCAGCGGAACGAGTCTTTCTCGATTGTAAAACTCCTTTGATAGCAACCTCAGCAAATGAAAGAACAATCAAACACAAACTTGCAACAATATGACCATTCAGTCTGTAAGGCATGAATGGTTGAGTGTACAAGGTTTGATCGGTTGTCACAGATCCAGTGGATTCAAAATTCATGATGTATTCTCCAGGTTTTATTTCTCCATTCCATACCAATGATGCAGGGGCAAGACCAGTGCCTTGAGCAATCGAAGTTTGTGTATTCCCAAGTGAATATGAAAACGATTTGTCTTCTGCATCAATTGAATAAAAAGTCATTTCAAGTCTTGAGGGAATGGGTTTTGAGAATCCGAAAAATTCTGCTATGTTCACTTCTCTTTCTGCTTCTGTTTGGGATGATGAATTGATTTCATACGATGCTTCGGATTGGGAGACGAAGGCCCAAGTCACATTGACGATGAGAATGGCGAGAACCCAAAGAACAACTTGCTTCGAATTCACACTATCAGTCCTACTTCATTGATATCACATTTGAAGGCTCGTCTTTATTTTTATAACATAAAAACAAGTTGAGAATTGAATCCATCCATTTCAGTTTTTCCAATTTTTGTTCGGGGGTCGTGTGGCCAGACCAACGACCAACAAGATGTTTGTCGTACCCAATGAACTTGATGTTTTGATGTCGTACGCCACACCAAAAGGCAAAACAAACTGCACGGTCACCATCTGTAAATCCACCGACATTATGTAAACCGTGAAAAAATTGTGGTGTTTGATGTGTTAAGACGATTTGAGGAAGGTTGTTGAGGCTTGACCATCGTTCAAATGTTTGCAACCATCGCTCGGTATTATCACCGTGTGCGTGGAGTACAAATGGGATGTTGAGCGATGCTGCTTTATCGAGATAGGGTTGGCCATCGAAGTCCGAAATCACACATAACGGTGAAATTGTTTCAAAGCATGCTCCGATTGCACCATCAGCAACTATGAATTCTGTTCCTTCTTCTTGTAGGTCAATGAGGTCTTCTGGTTCGACTGCGGCCCCAATAAAAACCAACTTCTGACAGGTTTGTATCTTCGATTGGAGATATTGTAACACGTCTTCACGCATTTCAGGGGCCCACTGTGACACCCCGAACGGTTTGTCGCCACCAAAAATGTCAGCCATCATTTTTGCTCCCTTCAGGTCAGATTCAAGCGTCCATCCAAAATGCTTTCGAACATCATCCTGAATTCCTATGAGGTGTTCAAGAGATGGCTGGACCATGAGAGTGGGTAGTGTTAGCATTTTTCAAAACAACCCTAAACCTGAAGTTGATAGCCTGTGGGTGCTGTGGTCTTTTCATGCCCGTGCCTTCAAGTCCTCCCGCTGTGGAACATGAAGTAACGTTAGCACGGTATCCATTCTTGCCTCAAGCGAGTGAGTATATCGCAAAACTCGCAACAATCCATCATATCGATTTTGATGAATTGCTGGAAGGAGGAATGATGGAGGATGCAAGAAAAAGGGCTCGGGGAAGATTGGTTGATACAATTGAATCGAACGAAGGTGTCCAAGCGAGTGCGGCAGATATTCACACTGAAGAAGGTCGAGTCATTGAAGCATTCTCATTTTATTACGCTCGACTCGTGGTTTGTGCTTCAGAAGATGAGCGCTTAATCTCCCGTTGGGCTCAGGCTGAGGCAACAAGGGCAGAGAAATTACTTAAACAAGATGAACGGAATCTCGAAATCGTTGCACGTACATATTTTTCATCTATCGAGAAAATCGAATCTCACCAGCAATCGGTGACGCAAGATTACAGGTATGGGGCATTAGGGCTACAACAATCCAACACAACTTGGAGAATCGGACTCATCGATTTCATCGAAGTATGTCCAAAGATTACAGGTCCACGATGGCGACTTCCGAATGTAGAGATCGAACAAGGTTGGGTTCACCTACATCAAGAGAAAACCTACACCTCTTCTGAAAAATTAGCGAGGCTGTTGCGTGAACGTATGAAGCAAGATATCGAAACAATAGCCCTATCAAAGATGTCGGAAGTCACAACAGAGCTTGCGGTACGCCTTGCTGAACCCGTTGCTATGGTCCGTCATTTGCTGTCTTCAAAGGCATCCGAGTTTTTGTCGATGAGCGATGCGAATCAAGATGATTGGCCACCCTGCATGCAAAAAATCATTCAAGATTTAGGGATGGGGGTCAATGTCAACCACTTCGGCCGGTTGTTTTTGGCTTCAATGGCTTCTACTTTGGCACTTGAAAAACAGGCTACTGTTGAATTTTTCAGAAACGCTCCTGACTTTTCCGAGGCGACCACAACCTACCAGGTCGACCATGTGTATGCCAACGAGTACACGCCTTCTGGGTGTGGGAAACTCAAAGTCAACCACAACTGCCCTGTTCTTCCAGGTGATAATCGAACTTGCGACCAACCCTGGATGGACCACCCTCTCAAGTACATCCGTGCCGCTCAACGATGGAGAAAGGCCACTACGCCCCCTGAAGTTGTGACAGCACCTAAAGAAGTTGACAAAGTTCAAGGTATTAATGAATAATGGGGATGGGCATAAAAATCGACCTCCCCTAATCACCTTCAATGAGAGTAGAATGACCCGGCTGCTGGCCAGGATGATGCTTCTGCTGTCCTACATCGTTCATATGGATGAACAAACCAAACCAATGAGGGCATCGATTTACACAAGGGTTTGAATGAAAGAAAGGTTTTCCTTGTATTAAGCGGGTGGTGAGTGAACATGACAAGGACCTTGGTTCTCACTGTTGATAGAGATAATGATTTGGGCATCAAAACATCCATTCGTGGGCCTGTTGTTGGACGTCGACAGGTCTTGACTGCGGCACTTAAACTCGGTATTGCAGACCCCGAAGAAAGCGATACAAACGCTATTTTAGGTGCATTATCACAACACGATTCTTTGAGTGAATCAAAGGGTGAAGACGATGATGTTGAAATTGCCATTCTCACCGGTGATGAAAAAGTTGGGGTCCGTTCAGACAGAGCAATTGCAGCACAGTTGGAAGAAGTGGTCGCTGCATTCCAACCGGATGAAGCCATCCTCGTGACCGATGGTGCAGAAGATGAAAGCGTACTTCCCATCATTCAATCTCAAGTTCGAATTGACCATGTGCAAAAAATTATTGTCAAACAATCCAAGGGTATTGAAGGAACCTATTACTACATTGTAAAAGCACTTGAAGACCCTAAATGGCGTGCGAAGTTCATGATTCCATTTGGTATCATCACCGCAATTATTGGTCTTGGCATCATGCTACCAGACGAGGTGGGTGGGGTCGTGATAGGAGCCTTACCACTTCTACTCGGACTGTACATCATCAGCAAAGGTGCTGGTCTTGAATCAACGGTTAATCGTGTGATTCAAGAAATGCGTGAGAACGCTGACGCTGCGATGTTTTCATCCCTCCTGTGGACTGCAACACTCTTCAGTGCAATCTTTGCAGTTGCCGAAGGTTGGAGAGAATATTCCATCCTCAAGGGTGATGAAATCTCAAGTGTACTATGGCTGAATGTTGTCCATTCATCTCTCGCATGGATTATCATTGCCTTCCTCACCTCCACTGCTGGTTTCATGCTGCTTCGATTAAAGCGTGGTTCGTTTTCAGGCAGACTGGTGGTTTTGAGCGTCTTTGGCATGGTTGTCTATTCCTTTGTCAATGCAGCACTTACGATCGCAGACCAGTTGCTTAGGGAACAAGGCTACGAATTCAGCGTAACGGTGATCCTGAACGATTTCACAACACCCATCATATGGGTGGTGATCCTATGGATGACCATGACCATCGTTCGTACACTAAGGGCAAAGCAATCACAATCTGAACGATACTGGGGCATCTAAGCAGCACATCCGCCCTCAAAACTCAAATGCAGTGAACGACTCACCCTCTCTATGAGTCAAGTTCCAGCAGAAGAACTTCAGCGCTTGCTCGGCCTAACAGGATACGACCAAATGCTCGAAATCGACAGAGTTTGTCGTCAATATGGGGTTGATGAAGAAACGCTTCGGAGCCTTATGACTTCTTTTTCTCAACCCGCCCAAACTCAATCGACACAACTTGGACGACCTGCCCCCCCTGCAGGCCGTGAAGAAATCACCAATATGCCACGGCCTGCTCCGCCGAATAATCAGCCCACCTACGTGAATAAGGACCAATTCCAATTTGATTATGACCCCTCCATTGAAGCCAAACAACGAAGAGCGATGGTGGAACAAGCCATTGTTTGTCCGGCCTGTGGAGTCGCATTGGGCATCCCAAGTCAACGTCCCATCAAAGTAACTTGCCCGCAATGCTTGCATATAGCCACGTTTACTCAATAGGAATGTGACGATATGGAAACCAACCCTCGCCTGTGGACATACAGTTCATCGAATTCACCGGTTTTGATTCCGCACACATCAATACTCTTTACACAAAACCACATCTTCACACTCGAATCCCCTGCGTTTCATAATGTGGAAAAAGAACTTCATCGAACAGAACTCTTGGAATTTGCTTCTAAATATCACCATGAACAAACGAAACTTGATACTTTACTTCAACAACATCAAGCTCCGACGCTATCAGAGCGATTTCCTATCCTAATTGCAGGTGAGTGCGCCAATCCTTACCGCATGCAAGACATGAACATTGGACCCTTACCTCTCCTTATTGTTCGTCTTGAACACCTCTGTCGTACATGGGCCGACAGTCTCGATGCTCGGGAAGTCAAACCTGGCATTCACCATGTGACCATCGCTCGAAGTGAAGGGTGGTGGGAACAAACCATGATTGGGCTTGCAACAAAACCACAAATGAAAGCCATCATCGAGTGGATGAATGAAGGAAATAGAGATAGTTGGAAAGCTCTGAAACTCGATGAAGGTGCCATTCGTTTGCAATCTCAATCGAATCTTGTATGCCCTACAACCTCAGATATTTCGTGGGATGGTGAACAAGAAACGGTGACGGCATCTATGCCCACAGCCGATGGGCCTATCATTTCAAATTCTGAAATCTTTGTGCCTCTTCATGTGCGCCTTGGATGCTACAACAACAGAGGACGAATTGCTCGTTGTTCCCATATCAATCAGCGTGATTTTCATGAAAAATTGTTTCGACGGGGTTCGTCCTTCAAATGGAATGAAGTAATTTCGACCAAATAGAGAAATCATGGGAGCCCAAGGATATCCCTCCACATCTCTTTATGATTGCAAGACAATATAGTATCATGGTTCGTAGAAAAACCCAAAAGGAGGCGAGACTGGAAAGACTGATGAGTGAAATTGTTGATTACGTAAACACCGTTGATCAATGTTCTGCTTCAGATATTGTCCATCATCTTTCAAATGAAAAGAGGATGAGAAATCACGGACTTACTCCTCGGAAGATCGGTCTTTTCATTCCGAGATATCTCAAAGGTATTATTGCATTTAGCCTTGATACGACGACCGGAAAGAGAATTTATCATCCCGCGTAAAAAGGTCATCATCACATTGATGCCTTAGAAACTTCTCGCCATGCACATGCAGTGGCCAAATCATGTCTTTGCAACTGCATTATTTCCATCGTTCTACAACAAAAGATTTGATGGCTTGATGCCTAATTTACCACAAGAACAACCAATTTGGGAAGTTCTTCTCGACCAAGAAAATGGACTTAAAAATCAGCTTTCATCAAAACTTACAACTTCATCAAATGCCCCTCCCCATTGCACAATTGATTCAAATGAAGGGCCTGTTCACATCGATCCCAGCGCCAAGATAGAACCTGGCGCTCATTTCATTGGTCCTTGTTATATCGGACCAAACGCTACAATACGGCACGGTGCCTATATCCGCCAATACGCATGGATTTGTGATGGTGCAATAGTTGGTCATTGCAGCGAAATCAAACATTCAATTCTCTTGCCCGGTGCCCAAGCACCACATTTCAATTACGTAGGTGATTCCATCCTCGGAGGCCGTGTCAATTTAGGTGCTGGTGTGAAATTAAGCAACCTTCGAAACGATGGAACCGAAGTCATTTTACGAATTGGAGACAAAACCCATGCTTCTGGTCTTCGGAAATTTGGTGCGATTTTAGGTGAAGATTGTGC
Source organism: Candidatus Poseidonia sp. (assembly GCA_030827365.1). Taxonomy (GTDB): domain Archaea; phylum Thermoplasmatota; class Poseidoniia; order Poseidoniales; family Poseidoniaceae; genus Poseidonia. The sequence continues at coordinate 8,103 of JAUREO010000025.1, read as the reverse complement.
TCTTGGATGCAATACAGTCACAAACCCAGGTGTTGTTTTGGGCAAAGGTTCCATCGTCAAACCCAACATGACTGTAACAGGAATTCACCCCGACAATACGTCGATGTAGGTGGCCTTCATGTCATCCTTTTTTGGAACGGATGGGATTCGAGGAGAAGCGATTGATACCCCAATGGATGAGGCTGCCGCCATCGATGTTTTTTTCCAACAACGACAACTACATCCCCATATCTTCCGATTATTTGGCGAAGCCCTTGCAATGAATATCGACCTCTTTCCTGGCCATGGAACCACCGTTATCATTGGTTGGGACGAACGACCAGCAAATTCCAATTTTGCAAAGCAGTTGACGATAGGACTGCGTCTTCATAACTGCACCGTCATCCACGCCCCAATCACATCAACTCCAGTACTGCACGGCCTTGTGTTGGAACATGATGCTCGACTTGGCTGCATGATCACAGCAAGTCATAATCCAGTTTCAGATTCGGGGGTAAAATTATTCGATTCAAACGGAATGAAATCATTGCCTGAACGTGAATTGTACCTCTCGAACGTGATGATTCAATTATCTGCAGAAGAACGACCTATTGAAAGCGAAGATGAGGACATTTTGGGTTTGCCCGAACGCATTATTTCTTCTCAAGAAAGTGCTCAATTCCATCAAACTTGGTTGATGCATCGTATTTCACAATGGAAGCAGCATCATGATGATTCGTACAAAATGAACATTCATCGGCCTTTTCTCATCGACTCATCGAAGGGTTCAGCACACACGTGGTTTGCATCTTTTTTTGCGTCCTTCACGGGAATTCAATCTAGTGAAGTCAGTGACTCAGCCAATGTTCTCAATGACCAATGCGGAGCAGGGGAACTGAAACCAGGAGACGAATGGACAATAGAGGAAGCCAAAATTTCCTCTCATGCAATGATTCGAGCACTTGATTATGCATCACCTGGAACAATCGTTGGTGGTGCAATTGACGGCGATGGTGACCGTTGTTTCCTTCTCGAGTGTACCGACAATGGTTTTCGAGTCGTTGATGGAGATAAACTCGCTTCGATGATTCTTCAACCACGCCAAGATACTGAATGGCTCGTTGCAATGAGTATAGAATCTGACCTCGAATTCCAAAATTTTGTGACCTCACTCAACGAGTCAAACAAAACCGAGGAAACGGCAGTTGGCGACAGATGGCTTGGGCATTCACTACACGGTAAACTTGATAGATGCTCAAAAGAATTTGATATCCTTGGCGTTGAAGATTCGGGGCACATCGTGATGTCTTCGAATACACCGTCCCAACGGCCCTCTGTTGTTGGAGACGGCCTTGCAACGATGATGCGGTGCTTGCTGTTCGGTTCAATTCAAAACGACATCAAGTATGGAAAAAAGCAACGAATTTCAATACCCAATCCACATCGAGAACGATGGTCTACGAACTCCGAACTGTATCTTGCCTGTCAATCAATGAGTATAGATTCCCTTCAGAAGTTGGGCTATCAAACTCGTTCGCGTATTGTCGAAGGGGAAGAGGACTTACTCCTCATCGAATTTTTGAATGGTCAAGCACGTGGAACTGTAGCCATTCGAAACAGTGGAACTCAAGAAAAAACGAATATTTCGTTGCGAGTCAATAGGTTGTGTGAAATGGAATCAATCATCGGACTTCTTGGTGCATTAGAATCCGTCCTCAGAAGCGCATTTTCATAATCAATCTTCAACCATCATTTGAGTCATTTTTGATTGTGATAATGTTGTCACTGCAAACAATACGATCGCTGATGCAATGAGGCAAACAAAGAGTAAGTCCGTTGAGTTTCCATAAATTGCCTCGATGGTAAAGCCGAGCCATGCAACAAGGAGATTCAAGGCACCCATGATTCTCAAGGATTTTCTCATCTCAATGATACCGCTAATCCAGGTTGCACCAGACAATGCGAGGATACCGAGAATAAACATCGACCCACTCACCATGAGGATTGGTGCAAGATACAGGAGCAGATGGGATGATGAAAGCAATGGTGAAAGCCAAGATGAGTGGTTGAGTTTGACCACCACTCCTGCACATATGAGGAGAAGTAACCCCATTGAAAACATCACTTCACCCGTTTCTGGAAGCAATGAAATACCGTCATTCAACCAAAATCGAATTGATGCGTATGCGACTGAAAATGCAAGGCTCGCCATAATAATGAGTTGAGGTTCTTGTTTGCTCAAACTTCGTCGAAGGTTGACCAATACCAAAAGAATCGAAGCTATACCCCAAGATAGTACAGATAACATCATCAAAAATAACCCTCGTTCAATCACTGTTCTATGGTTCATCAATTCCCTTCTTGCTCTTTCATTATCGATATAGAGGGCGACAACAACAATGACAAGAAGGCCAATTTCAATGAAGAGCAGGGGGGAAATCTCGGAGACAAGTCCTCCATTTAATGGATTCATTTGGGTAAACAAAGGCACCTCTCCACCCAACAAGATGGCAAGACAACGGTCAACAAAGAAAAACATGACGATGCCTTCAATCACATTCGGTATCCGCAAACCTAAGTCACTTCGGTGGTGCAACGTCATCGCTCCCAAGGTGGATAAGCCGATGAACAGAACAGCAAGGTGAAGGTGATCGTCCGCAACGAGGGTCCCCGTTGTCATTCGTCCCGCTACATGCGTTACAACAAGAGCACACATTGCGAAGAATGCAGTGGATTCAATACCGAGAATATCGGGCATTCTGAGTTGAAAACGCCCTGCCTGATAACGAGCAAGACCAAACAATATTGCATTTGCACCTGTAGCAAACATCAATGCTTCAAGGGCATACGCTGTGGTGTACGAAATCCAAGCAGTTCCGAGATTGAGCACAGTAACAAAGGCGAGAACAACTATCGGTTGATAGTGAATATCAGCAGTGTAAATTTCGTCGGCTTGACCTTCCCCCGATCGTTTTTTGCGTTTTTGCCGTTGTTCAAACAATCGAACTTGTTCTGCATCAATTCTCGCAAGAATATTCGTCTCACAGCCATCATCGTTATCGAGCAGTTCACGAATACGATGTTGCTTTTCGTTCATTCTTTGAATTCGTTCGTCGCGTTTACCAAATGCTGAGAGGCCCCTTCGTGTTTCTCCTGAAAGAGTAGCGTGTGCAGCCGAACCGAGGAACAACACCAATGTCAAAGCTGAATCATACACATTTGATGATTGTAAGGAATACTGGCCATAAGCGATGAAAAGTGTAATCATGAAAATAGATGAAAGAAGCATGTTGCGCATCGTTGGAATCGTAAGCAAGAAGAGTGCTGTAGCACCACAAATCGATAGACCAAGAAGAAGGCTTTCGTCAACATTCACCAGGTAGTCAAAACCTGCAGGCAAAACGATTCGATCGGGGTTTTCCAAGACGATACTAAACATGAGAAGGACAGATACGCCAAGATATGCGTTCAGCATTTTTGCAAATCCCCTTTCTTTTGTTTCACTGAATTCCTCTTGCACCGATTTTGCTCGTACAAAGGCATAACCATGAAGCAAGCCCCATGCGAGCAGGAAAAATTCTCCGCTGCCGTAATTCCAGGAACATATGACCGCAAGTAGACCACTGGCGATGAGTAACCGCGTTGGATTGACTTGAGAGCCACGATGCAAACTGAGGGCTAAATGAAGCGAGGACAACAAAAACCAAAGCAAAAATGCACCAAATAGGTAAGGAATGCCACCATTAAAAGTGACGGTCCAAAGGGTCAAAACAAATGCGATAAACGAGATGTTCCATAATTGGAGTAAGCCAGATTGTTGAAGCCTGGAACCGAATTCGGAAAGGTGGTCAAGTTGCCTCATGATGTTAAGTTGACTCTTGCCCATTGGTACACAAAGAATACTTGCTTGGAGCAACAGCAAGCCCATCCAAATTGCAATCTCCTCAAAAATGACGACATTTGACAAGATATTTTGGTTCAAGAGCCGGGATTCGACATCCCCGGCAAAACTGATCAGCCAAATTTGTGGGGTAAGAATTGCTGCTCCCGAAATGGAAGGGGAGCGACGAAGAAATCCAAGCACGGAAAGTGCTGCAAACAATAGGGCTTGGGACAAAAGGAGGGTTCGAGAGGTTGTCTTATCTTCAACTGAAATGAGGAGGGTGAGTAAAATTGAGCACGCTATCGCACCAATCCACAAAACATGGTCTGAAACGCGGCGTTGGTTTTGCAACAACATCACTCCAGTCAACATGGCTGCAAACACGGCAAACATACCGTACGGACCTACGCCATACGGAAGGGAATACGAAAGAAGACCGATATCGAAAAAGACGAAAATCAATGCCAAAAGAGGCAGTATGATGATGGAAACTGGGGCGACTTTCGTCCAAGGTACTCCCCGAACAACAAGGTAGGACATCGTAAATGCAAACGCAAGCAAAAAGAGTTGTGCTAAGGCAAAACTGGTTTCGTCTCGATGAGCGGCAATCGTCATGAGCGCCCCGCACATTCCAAGTCCGACAGATACTGCCCACAAACTGGGTTTGCCAAAACCAATGGATTCAACAAATGTGCTCAGCCAATTTTCTTCTCGAACGAATCGAGTTGCCACAAAGGCATTGACGCCTGTTGTTCCACACATCAACAAAAACAGCGTTGCTTGATTTGAAATTTGTACAACTTCAAGTGATAGAATACCCCAACCATTCGATAAGGCATGAATGCCAATCCAAAGGAAGGATACGGCAATACCGAGACTTGCGAGATTTCCTGAAGAACGAAGGAAAGCGAGACTGTGCATGCACAACATCGCGATAAACAAAACGATGGCAACTCCAGTTCCTCCGAACAAACCTCCTGTTGCACTTCCAATTGCGAAGAATACGAGCGTTGCTTGGGTTGCAATTGCATCTTCATCGTGGTAGAACGCCAAACCAATATTGAGACCTACGCATCCAAGCAGAACGGCCCCGAGGGTTTGGCCTTCCCCGATTGGACTTGAGGCAAACCAGCCCCAACTCCAAGCATCGATGGTTAAGCCATACAGTAATTTCATTGAAATGATGGCCCATGCAACACCCAAATATCGCATGGATGGTGTTGGAATCCAACGGTTGGAAAGATAAAATCCCATCAAGGCCATGATGACCAAAGATACAGCACTAGGTAGCGGGGAAAGTTGGGTGCCCACCGTTGCCCCAATGGCAGTCCAAATACCAATCATGAAGATAATGAGTCCTTTGCTCAAAGATGCTTCTGCCACAAGCTCTTTCTGCTTGGATTCAAGTTTTGATTCGGATTCAACGAACAACTCTGCCGCCTCTCCAACAGCAACATCACTCTTAGGTGCAGGTGTATTCTCATGTTTTTTTGAGGGAGACTCATCGTGTTGTTGAATCATAAATTTGCTGACGTCCAAATTTTTGGGTTTGGAAAATTCCTTTTGACGTAGAATATCTTCATCAAGTCCGGAGGAGGATTTTGGTGTGCGTGATGAGTCCTCCATACCATCTGCTCGATGAATTGAGTTTTGAAACTGTCTTTCCTTCAACGCAAAAAGAGAGACTTATCTGCAAAAAATGCACAAACTGGAGGACATTCCCAACCAAAAGAGAAAAAGACATCCTACTCATCGCTTGGTCATGGAAAGCGTTTCTCGAAGGGGTGCTACCCTTGAGGTACACGGTATTTTTTCTGGTGGAACAATACACTGGAACCTTGAAACCCAAACGTTAGTGAAGATTTCTATCGAACATAACGAAGGGGTTCTCAGTGCTCATGGTGCCCTCGTCACACAAACTGGTGATCGCACCGGTCGCTCACCAAACGACAAGTTCATCGTCAAGGAACCCGAGTTTGAAAATGACATCAATTGGGGAAAAATCAATGTCCCAACAACGCTCGAAGTTTTTGAAAATTTGAAGAAAAAGGTGATTGCCTACCTCTCTGCACGTGAACAACTGTACGTTCAAGATTTGTTTTGTGGTGCTGAGATTAGTGAAGCACTTCCTATTCGAGTCATTAACGAAAACGCTTGGCACAATGCCTTTGCACGTAACATGTTTATTCGACCAACACAGGAACAATTAGAACATCATAACCCAGAATTTGTTGTGTATCATGCACCAAGCTTCACCGCAAACCCTGCTACGGATGGGGTGAATTCAGAATGTTTCGTCATCGTCAATTATGCATCTGGTGAAGTGATTATCGGGGGAACGCAATACGCAGGTGAAATCAAGAAATCTATTTTCTCAGTGATGAACCTGCTGCTTGCAAAGAAGGGGATTCTTCCAATGCACTGCTCAGCAAACACAACTGGCGAAAACACCGCTATTTTCTTCGGACTCTCTGGCACTGGAAAAACCACACTTTCCGCTGACCCACTCCGCGCACTCATTGGTGATGATGAACATGGATGGGGTTCAAATGGTGTGTTCAACTTTGAAGGAGGTTGCTATGCTAAACTCATCGACTTATCCGAAGAAGATGAACCCGCAATTTTTGCAACGACAAGAATGTTCGGTTCAATTCTTGAAAATGTTGTACTCGATGAAAATGGTGTGCCTGACTTCTTTGATACGAGTAGAACCCAAAACACCCGTGGGTCGTATCCAATTGAATTTATTGACAACCGCACCGAAGATTCCAAGGGCGGTCATCCACAAAATGTGATTTTCTTGACCTGCGATGCTTTCGGTGTTTTACCACCCATTTCCCGACTCACCCCCGAACAAGCAGCTTATCACTTCATTTCGGGATACACTGCAAAAGTTGCAGGAACTGAAATTGGCGTCAAGGAGCCACAAGCAACCTTTTCCGCTTGTTTTGGTGAACCGTTCATGCCGATGCACCCAGGGGTGTACGCTGATTTACTCTCTGACAAAATGGCTCATCACGAGTCAACGGCTTGGCTCATCAACACCGGATGGTCTGGCGGGCCATATGGCGTGGGCAACCGAATGAAAATCAAGTACACCAGAGCCATGCTCAACGCAGCCCTCGATGGTTCACTTGATGATGTCGAATATGTCAAGGATGCAAGATTTGGATTTGATATTCCGACTTCTTGTCCAAATGTCCCTGCCGAAGTACTCGTTCCACGAAACACTTGGGCTAATGGTGATGATTACGATCAAACTGCGGATAAACTCGCCAGCATGTTTAACGAAAACTTCAAGCGTTACGCCGAAGGTGTATCAAGCGAAGTAAATGCTGCTGCACCTCACCCAATGCAATCCTGAATCAAAGAAAACGATTCAAAATCACTGTTTTGACGGGATTCAAAATCGAATTGATGATAAACAACATCAATGCACGAAAGTTGACTGACATGATTGATGTTGAACTCCCAACCGAAATCAAAGAAGCAACTGAGTCAACTCAAGAAGGTTTGAACCAAATTCTTCTGGGAAGAAATGTTGACAGAATCATCACCTACATCCAAATGAAAATGAACACTGCGATTGCCGTCAATTCTGAACTTTCCTCGATACGAACTCAAGTTATTCAAATGGGTTGGTTTCTTACTGTGGCACTGGTCCTCGGAACAGGAGGGTTGAACTCATTTTTTGGATGGAATCAGAATGCCCTCATCATTTCCATCAGCGTTACGCTCGTCGTGGGTATCATTGCAGCAGTGTCCATCCAAACACTCACACAATACACCGACCTTATCATGGAAGAGCATCGCTCCTTTGAGACATTGTACAGCGTGATTGTGTGGAAAGGGTTTGGCGACATTCCGGTCATTACAAATGAAGTTCAACGAATCGAACTGGATACTCGAAAGAAAGTCGATGACATGAATCGTAAGCATCGATTATTGACTGGAACGATTTTGCACTCGATGATTCACTTCGAACGTGAAGCCACAGAACTGAGTATGGCCAATTGAGAGCGTTCAGCGCATCATAGGGTAGTCTATGCTCATAGCCTATGGGTCATAAAGCAAAATTAATTCTGGTTTGGGTTCACCGTATAATATTGCATTCTGACGATATTTTTTCCCGACTTCTGATGCCTCTGATCGAGAGATTCCTACAACAAAATAACTTGCTTCTGACCAATTCCCATCTTTGGATTTTCCAATTCCTTCCAAAATGAGATAGTTTATTGACA